>NZ_CP186695.1:2480161-2805604 GCF_049532975.1 Sphingomonas sp. MS122 | reverse complement strand
CGATGAGATCATATGTGTGCTATCGTCTCAAGCTGCTTGCGACACAAGCGTCGAGGCGGGCGATGATGCACAATTTTCTGTGCGTCCGGCAACTAGTGCTTCTACCAGTGCGGCGCCAGCGACAGGCTTGGCGATGACGAGATCCGCGCCGGCTTCCGCGAGCGCGCTCAGCATCGTCTCATCCGGCTTAACCCACAATATCGCGACGCGGGCGCGCTTCGCATGGGCGGCAGCCGCGAGCTCGGCGAGCACCGGCAGCGGATCCTCGCCCGCGGCCTTCAGCGTCGCCTCGTCCGCGAGCAGCAGCGCCGGGCCGTTTTCGGGCAGCAGCGGAAGCGCCTCCTCGGGGGTCGCGGCGAACTGCACCCCGGCGAAATTCGGTTCGAGCAACGTGCGCAGCATGCCGCGCGCGATCGGGTTGCGGTCGAGCACCACCGCGGCTTCGCCCGCCCCGCTGGCCGCGGCACCCGCGTCCGCCGCATCCGCCTCGATCAGCGGCAGGTCGATGGTGAAGGTGGTCCCCTCCCCCTCGACGCTCGCGACCGACACGTCGCCGTCCAGCGCCCGGGCGAGATTGCGCACGATGGCGAGGCCGAGCCCGGTGCCGCCGAACTTGCGCGTCGTGCCGGCATCGACTTGGCGGAAGGATTCGAAGATCTCCTCGTGCTTCTCCGCCGGGATGCCGATGCCGCTGTCGGACACCGCGATGCGCAGCCGGCCGTCGGCCGTGCTCGCCTTGACCGCGACCTCCCCCTTCTCGGTGAACTTGAGCGCGTTCGACAGGAGGTTGAACAGCATCTGTCGCAGGCGCCCCGAATCGGTCTCGATCCAGCGCGGCGCGTCGCCGGCGTCGAGCACGAAGCCGACGCCCTTGCCGCGCGCCTGCTCCTCCCACATCCGCGTCACGTCCTTGAGCATCGCGTGGAGATCGGTCGCGGCCAGTTCGACGGTGAGGTTGCCGGTCTCCATCTTGGCGACGTCGAGGATGTCGTCGACCAGCGCGCGCATCGTCATGCCGGCGCCGTGCACGATGCCGAGCCGGTCGCGCGTCTCCATGGGCACCGACGGATCGCGCAGCATGATCTGAGTCATGCCGAGGATGCCGTTGAGCGGCGTGCGGATCTCGTGGCTGGTGGTCGCGAGGAACTCGGTCTTGGCCTTGAGCGCCTTTTCGAGCGCGACATTGGTCTGGTTGAGCTCGGCGTTCGCGGCGCGGACCTGGTTGCGGCTGCGGCGAATCGTGAACAGGCCGATGCTGAGCAGGGTGATGATGATCAGCGTCGCTCCGCCGACCCCGAACAGCAGGGTGCGCTGGAACGCCGCCTCGCGCCGGGCTTCCTCGGCCTTGAGATTGGCGATGCGCAGCTCCTGATTGGCATAGTCGAAGCGCGCCGCCATCAGCGCGAGGTTGGTCGAGGTGGCGAGCTGCGCCGCCTCGTCCCCCAGCTTGCGCACGCGCTCGAGATGCGGCAGCGCGAGCGCGCCCTCGCCGAGCGCGCGATAGACATTGTACGCGGTCAGATGCGCATCGCGGAACGGGAGCGCCGTCTCCGCGAGGTTCACGCCTTCGAAGCTGCGCTCGATCAGCGCGCGCGCGCGAACCAGATTGCCGCGATGATAGGCCGAGTCGGCGGCAATCGAGAGCAGCTGCGTTTCGGCATCCTTGTCGTCCACGCCGCGCAGGATTCCCCGCGCCTCGCCGATCGCGGCGTCGGCCTCGTCGAGCTTCTTCTCCGAGATCAGCGCGCGCGCGATGTTCCCCAGGATGCGGGCCTCGAAGACGGGGCTGTCGAGCGTGCGGACGATGGGCAGCGCCTTGCGATATTGCGCTATCGCGGGATCGGCCCGGTCCATCTGGAGCAGGACGTTGCCGCGGTTGTTGTAGAGGAACAGCAACAGGCGCGGATCGCCGCCATAGACCTCCGCCGCCTGCCCCAGATACTTGTCGGCGCTGGCAAGGTCGTTGGCGTCCATATAGAGCATCGCGATCGTCTGGAGGGCGATCGACTGGCTGCGCTTCTCGCCCACCGCTTCGAAGATCTTGAACGCTTCCTGCAGCGAGGCCAGCGCCTCCGCCGGGCGCAGCTGCGCCTGCTGGATGCCCGCGCGCGCGAGAAGCAGGTCGCCGCGCAGCTTGCTCGGTTCCTGGAACGGGCTGATCAGCTTCAGCGCGCGCGCGACCTTGGGCGCGGCCGCGGCGGCATTGCGCGAACGGATCAGCGCCTCGCTCTGCAGCCACAGCGCCGTGGCGGTGGTGACCGCCTTGCCGCGCGAATCGCGGATCGCCCCGGCATGCCTCTCCGCCTGCGCCGCCAGCTGCAGCGCCTCGCCGGGCTGGGTGATCATCGCCGCCTTGGCGCGATCGATCAGCTGCGCGGCGTCGCGCTCCTGCGCCACCGCCGGTGCGGCCAGGCCGAGGAGCGCGATCGCGGCGAGGGCGAGCAGGCGCCGCATCAGCCGCTCTTGCGCCGGAAGCCCTCCGGCCGCGCAAAGGTCGGCCGGATCGCCGACGCGGCCTTGTGGCCGTCTTCGTCCAGGAAGCGGATGAACGCATCGAGCGCGATCGGTCGGCTGATCAGGAAGCCCTGCACCATGTCGCAGCCCATCACGCTGAGCAGCGCCAGCGCCGCGGGCGTCTCGACGCCCTCGGCGGTCACTTCCATCTCCAGCGCATGCGCGAGGTCGATGGTCGAGCGGACGATCAGCGGATCGCGGTTGCTGCTGGTGAGCTGCATCACGAACATCTTGTCGATCTTGAGCTCGGCCGCGGGCAGCTGCTTCAAATAGGCGAGCGAGGACAGGCCGGCGCCATAATCGTCGATCGCCAGCGGGATGCCGATCTCCGACAGCCGCTGGAGATGGCCGATCGCGCTCTCGGGATCGCGGATCACCGCGGTCTCGGTGATCTCGAACCCGATCTTTGCGCCGGATTCCTGGATGACGCGGCACGCCTCGTTCACGAAGGCGCTGTCCGCAAGCAGCACGCCCGAGATGTTGATGAACACCGGCATGTCATAGCCATGCGCCGCCAGCACCTGCTGGTCGGTGATCACCTGGCGCAGCGTCCACAAGGTGAGGCCGGCGATCTCGCCGCCCTCTTCCGCGGCCGAGATGAAGTCCCCGGGCAGGATCAGGCCGCGCACCGGATGGCGCCAGCGCACCAGCGCCTCGGCGCCGACCACGGCTTCCTTCCGGACGTGCACCTTGGGCTGATATTGCAGGAACAGCTGGCCCGAGGTGATCGCGCGCGGCAGCTCGCGCATCAGCGCCAGCCGGTCGAACGCCACATCGGTCCGCGACAGGTCGAGCGTCACGATGCGCGATTCGGCGCGCGCCTGCGCCAGCGCCGATTCCGCGGCCTCGGCGAGCCGCACATCGTCGTCGTCCATCACCGGAGCGACCGCAACGCCCCAACGCAGCTGGATGAGATGCCGTTCACCGTCGAGATCGACCGCCCGCGTGAACGCGCGCGCCAGCCGCTCGACCAGCGCAGTCGCCGATTCCGCTGAATCGGCCTCGAACGCGAGTTCGAGCTGCGAGCGGCCCGTGGGCGCCGGGCGGGCATCGGGCTCGAGCCCGGCGATATGATCGGCAAGGTCGTGCACCAGCGTATCCGCGCGCGAGCGGCCGAGATGCCGGCGAAGCGTCTGGAAATTGACAATCTCGCACAACGACAGGGCGCGCCACAGGCTGATGGCGGTGCCGTCGCCCGCGTCCCTGCGAAGCCCGTGCCGGCTGCGCGACAGCACGATCGGCCGCGACATGCCCTGCCGGGCCGGTCCCGCGGCCGACAGCTTTCCGGCCGCCGGGATCGGCGGCGTGGCGGTGGCGGCGGGTTCGACACGCTCGGACATCATGTCCGCGAATAATCCCCACTCTTGAAGGAACTCTTAAGGACGAAACGATCGGCACGGGCCCGCGCTTGTCCATCGTTGTCGTTAATCATTGCTTCATCATTAATTTTCGATTAAGGAATTCGCTGTGCGTGTGATGCGCACGATGGGAGAAAATGAATGTTCGATCTGTTTTTTCGCGAGACCTACGGCGACCAGCTTCGCCCTTGGTAAGCGCTCCTAGCCCGGGCCGCCGCCACCGCGGGTTGCCGCGGCAACGGTTTGCCCGGGCTATGTTCTAAATCGACGTTCGCGCGCATCTCTTTGAGGTAGCGCGTTTTTTCGTGCCCGCTCGGCGCGCGGCCAGCCACCCCACTTGCCGTCATCCGCTGTTCCGCTAAGAGCGCCGTAACTCTCAGCGAAAGGGCTTTGGCGTGCGCATTGCGATGATCGGCACCGGCTATGTCGGCCTCGTGTCGGGGGCATGTTTCTCCGATTTCGGGCATGACGTGGTGTGCGTGGACAAGGACGCGCGCAAGATCGAGCTGCTCCACCAGAATGTGATGCCGATCTACGAGCCGGGCCTCGCCGAGCTCGTCGCATCGAATGTCGAGGCGGGACGCCTCTCCTTCACCACCGATCTGGCCGAAGGCGTGAAGGGCGCCGACGCGGTATTCATCGCGGTCGGGACGCCGAGCCGCCGCGGCGACGGCCATGCCGACCTGTCCTATGTCTTCGCCGCCGCCGAGGAGATCGTGGCCGCGCTCGAAGGGCCGGCGGTGATCGTCACCAAGTCGACCGTCCCGGTCGGCACCGGCGACGAGGTCGAGCGCATCGTCGCGCGGATCGCGCCGGACAAGGGCATCAAGGTCGTCTCCAACCCCGAATTCCTGCGCGAGGGCGCGGCGATCGAGGACTTCAAGCGCCCCGACCGCGTCGTCGTAGGGAGCGAGGACGAAGCCGCGAGCCAGGTGATGCGCGACATCTACCGCCCGCTCTCGCTCAACCAGTCGGCGCCGCTGCTGTTCACCGGCCGCCGCACCGCCGAGCTGATCAAATACGCCGCCAACGCCTTCCTCGCGGTCAAGATCACCTTTATCAACGAAATCGCGGACCTGTGCGAGCAGGTCGGCGCCGATGTGCAGGAAGTGTCGCGCGGCATCGGCATGGACAACCGCATTGGCCGCAAGTTCCTGAACGCGGGCCCCGGCTATGGCGGCTCGTGCTTCCCCAAGGACACGCTGGCCCTGCTCAAGACCGCCGACGACAACGAGACGCCGCTGCGCATCGTCGAGGCGACGGTGCAGGTCAACGACCAGCGCAAGCGTGCGATGGGCCGCAAGGTCATCAAGGCGATGGGCGGCGAAGTGCGCGACAAGACCGTCGCGATCCTCGGCCTCACCTTCAAGCCCAACACCGACGACATGCGCGACGCCCCGTCGATCGCGGTGATCCAGACGCTGCAGGATGCGGGCGCGCGGGTGAAGGCCTATGACCCCGAGGGCGTCGAGCAGGCCAAGCAGGTACTGAATGACGTCGAATTCTCCGCCAGCCCCTATGCCGCTGCCGAAGATGCCGACGCGCTGGTGATCGTCACCGAATGGGACGCGTTCCGCGCGCTCGACCTCGGCCGCATGAAGTCGCTGCTCAAGCGGCCGCTGCTGATCGATCTGCGCAACATCTACACGCGTGCCGAAGCGCAGCGTGCCGGGCTCGAGCTCGTCGGCGTCGGCAAGCCGCACCAGAAGGGCAACGCCTGACGAATTGCGCTGTCCTCAATTCGAAAGATTCGGATCGTATGGCGGCTTCCGTCCCAGCGAAGGATTGGCGTCAACATGGACATCGTTCAGCTCGCGCGCTGTGCGCTCGGCTATCATGAGCGTGACCGCAGCAGCGTCGTCATCGGCAGCCGCCACCACCATGGCCGGTGCAGGGGCTGCGGCGCGGCCATGATCAAGGGCCCCGGCGGCTGGCAGCTCGAGAAGCGCGCCGCCTGATCCCGGGCCTGGATCCCGCCCCGCCCCCGGCTGGTGGGGGCTAAACTTTATCTAGATCGCAGCGCGCGATTCGTGTGACTAGATCGGCGCGCATGCAGTCGCTTACCCATCTTGCCCGGCTCGAAGCCGAGAGCATCCATATCCTGCGCGAGGTCGTGGCCGAGGCGGAGCGCCCGGTGATGCTCTATTCGATCGGCAAGGACAGCGCGGTGATGCTCCACCTCGCCAAGAAGGCCTTCTACCCCGCCCCGCCGCCCTTCCCGCTGCTCCATGTCGATACGACGTGGAAGTTCCGCGACATGTATGCGCTGCGCGACCGGGCGGCGCGCGAGGCGGGGATGGAGCTGCTCGTCCACCGCAACCCCGAGGCCGAGGCGCGCGGGATCAACCCCTTCGACCATGGCGGGCTGCATACCGACATGTGGAAGACCGAGGGCTTGAAGCAGGCACTCGACAAATACGGCTTCGACGCGGCGTTCGGCGGCGCGCGGCGCGACGAGGAGAAGAGCCGCGCCAAGGAGCGCGTGTTCAGCTTCCGCTCGGCCAGCCACCGCTGGGATCCCAAGGCGCAGCGGCCCGAGCTGTGGCGGCTCTACAATGCGCGCAAGGCCAAGGGCGAAAGCATCCGCGTCTTCCCGCTCTCCAACTGGACCGAGCTCGACATCTGGCAATATATCCGCGCCGAGAATATCGAGATCGTCCCGCTCTATTTCGCGGCGCCGCGCCCGACGGTGGTGCGTGATGGTCTCATCCTGATGGTCGACGACGACCGCTTCCCGCTCGCGGGCGAGATCCCGGTCGAGCGCTCGATCCGCTTCCGCACGCTCGGCTGCTATCCGCTGACCGGCGCGGTCGAGAGCGAGGCGGCGACCCTCGACGACGTGATCCAGGAAATGCTCCTCACCACCACCAGCGAGCGCCAGGGCCGCGCGATCGACCATGATCAGGCCGCGTCGATGGAGAAGAAGAAGCAGGAGGGGTATTTCTGATGACCTCCTCCTACCGCCCCGACGCGCTGATCGCGTCCGACATCGGCGCCTATCTCGCGCAGCATCAGTCCAAGTCGCTGCTGCGCTTCATCACCTGCGGCTCGGTCGACGACGGCAAGTCCACGCTGATCGGACGCCTGCTCTACGACAGCAAGATGATCTTCGAGGACCAGCTCGCCGCGCTGGAGGCCGACAGCAAGCGCGTCGGCACGCAGGGGCAGGAGATCGACTTCGCGCTGCTGGTCGACGGCCTCGCCGCCGAGCGCGAGCAGGGCATCACGATCGACGTCGCCTATCGCTTCTTCGCGACCGAGAAGCGCAAGTTCATCGTCGCCGACACCCCCGGCCACGAGCAGTACACGCGCAACATGGTCACCGGCGCGTCGACCGCCGACCTCGCCGTGATCCTGATCGACGCGCGCAAGGGCGTGCTGACCCAGACGCGGCGCCACTCCTATCTCGCGCACCTGATCGGCATCCGGCACATCGTGCTCGCGGTAAACAAGATGGACCTGGTCGGCTACGATCAGACGGTGTTCGGCGACATCGTTGCCGACTATCGCGAGTTCGCGACCGGCATCGGCATCGACGACTTCACCGCCATCCCGATCTCGGGCTTCAAGGGCGACAACATCACCGGCCCCAGCGGCAACACGCCCTGGTATCGCGGCCCCGCGCTGATCGAGCATCTCGAGGCCGTGCCCGTCGGCGACGATGGCGAGGCGCAGCCCTTCCGCATGCCGGTGCAATGGGTCAACCGGCCCAATCTCGACTTTCGCGGGTTCGCCGGGACGATCGCCAGCGGCACGGTCAAGCCGGGCGACGCGGTGCGCATCCTGCCCTCGGGCCGCACCACGACGGTGGGGCGCATCGTCAGCTTCGACGGCGATCTCGACCAGGCCGGCCGCGACCAGTCGGTCACGCTGACGCTGGCCGACGAGGTCGACTGTTCGCGCGGCGACGTGATCGCCACAGCGGGCGACCCGCCGCAGGTCGCCGATCAGTTCAGCGCGACGTTGGTGTGGATGGACCAGCAGCCGCTGCTCCCCGGCCGCAGCTACTGGCTCAAGCTCGGGACGCAGACGGTGAGCGCGATGGTGCGCGAGCCCGAGCATGCGATCGACATCAACACGCTGGCCAAGCTCTCCGCCAAGACGCTCGAGCTCAACGATATCGGCATCGCCGAGATCGCGACCGACCGCGGCATCGTGTTCGAGCCATATGTCGAGAGCCGCGATCTGGGCGGCTTCATCCTGATCGACAAGCTGACCAACGCGACGGTCGCCGCGGGGATGGTCCGCAACGCGCTGCGCCGCGCGCAGAACGTCCACTGGCAGGCGGTCGAGATCACCCGCGACCTTCATGCCGCGCAAAAGGGCCAGCATCCGCGGCTGCTGTGGTTCACCGGCCTGTCGGGGTCGGGCAAGTCGACCATCGCCAACCTCGTCGAGAAGAAGCTGCACGCGATGGGCAAGCACAGCTTCCTGCTCGACGGCGACAATATCCGCCACGGGCTCAACCGCGATCTGAGCTTCTCGGACGCCGACCGGGTCGAGAATATCCGCCGCGTCGGCGAGGTCGCCAAGCTGATGGCCGATGCGGGCCTGATCGTGCTCACCGCCTTCATCTCGCCGTTCCGTGCGGAACGCGAGATGGTGCGTAACATGATGCCGGAGGGCGAGTTCTTCGAAATCCATATCGACACGCCGATCGAGGAAGCCGAACGGCGCGACGTGAAGGGGCTCTACAAAAAAGCTCGCGCCGGCGAGATCGCCAATTTCACGGGCATTTCAAGCCCCTACGAGACGCCGCTGAATCCGGAAATCCGGATCGACACCACGCGGACGACCCCGGAGGAAGCTGCGGAATTGATCATCGAACATATCGTCGGTATCTGGTCTCCGGTGCTTTGACGCGCATGTTCGCCGCGTCGGTTAGTGGAGTTGAGTTTTGGCTGACCTCGAGGTCCGCGAGTGGATTGCCTATGGCATGCTCGCCACCCTGTTCGCCGGCGCGGCTGCGGCCGCGCTCGTCTATCGCCATAAGGCGCACTGGCGAAGATTGCGCATGGCGGGGAGTGCGAGGGCCAAGCGCCGCGAACTCCAGCGCCGCCGCTGACTTCCCTTCGTTCACGACCGGCAACGGAGCCGCCCATGGATGATGCGCGCCTGGCGCATGCCGTGGCCGATGCCGCGGGCAAGCTGCTGCTGCAGATCCAGGCCGAGGACGCCGACGGCGCGCGCGGCGACCATGAGGCCAATCGCCTGATCCTCGACATGCTGCGCGCGGCGCGGCCGGACGACCCGATCCTGTCGGAGGAATCCGCCGACGATTCCGCGCGGCTCGCGTCGCGCCGCGTGTGGATCGTCGATCCGCTCGACGGCACGCGCGAGTTCGCCGAGGGGCGCGACGACTGGGCGGTGCACATCGCGCTCGCGATCGACGGCGCACCCGCGATCGGCGCGGTCGCCCTGCCCCGCCGCGGCGTCACGCTGACGAGCGACGCGCCGCCCGCGCTCCGGCCGGCGATGTCGCCGCCACGCATGCTGGTCAGCCGCACCCGGCCGAGCGCGCTGTGCGCCGCGGTGTCGCAGGCGCTTCCGGCGGAAACGGTCGGCATGGGCTCGGCCGGCGCCAAGGCGATGGCGGTCGTGCTCGGCGAGGCCGAAGTCTACCTCCATTCGGGCGGCCAGCATCAGTGGGACAATTGCGCCCCCGTCGCGGTGGCGCTCGCCGCCGGGCTCCACGCCTCGCGCATCGACGGCTCGCCATTGGTCTACAATCAGCCCGGATCGAGCCTCCCGGACCTGCTGATCTGTCGCAGGGAATTGGCCGCTCCGATCCTGGAACTGGTTGCCAAGCACGAGCTGTGAATCGCCACGACTCGCGGACTCAGCACGAGTCGCGCTTTGACGAAGCTTACCGGATAAGGTAAACGGCCCCTTGGCAAGGGGGGCTGATGACGACCGATTTCTGGTTCGTGCTGGCGATGGGATTCAGCTTCGCGGCCTATGCCGTCTATCTGCTCGGCATGCGGCGGGAGATCGTCCAGCCCAACCGCGCCTCCTGGCTTATCTGGAGCGCATCCGCCGCGATCGAGGCGCTGACCTACCACGCGGTCAATCCCGGCTCGCCGCAGGGCTGGGTGTTCCTGCTCTCCGCCGCCTGTTGCATCGTCGTCACGATCGCGTTGTGGCGCCGCTCCAACTGGGCGCCCCCGACCAATGTCGAGTCGGTGTGCATGGCGACCTGCCTGGCCGCGCTGATCATCTGGGTCGCGTTCCGCGAGGCATTCTGGGCGCACATGCTGGTGGTCGCCGCGGTGCCCGTGAGCTTCTGGCCGACCTGGGCGGGCGTGTGGAAGGACCGTGGCCGCGAACGCTCGCCGGCCTGGGGCCTGTGGACCTTGGGCGACCTCGCCACCCTCCTCGTCGCGGCCCGCGCAGGCGGCACCGGGTTCGACGAGTTCGCCTATATCTTCGTCGAGCTCGCCTGCCACGCCAGCATCTGGTTCATGATCGGGCTCGCCACGATCAACCCGCTGCGCTCGCTCGGCTGGAAGCGCGGGCGCTTCCTGATCCTCGACCGCTACCGCCCGTCGCGCAACCTGTTCGCGGTGGGCGAGAACCATCTCGGCAAGGCGGTCTACGCCACCTGCCGCTTCGCCGAGGGCGCCGAGCTGATGCGCTTCACCGGCCGCCGCTTCCACGTCACCGAGGTGCCGAGCCTGATGCGCGGCAGCGACGACCGCTTCGTCCAGGTCACCCCGGATCACTACATGGGTCCGTCGGGCCAGCTCGACGATCTGGTCAATCACAGCTGCGACCCCAATGCGGGGCTGCGCTTCACCGAGGACGGGGTGGTCCTGGTCGCGCTGCGGCCGATCACGGCGGGCGACGAGATCAGCTGGGACTATTCGACCACGCTCGCCCAGTCGAACTGGCATATGATCTGCCAGTGCCGGTCGGAGAAATGCCGCCGCGTGATCGGCAATTTCGACACGCTCGACCCGGACCGCCAGGAATTCTTCCGTGCCCGCAACCTCGTCGCGCCCTACCTGCGGCGGAAGGATGACGTGGCGCCGTCCGGCCACCTCCACTGGAGGTCGTCGGTCGCCTAAGCGGCCATCCCCTCGCGCGCTGCATCCGACGCCGGCAGCGTCAGCACCGCGCGCGCGCCCTGGCCCTTGCCGTCGCTGCGCAGCGCCAGGCTGCCGCCCATCGCGACCATCGAATTGGCGCACCAGTGCAGCCCGAGCCCGCCCGATTTCTGCGCGCGCGTGGAATAGCCGCGCTGGAACAGCTTCGCCGCGGTCTCCGGGTCGAAGCCTTCGCCGTCGTCGCGGATCGTCACCTCGACCTTGCCTTCCATCTCGCGGATGCTGACGGAGATCGTGCCCCCTTCCCGCCCGGTCGCGGCGATCGCCTCGGCCGCGTTGGCGAACAGGTTGCCGACAACCTGGCTCAGCAGCACGCGGTTGGCCATCACCCAATGCGGCTTGGACGGGAAGTGGAAGGCGATCGAGCTGCCTCCCGAATAGCGCGCGATCGTGGCGTTGCGCGCAACGATGTCGGTGACGTTGCAGCTGTCGAGCGGCGGACGCTCATGCGCCTGTTCCTGCTGCCGGCCGATGATCTCGAGCACATTGTGGAGCGCCTCGCGGCCGATCTCCATCTGCGCGTCGCGTTCCGCGCGCGCCCGTGCCTCGCTCTCGAGCGCGGCGGCGAGGAAGGCGGCGAGCTTCTGCCGCCGCGCGGCGGGGATGCCCTCGTCGGCCAGTTCGGCGAGCGCGCGGTCGAGCAGTGCGCGGTCGGCCACCGGCGCCGGCATCAGGCTATGGCTCAGCACCGTGCTCACCGGGTTCAGCGCATTGCGAACATTGTGCATCACCGCGACCGCGCTTTCGGACTGGCCGAGCTCGAACGACTGCACCTCGACCTGCTCGCGCAGATCCTTGAGCTGGCTCAGCATCGCGTTGAAGTTGGTGACGAGGCTGCCGATCTCGTCGCCGCGCGGCGCATCGGTGAGCGGCAGCAGGTTGCCCGAGCGGCGCACCACGCCCATGTGCCGCTCGACGCGGTGGAGCGGGCGCAGCACCAGCCGCGCCATCATCAGGCTCAGCACCGCCATCACGATCAAGAGCAGCAGGATCGTCCCGCCGACCGCGAGGATCAGCATGTTGCGTCCGAGCGCAGACAGGTCGCGCGGCACCTGATAGGTGGCGCTCGCGACCGGCGTGCCGTCGGCGCCGCGCACCGGCACCGCCACGGCGAGCGCATGCTCGTGCCGGATCACGGTCGCGTCGGGCACCGGGTGCGGCACGTCGAGCACCGCCTTGAGCTGGAGCAAGGTCGAGAGCTGCTGCGAGGTGATCAGGCGCGCCATCACGACGTGCCCGCGCACGGGTCCGCTGCCGTCGGTGCGGCGCACCTGGGCGACCCCGATCGCCGCGATCCGGTCGCCCAGGCGGACGTAGAAGCTCGCCGAATTGTCGTTGGCCAGCACCCGGGCGAGGTCGATCCGCGCGATCGCACCGAGCATGCGCGCGCGCATCTCGGGCACGTCGCGGCCGGTCTCCATGTCGAGCCAGCGCGCGATCACGACCTTCCCCTGCGGCGCCACATAGGCCATGCCGTTGACGCCGAGGTTGATCATCGCGGAGGCCGCGAAACTATCCTCCTCGAACGCCTTGTTCGGCGCCTGGATATATTCGTAGCTCTCGTTCCAGTCGCCATAGTCGCGCACCGAGGCCTCGACCTTGGAGGCATATTCGGCCAGCGCCGCGCGGGTGCGCTCGACATGCGCGTCGACCGCCGCCTGTTCGAGCTGGTCGAAGCCGGGGGTGATGACGAGCGCGAGCAGCAGCGTCACCGCACCCGCGCCGACCAGCGCGACCGCGGTGAGGATCGCGACCAGCTTGGCGCCGAGCGAGACGGGAACGCGGCGGCGCAGCCGCACGATCGCTGCGCGGAGGCCCGGCATCAACCCTCGGTGCCGTTGCCCGGCACCGCCAATTCGACCTGGACGGGACCGGGCTTGGCCGGCGCCATGAACCGCTCGTGCGCGAGCTCGGCGGCGTCCTCGGCTTCCAGCGGCCGCGCGAGATAATAGCCCTGGTAATGGCTGCACCCGGCAAGCTGCAGCGCCTGTAAATGCGCCTCGGTCTCGACGCCCTCGGCCACCACCTCCATGCCCAGCGCGCGGCCGAGATGGATGATCGAATGGACGATCGCGGCGCTCTCGCGCTCCTTGCCCATGCCGTCGATGAAGCTCTTGTCGATCTTGAGGCAGTCGAGCGCGAACTTGCGGATGTTGTACAGCGAGGAATAGCCCGTGCCGAAATCGTCGAGCGCGATGCGGAAGCCCATCTGGCGCAGGCGATAGAGCGTGTCGGCGGCGCGCTCGGCATCGTCGAAGATCGCGGTCTCGGTGATCTCGATCTGCAGCCGGCCCGGCTCGATCCCGGCGCGCTGCACGCGCTCGACGACATGGCCGACGAAATTCTGGCGGCGGAACTGGCGCGGCGAGAAGTTCACCGACACATATTGCCCCGGCCATTGCCGGAGGATCGCCAGCGCCTCGTCGAGCACCCAGTCGCCCAACTCGTGGATCAGGTTCGATTCCTCGGCGATCGGGATGAACAGGCCCGGGGAGATATGGCCGTATTCGGGGCTGTTCCAGCGCAGCAGCGCCTCGAACGCGACGACCTCCATCTCGTCGCGCGCGACGATCGGCTGGTACATGAGGCGCAATTCGCCATTGGCGATCGCCTGGCTGAGGCCGCCCTCGATCTGGCGGCGGAAGCGGATCGATTCGTCCATGCTCTCGTCGAACACGCGCACCACGCCGCGGCCCGCCTTCTTGGATTCGTTGAGCGCGAGGTCCGCGCGGCGCATCACGTCGATCGGGTCGTGCTGCATGCCCGGCTGGACGATGACCAGGCCGGCCGAGGCCGAGCCCTGCACCGAATGGCCGAACACGGTGAAGGTGGTCGCGCAGGCGAGCAGCAGTCGCTCGACCGCCATCACCGCCTCGTCCTCGCCGGTCACCTTGATCAGCACCGCGAACTCGTCGCCGCCGAGCCGCGCGACGAAACCGCCCCCCGGTACCGCATCCTGCGTGGTTTCGCGCACGACGCCGCAGACCATGCGGATCAGCTCGTCGCCGGCGAGATGCCCGAACGTGTCGTTGACCAGCTTGAACCGGTCGAGATCCATCATCGCCATCGCGAAGACGTCGGGCCCGCGCACATGATCGGTCAGCGCGCGCATGAAGGCGAGCCGGTTGGGTGCATCGGTCAGGCTGTCGTGGTTGGCGAGATGCGTCGCCTTGCTCTCGTTGGCGGCGAGCTCGGCCTTCTGCTCCTCGAGCAGCAGCATCGCCGCCGCCAGCTCGCGGTCGACCTGCCAGCGCTTGCCCAGCGCGGTCGCGGTCTGCACCACCTCCTCGGCCTGGAACGGCTTGGCGATGTAGAAGATCTTGTCGGCCGGCCCTGCGGCGCGGCTGATCTCGAGCGGGGAGAAGTCCGAGAAGCCGGTGACGATGACGAGGTTGATGTCGGGATCGAGCGCGCGGATCCGCTTCGCGGTCTCCTTGCCGTCGATCCCCGGCGGCATGCGGATGTCGATGAAGGCGACCGCGAAGCGTTCGCCGCGCTCGAGGCCGCTCGCGACCGCCGCGACGCCCTCGATGCCCTGCATGCAATGGACCGTGTCGAACTCGACCGCTTCCTCGCGATGGGCAGCCGCCTCGCCCTCGCCGAACAGCTCCGCCGCCATGGCGTCGAGCATCGCGCCCTGCTCGCGGCTCGCACCGCCGAAGCACTGGCGGTAGGATTCGTGCATCCCCGGCTCGTCGTCCACGATCAGAATGCGCAAGGCGAGCTCCCCTCTTCAGATTGGATGGCGTAAGCACACAGGGTTAAGGGGCCGTAAAAGGGTTAACGCGCCGCGCGCGCACCCTGCACGGCCCATCCAGCTCCGGGCACTGCCACGGGGCCAGCGTTACCCGCGAGCAACACCATGACGGCGATATGACATTGGGAACGTTCACCTCATGTCCGGTGGCTACCGGGACTTAATGAAACCGGTTACAGTTTTCGCGCAAAGAACATAAAAGCGCGCCGCCGAGTCGCTTCCCGAAGCGGAGACGGCGGCGAAGGTAAACGTTGTCACCGACCGCAGGGGGGATGCAGTGAAGTTGCTCCACATCACCAAAGCCGATTTCGTCGGGCGTTCGCGGGTTCGCGCGGCCGCCGTCGCGCTTGCCTGGACGAGCGGCGCCGCCGCGCTCGCCATCGGCGCCACCGCCCCTGCCCATGCGCAGGTATCGAATGCCTCGCTGCGCGGCACGGTGAAGGCCGAAGGCGGCGTGTCGCAAGTCACCGCGGTCAATGTCGACACGGGCTTCACGCGCACGTCCACCGTCGACGCGGATGGCGGCTTTCAGTTCGTCTCGCTCCCCGTCGGCAACTACCGCCTCGAACTCACCACGCCCAGCGGCGTGCGCCGCACCGACGAGTTCAAGCTCAATGTCGCGCAGAATGCCGTGCTCGATTTCGATTTCTCGCAGCCGGATATCGCTGAGGGCGCGGACGACGCGATCATCATCACCGGCAGCCGCATCCGCTCGATGGAGGGGGGCGAGGTCGGCCGCAACATCTCGCAGCGGCTGATCGAGCAGCTGCCGCAGACCAACCGCAACTTCATGTCGTTCGCCGATCTCGCGCCCGGCGTGCAGTTCGTCACCAACGAGAGCGACCAGACCAGCCTGCGCGGCGGCGCGCAGGGCGCCAATGCGGTGAACATCTTCATCGATGGCATCGGGCAGAAGGACTATGTCCTGAAGGGCGGCGTCACTGGCCAGGACTCGACTCAGGGCAACCCCTTCCCGCAGCTCGCGGTCGGCGAATATCGCGTGATCAGCTCGAACTACAAGGCGGAGTTCGACCAGGTCAGCTCGGTCGCGATCACGGCGGTGACCAAGTCGGGCACCAACGAGTTCCACGGCGAAGCGTTCTTCGACTTCACCAACCAGGATCTGCGCGATCGCATGCCGAGCGAGAATTTCCCCCGGCATATCGAGAAGATCAAGACCCGCGACATGCAGTTCGGCGGCGCGCTCGGCGGGCCGATCATCAAGGACGTGCTGCACTTCTTCGGAACCTATGAGGGCAAGCGCATCGTCCGCGCCCGCGACGTGATTCCGGGGCTCGACCTGGCGCCGAGCTATTTCCCGACCGAATATCAGCAGCTTTTCGGACCGCAGAACGAGACGTTCAACGAGAACCTCTATTTCGGCAAGCTCAACTTCACGCCGACCTCGCGCGACCTGTTCGAATTCTCGCTCAAGTATCGCGACGAGACCGGCGAGCAGTTCAACACCGGGATCAACGCGTTCAACACGCGCGGCCTGGCGAACGTCAAGGAGTGGCGCGGCCTGGCGCGGTGGGAGCACACCGGCGATACCTGGGTCAACGATCTCAAGGTCGCCTATGAAGACGTGACCTGGAACCCGCGGCCGGTCGAATTCGGCAATGTCTCGCGATTCAACGCGACGGTGCCGAACACCCCGCCCCTCACCGGCACGCGGCGCGGTGACATTCTGGTGACAGGCGCCGGCCGGAACTTCCAGGAGAAGGGCCAGAAGGGCTGGCAGGTCTCGGACGACTTCACCTACACCGGCTTCGAAGGCCATACCTTCAAGGTCGGCGTGAAGGCGAAGTGGATCACGCTGAACACCAATACGCAGAACGGCGTCAATCCGATCTTCACCTACAATGTGAACTACAATCCGGGCGGAGGCACGTTCAACGACGAGATCCCCTATCGCATGGAGTTCGCCGCCCCGGTGGGGAATGGCGACCCCAACATCGTGTCCGACAATTTCCAGTTCGGCATCTACGCGCAGGACGATTGGGAGGTCACCGATCGCCTGACGCTCAACCTCGGCCTGCGCTGGGATTATGAGCGCACCCCGGCGTTCCTCGACTATGTGCACGATCCGGCCATCGCGGAGTTCGTCGCCGGCCGCGCGTCCTACACCGCGCCGAACGGCACCGTCACGCCGCCGTACATGAACCTGGCCAACGCCAATTTCGACATCGACGACTTCATCTCGACCGGCAAGGAGCGCAAGGCGTTCACCGGCGCATGGCAGCCGCGCATCGGCTTCAGCTATGCGCTCGATGCGGACAAGCGGTTCGTGCTGTTCGGCGGCTATGGCCGTTCCTACGACCGCACCCAGTTCGACTTCATCCAGCAGGAGCTGGCGCAGGGGCTGTTCGCCAACCGCACCTTCAACTTCAACAATCCGGGCGACGCGCTCAACGTCTGCACGCCGAGCGCAACCTGCATCGCCTGGAATCCGGCCTATCTGACGCCCGAGGGACGCGCCGCGCTAATCGCGGGGCTGCCGGTCGGCGCCGGCCGGGAGCTGCGCTTCATCAAGAACGACCTGAAGGTGCCCTATTCGGACCAGTTCAGCCTCGGCGTGCGGGGCAATTTCGACCTTCTCGACCTCGAGGTCGGCTATAGCTACGTCCAGAGCAAGGACGGCTTCGCCTATGTGCTCGGCAACCGCCGGCCCGACGGCACCTTCTTCCCGCCGTCCGGCAACCCGGACTCGCCGTTCGGGTTCGGGCCTGCGCCTTTCGGCAGCATCATCCTGGGCACCAACGGGATCGAGACGAAGGCGAACACGGCCTATTTCAAGCTCACCAAGCGCTACACCAAGGCTTCGCCGTGGAGCGTCGACGCGACCTACACCTTCACCGATGCCGAGGAGAACCGGCAGCTCGGCGAGGTCTTCGCGCTCGATTTCCCGAGCATCGACGACTATCCCTGGATCACCGCGACCGGAACGCGCAAGCACCGCTTCGTGATCGCCGCCACGGGCGATATCCCGATGGGCATCACCTTGGCGGGCAAGTTCCAGATCGCGTCGCCCAAATATCTCGCGACGTTCATCCACACCGCAGGCACCCCGCCGCAGCGGACGATCGTCTCGACGAAGACCGAGGGCAATGGCGACCTGTGGGGCTATCGCCAGATGGACTTGTCGGCGACGAAATATGTGCCGATCAAGTTTCTCAGCGAGGAAGCACGGCTGCGGTTCCGCATCGACATCATCAACCTGTTCGACGACCACAATTTCGCCAGCTTCAACGCGACGACCGGGAAGCGCAATCCGGCCGCGTACAACATGGAAGGACCGCCGCGGACGATCAAATTGTCGGCCGGCTTCTCGTTCTGACCGGCTGATCAACGGGCGCGCGGCCGATCTTCCCGGGCCGCGCGCCCCTTCCCTTGGAGTATTCCCCATGCGGTTCCGCCTCGTATCGCTCGGCCTGGCGGCGTTGCCGCTGGTCGCCGCCTGCGCCGTCACGCCCGCGGCCACTCCCGGCCACGCGCCGGCGAGGAGCGAGGCAGCCTTTTCCGAGGACCTGACCCGGCGGACCTTCGACTATTTCTGGGACACGACGAGCCGCGAGCGCTGCCTCGCGCCCGACCGCTGGCCGAGCAATCCCTTCTCCAGCATCGCCGCGACCGGCTTCGCGCTCACCGCGTTCGGCATCGGCGCGGAGCGCGGCTATGTCACGCGCGAGGCGGCGGCGGTGCGCACGCGCGACTGCCTGCGCTTCTACTGGACCGCGCCGCAGGGCGAGGCCGCGACGGGCTTCACCGGCCACAAGGGCTTCTTCTACCACTTCCTCAGGAACGCCGACGGCACGCGCCACGCCAATACCGAGTTGTCGACCGTCGACACCTCGCTGTTCCTCGGCGGCGCGCTGTTCGCGCAGAGCTATTTCGATCGCGACGACGCGGTCGAGGCGGAGATCCGCGACCTCGCCGAGAAGATCTACCGCCGCGTCGACTGGGCCTGGGCGCAGCGCAGCCGCACCGGCACGCAGGCGAGGAACCTCGCCGATTCGCATGCGATCGCGATGGGCTGGAAGCCGGGGACGGGATGGCTCACCCATGACTGGGTCGGCTACAACGAAGGCATGCTGGTCTATGTGCTGGCGCTCGGCTCGCCCACCCACCCCGTCGGCAAGGAGGCGTGGGACAAGGGCTGGGCAGCCGAGCTCGAGAAGGACTGGGGGAGCTATTACGGCCAGGCGCATCTCCAGTTCGAGCCGCTGTTCGGCCACCAGTACAGTCATGTCTGGGTCGATTTCCGCGGCATCCGCGACGCCTTCATGACGGGCAAGGGCATCGACTATTTCGAGAACAGCCGCCGCGCGACGCTGGCGCAGCGCGCCTATGGCGCGGACAATCCCGGCAAGTGGGTTGGCTATAGCGACAGCATCTGGGGCTGGACCGCGTCCGACGGCCCGACCGCGGCGGGGAGCGGCCGTGCGGTCAACGGCACCGCGCGCAAGTTCACGGGCTATGCCGCGCGCGGCGTCAGCGCACATCGCGTCGTCGACGACGGCACGATCGTGCCGACCGCAGCCGGCGGCTCGATCCCGTTCGCGCCCGAGGTCACGATCCCCGCTCTGATGGCGATGCGCGCGACGCAGGGCGAGCGGCTCTATGCCCGCTACGGCTTCAAGGACGCGTTCAACCCCAGCTACACCTTCGCCGACGCGGGGTCGCGCAGCGGCACGGTCGAACCGGTGCGCGGCTGGGTGGCGAACGACTATCTCGGCATCGACCAGGGGCCGATCCTCACCATGATGGAGAATCACCGCAGCGGCCTGGTGTGGAAGGTGATGCGCAGGAACCCGCACATCGTGCGCGGCCTCAGGCGCATCGGCTTCACGGGCGGCTGGCTCGACAAGGCCGTGACGCCCGACTGACCGGGCGCCCGCGCCGCCCCGGCCCCGGAAACGACAAAGCCCCGCTTTCCCGGCCGGGAAAGCGGGGCTTTGAATGGCGCGCCCGGAACGATTCGAACGTCCGACCCTCAGATTCGTAGTCTGATGCTCTATCCAGCTGAGCTACGGGCGCGCAGTGGAGGGGCGCAGATAGAAGCGCTTTTCGGGAAACGCAAGCCCGTTGCGCATGCTTTCTTCGCGGCATAGACCGGCGGGCGATGCGATCCCTCCCCGCCCTCGCCGCGCTCGTCCTCGTCGCCATGCCGCTCACGGCCTGCACCGTGGAGAATGACGGTTATCCCTCGCTGCTGCCCCGCCCGATCGAGAGTCGCGACGACGCCGAGCCGGTGCGTCCCGACCCGGTGGCGGTGCCCGACGCCGCGCTCGATGCACGCATCGCCCAGAAGCGCGAGGCCGCCGCGGCAGCCGCCAAGCGCTTCCAGGAAGCGGCGATCCGCGCCGAATCGCGCGTCGCCGTCGCCCGCGGCGTGGCGGAGGGGAGCGAAGCCTGGGTCGCCGCGCAAACCGCGCTCGCCGAGCTCGACTCGATCCGCGGCGAGACGGTCCAGCTGGTCAGCGACCTCGAGGAGGAAGCCTCACAGCGCGCGCAGGCCGGCACCACCGCCTATCCCCCGCTCGACGCCGCGATCGCCGAGATCGGCGGTATGGCCACCAGCCAAGCCGAACGGTCCACCGCGCTGGAGAACGCACTCGGCGGCTGATCGGCGAGTTCAGGCGGCTTCGCGCGCCGAGACCAACTCGAGGAACGGCGCGCGAATCTCCTCTGTGGCACTCGCCATCATCCGCCGCACGCGCTCGTCGTGCACGTCGGCGAGCGCATCGCTGGTCTTGTGCGCCATCGCCCAATAGCCGAACTCGCGCCGCTCGACCGCCCGTTCCAGGATCGTCACGATCGCGCGGTGGCGGGTGTCGTTGCGGATGCGGGCATAGCAGGCCTCGACCGCCTCCTCCCCGCCCTCGAGCACTTGCAGGAAGCGCTCGCCATCAGTCCATAGCAGCCCGGTGATCCCGTCGAGCGCGTTGTTGTGACGCGACTGTTCGAGGATGCCGGTCACGTCGGCCGGCTGGCCGTCGGTCCGCGCATTGACGCTGGCGTAGAGAATTTGCTTCATCTTACAGCAGCTTGGGCGCACGAAGCCGTGCTTGCAATAGATCAAGATCAAGCTGCCCCGACAAATCCCCGGCTGGTCTGGACATTTCCCGTCGCGCCGGTCTATCTGCGGGGTCAGATGTTGCGCACGCTTCGCCTTCGCCTGCTTCGACTTACGCGCCCTTAGGCGCGTGCATTTGCGTGGCCGCAGTGCCGCGCACACGGCCTAAGGGCAAAGCACCCCCCGACCGCCACGTCAGAATCGAAGCGAGACCGCAAATGTTGCGCGACCCCAGCGTCAAATACCGCCCCTTCCCCCAGGTCGACCTGCCCGACCGGCAATGGCCGAGCCGCACCATCACCCGCGCCCCGCGCTGGCTCTCCACCGACATGCGCGACGGCAACCAGGCGCTGATCGACCCGATGGACGCCGAGAAGAAGACTCGCTTCTTCGAGCTGCTGTGCCGCGTCGGGATCAAGGAGATCGAGGTCGGCTTCCCCAGCGCCGGGGCGACCGAGTTCGACTTCATCTCGGCGCTGGTGCGCGACAACCGCATCCCCGACGACGTGATCGTGCAGGTGCTGACGCAATCGCGCCGCGACCTGATCGAGACCAGCTTCGAGAGCCTGCGCGGCGCACCCAGGGCGATCGTCCATCTCTACAACGCGGTCTCGCCCGCGTGGCGGCGGATCGTGTTCGGGATGACCCGCGAGGAGATCAAGGGCATCGCGGTCGAGGGCGCCAAGGTGCTGCGCGACTGCGCCGCCGCCCAGCCCGATACCGACTGGCACTTCCAGTACTCGCCCGAGACCTTCTCGACCGCCGAGCTCGACTTCTCGGTCGAGGTGTGTGCGGCGGTGATGGACGTGCTGCGGCCGACCGCGGACAAGCCGATCATCTTCAACCTGCCCGCGACGGTCGAGGCGGCGACTCCCAACATCTATGCCGACCAGATCGAGTGGTTCTGCCGCAACATCCCCAATCGCGAGGCGGTGGTGGTGTCGCTGCACACGCATAACGATCGCGGCACCGGCGTGGCCGCGGCCGAACTGGGGCTGATGGCCGGCGCCGACCGCGTCGAGGGCTGCCTGCTCGGCAATGGCGAGCGCACCGGCAATTGCGACCTCGTGACCGTCGCGCTCAATCTCTACACGCAGGGCGTGAACCCCGGGCTCGACTTCTCCGACATCGACGAGATCGTGAACACGGTGCAATATTGCACCAACATTCCGGTCCACCCGCGCACGCCCTATGCCGGCGACCTGGTGTTCACCGCCTTCTCGGGCAGCCACCAGGACGCGATCAAGAAGGGCTTCGCCGCGCAGGAAGCGCGAAACGACGAATATTGGGAGGTGCCCTACCTTCCGATCGATCCCGCCGATCTCGGGCGCAGCTACGAGGCGGTGATCCGCGTCAACTCGCAGTCGGGCAAGGGCGGCGTCGCCTGGGTGATCGAGCAGGACAAGGGCCTCAAGCTGCCCAAGCGGCTCCAGGCCGATTTCAGCCGCCACGTCCAGCGGCTCGCCGACGAGAGCAGCCGCGAGCTCAACGCGCAGGACATCTGGGGCGCCTTCGTCGAAGCCTATCGCCTCGAGCATCCGCAGCGCTTCACGCTCGGCGCCTATGACGAGACGCGCGCGGCGAACGGCGAGCGCATCTTCGCCGGGTCGATCGAGGTCGATGGCGTGCAGCGGTCGGTGAGCGGGCGCGGCAACGGCCTGATCTCCAGCGTCGTCGCCGCGATGCGCGAGGGCTTCGGCGTCGATCTCGACATCGCCGACTATGCCGAGCACGCGATCGGCCACGGCTCGGGCGCGCAGGCCGCCGCCTATGTCGAATGCCGCACCGCCGACGGGCGCACCGTGTGGGGCGTCGGCATCGACGAGGACGTCGCGACCGCCAGCGTCCGAGCCGTGCTCAGCGCGGCCGGGGCCGCCGAATCCGCGGTTTCGTAGAAACCACTTTCCTAATTGGATTTCGCCTGCTTGGGTCGGCTGCGGCTGTATCCGGCGTGACAGCAGGCAAAGTTTAAAAATGACATGCGCGTCCCGCAACTTTGCGGGCGTGGCATTCGGCAAATGGACTGGTTTTGATGCAGCGCTCTCCCCTCGCCCCGCTCGGCTTCCCCTATCTCCCGCCCATTGCGGGGGTGACGCTGCGCGTGGCACGGGCGCGCTACAAGGAATGGGACCGCTGCGACCTCACCTTCGTCACCCTCGACGAAGGCACGGCGGTGGCCGGCGTCACCACCACCAGCAAATGCCCCTCGCCCGAAGTGGAATGGTGCCGCGAGGCGCTGGTGCTGGGCAAGGCGCGCGGGCTGGTTGTGAACGCGGGCAACAGCAACGCCTTCACCGGCAATCGCGGCCGCGCGGCGGTCGAGGCAATCGCGGCGCGGGTCGCGGCGCATCTGGACTGCCAGCCCTCGGACGTGTTCGTTTCCTCGACCGGGGTGATCGGCGTGCCGCTCCCGATCGACAAGGCCGAGGCCGGGCTCGACGCCGCCTTCGCGGCCGAGCCGTGCGGCTGGGAGGACGTCGCCAAGACGATCGGCACCACCGACACCTTCGAGAAGGGCGCGGTCACCACCGCGGTGGTCGGCGGCAAGACCGTCAGCCTGGTCGGCATCATCAAGGGGTCGGGCATGATCGCGCCCGACATGGCGACGATGCTCGGCTATGTCTTCACCGACGCCGCGGTCGATCCCGCCTTCCTCCAGCGCGCGCTGTCCGACGCGAACGCCAGGAGCTTCTCGTGCATCACGGTCGACAGCGACACCTCGACCAGCGACACCGTGCTCGCCTTTGCCACCGGCACCGCGGGCAACGCCCCGCTCGCCGACGCGGATGACGACGGCGCCGACGCGTTCCGCGCCGCGCTCGCCGACCTGTGCCTGCGCCTCGCCCATCTCGTCGTGCGCGACGGCGAGGGCGCGTCCAAGTTCATCCGCATCGACGTCGACGGCGCCGAGAGCGACCGCAGTGCGCACCGTATCGCGCTCAGCATCGCCAACTCGCCTTTGGTCAAGACCGCGATCGCGGGCGAGGACGCCAATTGGGGCCGCATCGTCATGGCGATCGGCAAGGCCGGCGAGCCCGCCGACCGCGACCGACTCGCGATCACCTTCGGCGGCGTTCAGGTGGCGCAGGGCGGGCTCGCGGTCGAGGGTTATGACGAAGCCCCCGTCGCCGCGCATCTCAAGGGCCAGGAGATCGAGATCGGCGTCGATCTCGGCCTTGGCGACGGCCGCGCCACGGTGTGGACCTGCGACCTGACTCACGGCTACATCTCGATCAACGCCGATTATCGCAGCTGAGCGCACTCCTCCGCTTCCCCTGTCCTGAACGCGAGATAAGCCGGCCGTCGCCACGGGTTCAGGCAGGACTGGCTATGGGTGGTCGTCCGCCCGGGAAGAATCTCGGAAGCGCATGACCATGGAGAGCCGATATGCGAACCTTCATTCTTGCAGCGACGCTGGGAGCCAGCATGCTGGTTTCCATCGCCCCCGCCGAAGCCCAGTGGTACGGATCCCGACGCAGCGAAGTCCGGCAAGAGCAGCGCGAATGCGCCCGCGAATTGCGCCGCGCCCGGAACCGCTACGAATATCGCCGCGAACAGCGCGAATGCCGCCGCGAGATCGCCCGCGCCCGTGCCGGCTATCGCGACTATGACCGCCGGGACCGCTACCGGGACGATCGCTACGATCGGTATGATCGCTACGGTCGGTATGATCGCTACGACCGATACGACCGATACGACCGGTATGATCGCCGCTATTGAGCGGTCGAACGAAAACGGGCGGAGCCGCAATGGCTCCGCCCGCCTTCGTTCCAGCACGGCCGGGCAGTGACTGTCACACCACGCTCTCGATCCACGCCTTGAGCTTGGACTTGGTCGAGATCTCGGCGATGCCGATCTGCTGCGCGATCTTCTCGCCGTCCTTGTAGACGAACAGCGTCGGGATACCGCGGATGCCGAGGTTGCCGGGCGTGTCCGGATTCTCCTCGATGTTGAGCTTGGTGATCGTCACCTTGTCGGCCAGCTCCTCGGCCAGTTCTTCCAGGCTCGGCCCGATGATCTTGCACGGCCCGCACCATTCGGCCCAGAAATCGACGAGGACGGGCTTGTCCGACTGAAGGACGTCGGCTTCGAAGCTTGCATCGGTAACGGCCTTGGCCATTTTCAAATCTCCTGTTCGGTTGGCGCCAACCTAGGGAGGCGACCCGCCCCCCTCAAGCGTTTCAGCTCAAGCTTTGCTCCATGGCCGCGAAGCCGGGCTTGTGCGCCGCGACCAGATCGTCGGGCAGCGCGAACAGTATCGGCCCGGCGGTATAGAGCAGCCCCGCCTCGACCCGCCGCCCGGGAAACACCACCTCGAGCGCGGCGACATAGGCCGCCATCTGCCTGACATGATAGGGCGGCACGTCGTCCAAGGACGCCGGTGCGCGGCGCCCGGTCTTGAAGTCCACCACCAGCACGCGATCCTCGGCCACCAGCAGCCGGTCGGCGGTGCCCGACACGACATGTCCGCCCGCCACCACCGCCGCGATCGGCGCCTCGGCCAGCGCCTCCAGCCCGAACAGCGCTGCGAAGCGCGAGTCGGCGAGCACGCCGAGCGCCGCCGCGGCGAGTTCGGCGCGCACCGCGGCATCCGCGACGCCGCCTGCCCCTGCCAGCCAGCGCGCCGCGGCGTCCGCACGCCGCTCCGGCGTCACCGCGGGCAGTCGTTCGAGCAACGCATGGATCAGCCTTCCCCGTTCCGCGGCCGCGCGCAGCGCGGGTCCGGGCGGCGGGTCGGCGACGAGGTCGTCGCCCAGCGACGAGGGCGCGAGCGGACGCGGCGGCCGCGCCTCGACGGGTGCGGACGACCTGACCCAGTCCGGCAGTTCACCTCCCGCCGCCGCCACTTCAGCGCCGCGCGGCTTGCGCGCGACCGGCGGCTGCGGGCGGCTGCCGCTAAAGGTCCGCTCGCCTTCATCCTCGGCCACACCCAGCGCATCGAACGCCGCGCGCGAGGCTGCATACCAGCTCGCCGCCGGCGCCTTCCCCTTCGCCTTGGGTCCGATCGCACCCGCGATCACCAGCCGCTCCTCGGCACGGGTCGCGGCGACGTAGAACAGCCGCCAATGCTCCTCCAGTTCGCGCGCATCGGCCAGCGCGACGGCGGCATCCGCCGGCCCACCGCGCTCGGCCTTGCCCGGGCGGAACACCGGGAAGGCCGGGCCGTCATGCCCCTCGGGCGCCCATTTGACGAAACCGCCGCGATTGCCGCCCTGCGGATCGGCGGTCGCATCGGCGAGGATCACCAGCGGCGCCTGGAGCCCCTTGGCGCCGTGCGCGGTCATCACGCGTACCGCATCCTGCGGCTGCGCGGCATCGCGCACGATCTCGACATCGCCGCGGTCGAACCAGTCGAGGAAGCGCTGCAGGGTCGGCGTCGCCAGCCCCTCGAAGCCGAGCGCGGCGGTCAGCAGCTCCTCGATCGGATCCAGCGCCTCCCGGCCAAGCCGCCGCAGCAGCTTGCGCCGGCCATCCATCTCGCCCGACAGGATCGTCTCGAGGAAACGGTGCGGCGTCATCAGGTCGGCGCGCGCCAGCAGGCCGTAGAGCGGCGCCAGCCGCGCGTCGGGCTGAGTCGCGCGCAGATGCCGCCACAGACTGCCGCGCTCGCGCATCGCGGCGTGCATCAGCTCGTCCTGGCTCCAGCCGATCAGCGGGGAGACCAGCAGCGCGGCGAGCGACAGGTCGTCGTCCGGCTGCAACGCGAAGCGCACCGCCGCGAGCAGATCCTGCACCGCCAGCGGCGCGTTCAACCGCAGGCGGTCGACGCCCGCCACCGGCACCCCCTCGGCATGCAGCCGCGCGACGAGCAGCGAGGCGAGCTCGCCGCGGCGCTTGACCAGGATCATCACATCCTCGGGCCGCAGCATACGCCCCTTGCTCTCCAGCTCGAGCGTGCCGACCCACGCTTTGATCTGTCGCGCGATGCGGTTGGCGACTTCGCGTGTCGCGTCGTCGATCCAGCTTTCCTCGTCATCGGGATCGCCCCCCGCGACGACCGGCGGCCACAGCGTCACCGTGCCTGGCCCGGCGACGCGGCTGGCATGCGCCTCGGACTCGATCCCCATCCCCGGCTCGGGCAGCGCCGCCACCGCCGCATCGACGAACTCCAGGATCGGCGCGGTCGAGCGGAACGAGTGGGTGAGCGCCAGCGTCTCCAGCGCCCCAGCCGAGCGTTCGCGGAAATGGACGTGCGCCGCGGCGAAATTGACCGGATCGGTGCCCTGGAAGCCGAAGATCGCCTGCTTGTAGTCGCCCACCGTGAACAGCGTACGCACTTCCTCGCCATGCGCGCCCTCGCCCGCGAAGAACTCGTCGGCGAGCGCGCGGACGATGCGCCATTGCGCGATATTGGTGTCCTGCGCCTCGTCGATCAGCACATGGCTGGTCGCCTGGTCGAGCTTGAAGCGGATCCAGTCGCCCATGCCGGGCTGGTCGAGCAGCGCGACGGTCTTGCCGATCAGGTCGTCGAAATCGACCGCGCCCGCGCGTCGCTTCGCCTGGGCATAGGCCGCGGCATATTCGCGTCCGGCGGTCAGCCCCTGCGCGAGCAGGTCGGCATAACCCGCACGTGCGATCATCCCCGCCACCGCGATGCACGCCTCGCCCAGCTCGATCGCGAGCATCTCATAGTCCGGGTCGAGCGCGGCCAGTCGGGTCGGCACTTTCTTCGGCTCGTCCTTGGCGGTCAGCACCAGCTTCCGGAGCTCGCCCAGCATCGTCACGCGCGCCGTCGGCTCGGCTGCGAGCCAGGCGCCCGCCACCGCTGCCGCCTCGATCCCGGTCGCGGTGCCCCAGGCGTGATTGGCGTCGGCGATCCGCCGCAGCCCTTCCACGTCGAAATTATCGTCCGAACACCAGCGCGCCGCTTCCTCCAGCACGTCACCCGCCGGCAGCCCCATCGCCCGCCGCAGCCACGGCTGCACGCCCGCGGGCAGTGCCTCCATCGCATCGGGCGCCTTGGCACAGGCGTGCAGGAACGCCTCCGCCTTGCCCTCGCCCAGCCGCAGGCTGAGCGCGCCGACCGCATCGATCAGCCCGTCGCGCCCCTCCCGCCCGGCATCCGCCAGCATCTCCGCCAGCGTGTCGCGCGCCAGCGCGGTCTCCTCGCGCGCTTCGAGCGGCCGGAAGCCGGGGGTCAGCCCCGCCTCGATCGGAAAGGCGGAGAGCAAGGTCTGGCAGAAGCTGTGGATCGTCTGGATGCGCAGCCCCCCGCCCGGCGCGTCGAGCACCCTGGCGAACAGGGTGCGGGCGAACGCGACGCGCTCGGGCCCGAAATCCTCGCCCAGCGCCTCGAGGTCGTTGGCCACTTCGCCCGGCTTTGCCCGCACCCAATGCGCAAGGCGCCGGTTGACGCGCGCCGCCATTTCCGCGGCCCCGGCCTTGGTGAAGGTCAGGCACAGGATCGCACCTGGATCGACTCCGCGCAGCAGCAGCCGGAACACCCGCGACGCGAGGACATGGGTCTTGCCGGTGCCCGCGGACGCGGACAACCACACGCTGCCATCGGGCGCGGACGCCGCGGCCTGGCTTCCGACCAGCGCGTCGAGCGCGCGCAGCTCAGCACCGCTCACGGCCATACCATTCGTCGCGGCGCATCAGCTGGTCATATTCCGAATAGGGCGCGTATTCGGGATGCAGCTTGGCGGTAAAGGGCGCGCCGCCGGTGAGATAGGCGCGTGCGGTCTCGGTGAAATTCTCGGCTGCGACCGGCACAAACTCGTCCGGCAGCATTCGCCCATATTTGCCGCCGGCATCCACGGGGGTGGCGATGTAGCCGAACTCGCCGCCCTTGCGCGCCAGCGACCAATATTCGAAGCAGCTCGCCCGTCCCGAAATGCCCTCGAACCCGCCGCGCTCGGCGATCAGCCCGAGCAGCCCGAGCTGAAGGCTGTACCCCGCGCGCACCGCCCTGGTACTCGGCGGCTGGCCGGTCTTGTAGTCGACGATGCCGAGCGTGCCGTCGCCCATCGCGTCGATCCGGTCGAACTTGCCCTTGAGTGTCACTCCGGCGAAGTCGATCGCCCCCTCCCGCTCGACCGCCAGTACGCGGCGCTGTGGGCGTGCCGCGATCTCGCGCACGATCCAGCGCACCGCCTCGATCAGCCGCGGCTGCCACAGCGCGCGCATCATCGGGTGCGCCCCGGCGAGCATGCCGAGCACGCGCGGCTCAAGCGCCTGTGGATCGCAGCCGTCGAGCTTCGACCATTTCTCCAGCACGTCGTGCACCGCCGTTCCCCGCCACGCGGCGCTCGGATCGGCGTCGACTGGGTCGAGCTGCCGCAGCCGCAGCATGCGCTTGGCGTAGAAGGCATAGGGATCGGCCTTGAGCCGGTCGACATCGGTGACCGGGATCGTGCGTGGACGGGTCGCAACGGGTGGGCGAGGCTCGGGTCGTGCTGTCGGTTCGTGCGCGCCGGGATCGTCGAGCGCGCGCACCCACGCCTCCAGCTCGGTCGCGCGGTCGAGACCGCCCGACAGCGCCTCCAGCCGCAGCCAGAAACGCGAGGCGATGGTCGGCGCCCCCGCATCGCGTTTCGCCCGGGTCAGCAGCACCTCGCGCGCACCCAGCCCCATCGCCAGGTCATGCGCGCTTAGGCCGATCCGCCGCTCCAGTCCCGCCAGCCCCAGTTCGCCGCGGATGCGCGGCGCCAACCACGGGTCGGGCGCGGGCAGGCCCGGCCACACACCCTCGTTCAGCCCGGCGAGGATCATCAGGTCCGCGGTCTGCAGTCGCGCCTCGATCAAGCCGTAGATGGCGAGACGCGGATGTCCGCCCTGCGGCGGCCGCACCGCCACCTCGTCCATCAATGTGCGCAGCATCGCCGCCAGGCTCTCGGGCTCGACCAGTGCCGGACCATGCGCGGCCTCGCGTTCGAGATCGTCGAGCAACGCCGCCGCCGCGCGTCCGTCCGCCCGGCTCCACAGCCCCTCGCCGCACAGCATGGTCGCGGTCTCGCGCAGCTGGGCGAGCAGTCCGGGGAGCGGCGCCGCGCCGCCCGCATAGAGCGTTTCCAGCGGCGCCAGTATCGGCGCGATCTCGCGCCACCAGTCGAGCGCGGCGCGCCGGACACGCGCGTCATGGCCCTCGGGATCGGCGAGGTGCGCCTCGATCCCCGCCAGCCCCGTCGCCGGGCGCGGCCCGCGCAGCGCGAGGTCGAGCGACCGTGCGCCCTCGAGCCATCCCAGCCGGTCCTCACCCGCTGCGACCAGCGGATGCTTGAGCAACGCCAGCAGCGCGAGCGGCGCGAACGCCTGGGCTCCCGCCTCGGCGAGCGCGAGCAGCAAGGTGCCGGGCGGCAGGCTGGCGAGCGGTGCGCCGGCCGAATCGTCGAGCGCGATGCCCCAGCGCGCGCAATGCGCCGCCACGCGCTTGGCCAGCGCGCGGTCGGGTGTCACCAGCGCCGCAGTGCGTCCCTCGGTCTCCAGCGCCTCGCGCAGCGCCAGCGCGATCGCCTGCGCCTCTTCCGCCGGCGTCGCCACCTCGAGCCCGCGCACCTGCACCAGGCGACGCTCGGCAGCGGGCAGGTCGCTCCACCCCCGGGTGAGCTCGGCCGGCATCATCGCGCTCGCGATCGCCTTGCTCCGCGCGGGCGGCGCGTCGAGCTCGGTGGCGACGCGCCATTGCTCGATCTCGCCGCGCTGCGTCCCCATCCGGTCGATCAGAAGCTTCAAGTGGAATTGCGGGTGGGTTTCAAGCGCGCGCTTGCGCCGTCCGGTCGCCGGATCGGGTTCAAACGGGCCGAGCATCGCCCATTCCTCGGCCGGCATCGCCAGATCGACTCCGGGGAATACCACCATCCCCCCCGGCAGTCCCGCCACCACGCGCAGCAAACGCGCGATCGCCGGCGCAGACGTCGTGATTCCCGCGGCACAGACGAAGCGGTCGGGCGGATCGCTCCGCCAGCGCATCGCGACCCGGCCGAGCAACCGGTTGCGCCGCGTCGCCAGATCGATGCGGCCCAGCTTCTCGAGCGCTTGCGGCCATTTGCTCAGCACGATCTCGAACAGGTCGAGCGAGCGCTGCCAATGCGCGGACAGCTCGCCTGCCGTGATGTCGCGCATCCGGCGCGGATCGACTTCCTCGACCAGCAGCTGGTCGAGCGTGCGCCCCAGATCGCCCGCCAACCGCACCGCCTCCGCCGCATCGATCCCGGGCTGTGCCGCCTGCACCAGCCTTGCCAGGATCAGCCGCCGCTGCAGCGGGTCGACCGCGGGCGCCACCGGATCGTCGTCATCCGCCGGATCGAGGAACGGCCCCGCCGCTTCGTCGAGCTCGGGATCACCGACCGCGACCAGCCGCGGCAGCAGCAGCCCGCCCCCGCTGGCGCGCACGAACGCATCGGTGATCGCGCGCTTGGCGCGGTTGGTCGGCACCAGCACGATCCCGCGCGCCAGGCGCATCGGATCCTTGCCGAACCGCTCGATCAAGCCCTTGGCGAGTGCGTCGGCGAACGCCCGGTGCGGCGGGATCGTATAAAGGCTGAGGCGTGCGGACATAGGCGTCCCGAAACCGTAGCGAGGGACGCGGTTGAGGCAAGCGACCTCGGCGGGCAGGCGACCTTTGCGCGTCCCGACGCCGATCTCCCGGCCAGTGCGCCTGGCCGGGAAGAGTCGGAATCGTCCGGCCTACATTGCCGAGCCGGAGGGGCGGACGATCACTTCGTTGACATCCACGCCGTCGGGCTGCTCGACCGCGTAGCGGATCGCGCGGGCGATCGCATCGGGGCTGAGCGAATTGGCGCGCCATGCCTGGAGCCCGGCTGCCACCTCCGGATCGGAAATGTCGTGGCCCAGTTCGGTCGCGACCACGCCGGGCGAGATGATCGTCGCGCGGACCTCCGCATGTTCCTGGCGAAGCCCCTCCGTGATCGCCCACACCGCATATTTGGTCGCGCAGTAGACCGCGCCGGTCGGCACGACGATATGCGCACCGATCGAGGCGACGTTGACGACATGCCCGCTCTGCTGCGCGACGAAGCGCGGCAGCACCGCGGCGATGCCGTTGAGCACGCCATGGATGTTGACGTCGATCATCCGCGTCCATTCGTCCCGCTTGAGCGCGGCGAGCGGCGACAGCGGCATCACGCCGGCATTGTTGACCAGCACGTCGACGCGCCCGAACCGCTCCTCCGCCGCGGCGACGAACATTTCGAAGCTGCGTGGATCGGTGACGTCCAGCTCCTGCGCTGCCACCTGCGGGCCCAAGGCTTCCGCTAGCGCACGGAGCCGGTCGATCCGCCGTGCGCCGATCACCAGCTTCGCGCCGGCCGCAGCCAGTTCGCGGGCGGCTGCCTCACCGATCCCGCTCGAGGCGCCGGTGATGAGAATGGTCTTTTCGCTCAGTCCAGTCATGATCGGTTCCCTTCGCTATTGCGACGCCGCAAATGGGGCCGATCCCGCCACAACCGTTAGGCCGATCGCGCGAAGGATTTGCACGATCCTCCAAAAGTGCCGCAGACAGGCTTGCGACCTCTGCGCGTCGAGTGGAAATGGAACACATGGAACGGATCGCAGAGCTGGCCGCGCTGATCGAGCGGCATATGCCGGAACCCGGCATGAACGGGACTGCGGCGCCGCGTCTATCGCTGATCCGCGCCAATCAGCCGACGGTCGCGACGCCCTCGGTCTATGAAGCATCGCTTTGCCTGATCGCCCAGGGATCGAAGCGCGTGTCGCTTGGCGATCACAGCGTGGTCTATGATGCCGCGCGCTATCTTCTGGTCTCGGTCGATCTGCCGCTCGTCGGCCATGTCCTGGAGGCAAGTCCGGAGGCGCCCTATCTCTGCTGCAAGATCGACCTCGATCAGTCGGCGCTTGCCGACCTCATACTCGCCGAGGGCGCCACCGGCCCGCGCGCCGATGCCCCGATGCTGGCGGTCTATCCCAGCGATCCCGATCTGGTCGATGCCGCATGCCGGCTGGTGAGGCTGCTCGACCGGCCCGAGACCGTCCCTGCGCTGATGCCGCTGATCGAGCGCGAGATCCTCTACCGGCTGCTCACCGGCCCGCACGGCCCGACGCTCCGGCAGATGGCGGTGGCGGACAGCCATCTGGGGCAGGTCAGCCGCGCCATCGCCCGAATCCGCCGTGGCTTCCACGAGCAGCTCCGCGTTGGCGAGATCGCCGCGGCGGCGGGGATGAGCGCATCCTCGTTCCATGCTCATTTCAAGGCCGTCACGCGGATGACGCCGCTCGAATATCAGAAACAGCTGCGGTTGCAGGAAGCGCGCCGCATGATGCTGACCGAGGGCGCGAGCGCCGGCTCGGCGGGCTTCGCGGTGGGCTATGAAAGCCAGTCGCAGTTCAGCCGCGAATATCGCCGCCTGTTCGGCGCGCCACCGCGGCGCGATATCGAACGAATTCAGCTTTCGGGCGAGTACGCCGCCGCCGTGTGACTAGCCGTCCGCCAGCACCGCCTCCGTCGCGTGAATCGCGGGCGGCGAGCCGACGTCGAACCACAGGCCCTGATGCACCACGCCAAAGGCGCGGCCCGCCTCGATCGCGCGTTCCCAGAACAAATTGGTCGAGAACGGCCCCTCGGGCCAGTCGCGGATCACACGCGGCGAGAGGATCTGCACGCCGGTATAGACGAAGGGCGCGAGCCGGCCTGGCTTGCGCCGCCCGACGATCTTGCCGAATGCGTCGAGGTGGAAATCGCCCTGCCCGCGATGGCAATGCGCGCGGGCGAGCGGGACGAGCAGCAGCAGCGCGTCCATCCGCTCGTCGTCCCACGCCGCGGCGAGCTGGCGGATCGCGTCGATCGGCCCGTCGATCCAGAGATTGTCGCTGTTGACGCACAGGAAGGGCTTGTCCCCGAGCCACTTGCGCGCCTGAACCAGGCCGCCGCCGGTCTCCATCAGCTGGCCGCGCTCGTCCGAGACGATCACCTCGATGTCCTTGACGCGATGCGTGACATGCGCCTCGAGCGCATCGGCGAGATAATGGACGTTGACCACCGCGCGCTTGACCCCGGCGCTGCGCAGCCGGTCGAAGACATGGTCGATCAGCGGCTTCCCCGCGACCTCGACCAGCGGCTTGGGGCGCGTCGCGGTGAGCGGGCGCATGCGCTTGCCCAGGCCCGCGGCCATCACCATCGCCGTCTCCGGCACCTGCGCGGCGGGCGCCGGACGCAGCGCGAGCGTCTTCTTGATGCTCACCCGGCCACCGTCATCGGATCGCCGCGCAGCTGCGCCGGGATGTTCGCGTGGAACCACGCCGCCACCGGCGCCAGCGCGGGATGCTTGAGGTCGCGTTCGAGATAGCCCCACACGCGCGGACAGAGGCCTGGATAGCGCGGCTTGCCGTCGCGCTTCCACAGGCGGGTGAAGATGCCGATGATCTTGGCGTTCCGCTGCGCGCCGAGCACATGATAGGCGTCGAAGAAGCTTTCGTCCGCCCCGGTGATCCGCCGATAGCGGTCGAGCAACGCCGCCTCCAGGTCGGGATGCACGTCGCGCCGCGCATCCTGCAGCAGCGAGACCAGGTCATAGGCCGGATGTCCCGCCAGCGCGTCCTGGAAGTCGAGCAGGCCCAGCGTTTCGCTGCCCTCGATCAGCATCAGGTTCTCGGCATGATAGTCGCGCAGCACGGTCACCGGCGCGCCGTCCTTCGCCACCGGGCCCAGCACCGCGTCCCAGGCCGCGGCATAGCCGGGCACATCGACGTCGAGGCCTACCGCCGGGCAATACCAGTCGGTCAGCAGCGCCGCCTCGCGCTGATAGACGTCGCGATCATAGGGACCGACGTCGGCCGCTTCATGCTCGCGCAGCCGCACCAGCACGTCGATCGCCGCCTCGTAGAGGCGCAGCTCGCTCTCGGGCGCGGCGTCGGCAGTCTCGCGCAGCCGGGCGTCGCCGAAATCCTCGATCAGGACGAGCCCTGTGGTCAGGTCCTCGCCATAGATGCGCGGCGCGGCAAACCCGCGGTCCGTCAGCCAGCGCGCGACCCCGATGAACGGGCGCGGATCCTCGTGCGGCGGCGGCGCGTCCATCAGGATCGCGCTGCGCCCCGGCGCCTGCACGCGGAAATAGCGGCGGAACGAGGCGTCGCCGGCCAGCGGCAGGATCTCGCCGTCCCCCCAGCCCAGCTCGTTCAGGAAATGCGGCGCCCGGGCGGGCGGATTCATGTCAGCGGCCATCGGTCCTTCCATGCCGCGGGCACCTGCGCTGTCAAGCCGCGCGCGCCGTCCGGCTCGATCGTCAGGCCGAGCCACAGCGCGTCGTGCCATGCCGATGCCGGCAGCCGCTCCGGCCATTCGACTACCAGCAGCGAATCGTAGCGCGCGTCGTCGAGGCCAAGCTCGTCGACTTCATGGGGGCTCTCGATCCGGTAGAGATCGACATGCAGCACCGGAAACCGCGTTTCGGGCGGACCATAAGGCTGGACGATGGCGAAGCTCGGCGACGGCGCCTCCTCCTCGAGCCCCAGCGCCGCGAGCAGCCCGCGCGCAATGCTGGTCTTGCCCGCGCCGAGCTGTCCCGACAGCGCGATCACGTCGCCCGGCCGCGCCACCGCCGCCAGCCGCGCGCCCAGCGCCTCGCTCGCCGCCGCATCCGCGAGCCGGATCATCCGCGCGGCAGCTCGACGGTGACCATCGTCCCCTGCCCCGGCTCGGAGACGAGTTCGATCGTCCCCCCATGCGCCTCGACGAACTGCTTGGCGAGCGGGAGGCCGAGGCCCAGCGCGCGATCGCCCCCGCGGCTGATCCCCGGCTGGGCGAAGCGCTCGAAAGCCTTGTCCGCGATCTTCTTCGCCATGCCCGGGCCATTGTCGGAAACGACGATCCGGGCGTTCTCGGGCGTGCCGTCGATGTGCAGCAGCACCCGCCCCGCCTCGGATGTTCCCGCCACCGCATGGCGCAGCAGATGCTCGATCGTCTGGCGGATACGCCGGGCATCGCCGTGCACTGCGCCCGCGCTGCCCAGGATCTCGACCGCCAGCTCGATTCGCTTCGCCTGCGCCGCCGGCGCCACCGCCTCCGCCGCCGCGCCCGCGGCGAGTTCCAGATCGACCGTCCCCTGAGTCGGCGCCCCGTCCTCGCGCGTGAGATCGAGCACGTCGTCGATCAGGTCGCTCAGCCGGGCGACCGAATCGAGGATCGCCTCGCTATATTCGACCCCGCTCGGCGACAGCTCGCCGGCATAGCCGGCGCGCAGCATCTCGGCGAAGCCCTGGATCGAGGTGAGCGGCGTGCGCAGCTCGTAGCTCATGTTCGCCACGAACGCGGTCTTGACCCGATCGGCCGCCTCCAGCGCCTCGTTGCGCTCGCGCAGCGCATTCTCGACGCGGCGGCGGTCCGAGATGTCGAGCATCGTGAACAGCGCGTTGCCGTCGGGCAGCGGCACGGCGGCCGCCTCGAAATAGCGCCCGTCGTTGAACTCGATCATGGCGCCGCGCTGCTGGCGCTCGACCGTCGCCGCGCGCACCAGTTCGGCGATCAGCACCGCGCGGCCCGGGCTGGCGAGCCGCGCGCCGGCCTCCTTCGCCAGCGCATCGACGCGCGGATGGCTGGTGATGAAGGCTTCCTCGAACCCCCAGAGCTGGCGGAAGCGGTTGTTCCACAGCTGCAGCCGGCCATCGGCCGCGAATACGCCCAGCGCCTCGAACAGATTGTCGAACGTCGCGGTGCGCACGCGCAGCAGCGTGTCGCGCGCGCTGGCGAGCTGCACCTGCTCGGTCAGGTCCTCGAAGATCAGCAGCAATCCGCCCTCGGGCAGCGGCTGGGCGACGACGCGCAGATGGGTGCCGCCCGGCAATGTCCAATTCTCCTCGCGCGCCGCGTCCGCGGCGACGAACCAGTCGCGCCGCTCCGCCTTCCAGCCCGGAAAGTCGCGCACCACGGGCAAGCGGTTGGCCTCGCGCATGCGCTCGAGCACGCGCTCGAATTCGGGCCCGTCGGCGAGCCACTCGCTGCGCAGCGCGAACATGCGGCGGAACGGCTGGTTGCAGAAGACGAGGCTGCGATCCGCCGCGAACTGCGCGACGCCCGACGACATGCGGTCGAACATCTCGCGCTGCGCCTCGTCGGCGAGCTTGATTCCGGCACGCGCGCGCTCGAGCTCCTCGACATCGACGGCGAAGCCCGCCACCCCGCCGGTCGGCAGCGGCACGTCGTGGATGTGCAGCATCCGCCGCGCACCGCCGATCGTCGCGGGGAGCTTGACCATCTTGGGCCGTCCAGCATCGCGCGCCGCGCCGGCGCTGGCGAGCGGGCCGCCCGGCGCGGAGGCGTCGACCAGCTCGACCCCGGCGCGCACCACCGCTTCGGCATCCTTGCCGTTGACCGCGGTGACATAGGCGTTGTTGACCATCGCCAGCTTGAGCTCGCGATCGCGATACCACATCGGCATCGGCGCCGACTGGATGAGGCCGGTCAGCGCCTCGAAGGCCTCGCGATAGCGCGCCGCCTCGGTCGACAGCCGCGTCACCTCCTCCTGCGCCTCGGTGGCGTCGAACACCCACAGCACCACTCCGCCCGGCGCGCGCACCGCGTCGGGCGCGCGCTGCCCGATCATCAGCAGGGTGCGCGACGACCCCCGCGCCCGCACCGTCGCACGGAACGGCCGTGCCGCCTTCTGCGCGGCGGCAATGTCTCGCTCGAGCGCGGCGGCCTCGCTCGCGTCGAATACGGCTTCGTTGCCGACGATCTCGCTCAAATGGTTCGGGATCGCCTCGAGCCCGAGCAGGTCGGCGAGCTTGTCGCTCAGCTCGACGCGGCCGTCGGCGCGCACCACCATCGCCTGCGCTGGCGCGCTTGCCGCAAGCGCGTCGGCACGGCGGTGCGCGTCGAGCCGGGCGGCGGCGCGCGCGCGTTCGCGCAATCCTGCAAACAGCATCGCGGCGCCCACCACGACGAGCAGCGCGACCACCGCGCCGGCGGCGACCGCCGCAGCGTTGGAAACCTCGATCACCGCGTCGCGCCGTCCTGCATCTAATGGCTCTTAGGCCATGCTTTCGCGCGCGAAAACCCGGACCGCGAAACAGAATGGCGTACGCGCCGGGCCGACATGAAAAAGGGGCCGGAACTTGCGCTCCGGCCCCTTCGATCTGGTCTTTGCGTTCAAATCAGAACAGCTTGGCCTTCACGCCCAGGAAGAACGAGCGGCCGACCGCGCTGACCGGATAGCCCGTCGCAGCGACGTCCGGCTTCATGTCGAACAGGTTGTTGATGCCGGCATAGACGTCGTACTTATCGTCGACGCTATATGCGACATACAGTTCGTGCTCCCACTTCTCCTTGTACCAGATGTACTCGGGCGCGACGTAATCGGGGTTCGCGCGCTCCTGCTCCGGAGTGACGCGACGGGTCTTCGACCACCAGTTCACGCCGTAGTTGAGCGTCAGCGGCCCCTTCGTCCAGGTGAGGTCGAAAGTCGCGCTGTACTTCGGCGCCGGATAGGCAGACGACTCCAGATCATTCTCCGGATCCGCGCCGGCGGTCGGCACGAACTGAAGCTTGTCCAGATAGTTGCCCTGCGCCCGCACCGTGAAGGTGCCGGCATTGTCGAACGGCTGGAAGCGATAGCTCAGCGACACGTCGAGGCCCGCGGTCTCATAGGATGCAACGTTCTCCGGAATGATCGTGAAGAAGTTGATGTAGCCAGTGGTGCCGCTGCGAGAGATCACTTCGCAATAGATGTTGTCGAGCGTGGGCTGGTCGACGCAGAGGTCAACGACCGACTGCGCGGTCGAATAGTTGATCGCCTGCTCGATCTTGATGTTGTACCAGTCCGCCGTGATCGAAAGCCCGGGGATGAAGCGCGGACGCAACACCGTTCCCACCGTCCAGGTCTTCGCCGTTTCCTCGTTCAACGTGCGGTTGCCGCCCTGGAAGCCGAGCAAGCTGCTGTTCTGCGGCGAGGTGAAGTCGTTCGCCGGATCGAACGCGGCCTGCTGCGCCGGCGTCAGGCCGGCGGCGGTCAGCGCCGCGGTGCAGTTGGCAGCGCGATACTGCGTGCCTTCCGCCAGGCGATCGGGACCGCACGGATCGATGATGAACTCATAAGTGCCGCTGCCGCCCGCGAACAACTCGGTGATGTTCGGCGCGCGAACCGCTTCCGAATAGGTGCCGCGGAAGGTGATATCGCGGACCGGCGAGAAGCTGCCGTTTACGTTCCAGGTGTTGGTCCGGCCGATCGTCGAATAGTCCGACAGACGATAGGCACCGCCGACCGAGAGGTTATGCGCGAACGGCAGATCCGCAAGGATCGGCAGGTTGATTTCGGCGAACAGTTCCTTGACGTCGAAGCTGCCCTTGTCGACGCGGGCCGGCGCATTGTCCATCAGCACGCCGCGCAGGCTGACATCCGACGGAATGTAATGGCTGCTTTCGGAGCGATATTCGGCGCCGAGCGCGAAGCCGATCCCGCCGCCGGGCAGCTTGAAGTAGGATTCGGTGTTGCCGGTAAGTACCGCCGACACGACATGCTGCTTGATCCGCGCCCAATCGGAGTGATCGACCGTGAAGAAGTCGAGCGCCGCCTGCGAGGGCGAACCCTCACCCAGGATGTTGAGCGGGACGCACTGGCCGGGCGTGAAGGTCACCGGCGCGCCGTTGAACACGACGCCGTTGCCATAGCTCACGCCGTTGACATTGGTCTGGCCGGGCAGGTTGATGCGGCAGGTGATCTGGCCGTTGGCCGGGTTCACCACCGCGTCGAGCGCCGCATAATAGCGGTCGGCAATGCGGTCGTTGCGGTTGGTCGATTCCTGCGTCGACTGGCCGAAGACGTACGAGAAGTCGTACTTCAGGCCCGAACCGATATCGCCCCGGGCGCCGACGACGGTACGGAACAGCTCACGCTCCATCTCGTAGCGGCGGATGCCGAAATCGAAATGGTCGCGGCTGAAGATCGCCGGCCCGGTGATCGCCGCCGCGCCGTAGCGCTGGATCAGATAGGCGTTGTCGGGCGCCAGCTCGGTGTAGAAGTCATAGGTCGGCTGCGAGAACGTATAGGCTTTCGAGCGCACATACTTGCCCTGCGCGTAGATCTCGAGCGCGGGGCTGAACTCGAACTTTGCCATGATATTGGCGATGTGGCGGCGCGTATACGGCGTGTAGTCGCCGAAATAGGTCTCGCGCGGAGTGCTCGAACCGCCGACGGTGAAGGCCGAGCCCGGAACATAGGTGCCGAGGTCGTAGATGCCGCCTTCACCGGTACGATCCGGCACGAAGTCGCCATCCAGATCGACCGCGCCGCCGGGCGAGCTGTCGGCCCAGCGCAGGTTGGTGTAGAGGATGCGATCCGGCACGTTCGGATCGTCCGTCGCGCTGCCCGGAGGGCCGTCATTCGGGTTGCGGCCGAACGCATAGGACGGGCCGGTCAGGCCGTAGTTCAGGCGGTCGCGCTGGCTGAAGCGGTCGGTCTCCTGGAATTCATATGCCAGAGTCACGTTGCCGCGGCCATCCGCGAAGTTCTTGCCGAACGTCACCGCGGCGAAGCGCGAACCCGCGTCGCCACGCTCCGAGATGTTGGCCTGCGCGCGCAGGCGGAGGCCCTCGAAATCGTCCTTGAGGATGAAGTTGACCACGCCGGTCACGCCGTCCGCACCGTAAATGGCCGAGGCGCCGCCGGTCAGGATATCGATGCTCTGCACCAGGTCCGACGGGATCGTGTTCACGTCGACCGCAGCGATGCCGGGATAGCCCGCGACATGGCGGCGGCCGTCCACCAGCACCAACGTGCGTTGCGTGCCGAGGTTACGCAGGTCGAGCATGTTGACGCCGACATTCTGCGCATTGCTGAGGTTCGAACCGGCCACGTCCTGATTGCTCTGCGAACCGAGCAGCGCGGGCGTGTCGATCAGGAATTCGGTGAGGTTGGTCTTGCCCGACTGCTCGACCGTCTCGGAAGTGATCACCTGGACCGGGTTGGGCAGCGAAAGCTCCGGACGCGCGATGCGCGAGCCGGTGACGACCACGGTCTCCTCGGGATCAGGCTCCGTCGTCGCCGCATCCTGCGCGAAGGCAGGCGCTGCGCCGGCAAGGACAAGGGCAGTAAGAGACGCGGCAAGCCGGTACCCGGCCTTGCGGGAGGTGAGTGAACGCATACTTGAACCCCTTTTTTGGATTTCCCTCAATGGTCTTGGATGCGCCCAACCGGTTGCATCGCGCAACCCTCCGTTACCATTTTCGGACAGAGTGTTGCGTCGGCATCACACCTGCCGCCCGCCCCTTCCGAAAACGTAAACGAGCGCACGAAAAGGGGCGCGCCCGTTGCCGGACACGCCCCTTTTCGACAGTCGCACTTTGTCGAGTGCGCCGAACTCAGTAGCGGTAGTGATCCGGCTTGAACGGCCCTTCCACCGGCACGCCGATATAGTCGGCCTGCTGCTGGCTGAGCTTGCTGAGCTTCACGCCGAGCTTCTCGAGGTGAAGCGCCGCGACCTTCTCGTCGAGGTGCTTGGGCAGGACGTAGACCTCGTTCTTGTACTGGTCCGACTTGGTCCACAGCTCGATCTGCGCGAGCACCTGGTTGGTGAAGCTCGACGACATCACGAACGACGGGTGGCCGGTCGCGTTGCCGAGGTTCACCAGGCGGCCCTTCGACAGGATGATGATCTGCTTGCCGTCGGGGAACTCGACCAGGTCGACCTGCGGCTTGACCTCGGTCCACTTCATGTTGGCGAGGCCGGCGATCTGGATCTCGCTGTCGAAGTGGCCGATGTTGCAGACGATCGCCATCGGCTTCATCGCGCGCATGTGATCGACGGTGATCACGTCGGCGTTGCCGGTCGCGGTGACGAAGATGTCGGCGCGGGTCGCCGCCTCTTCCATCGTCACGACCTCATAGCCTTCCATCGCCGCCTGCAGCGCGCAGATCGGGTCGATCTCGGTGACCAGCACGCGCGCGCCGCCGTTGCGCAGCGAGGCGGCCGAGCCCTTGCCGACGTCGCCGAAACCGGCGACGACCGCGACCTTGCCGGCCAGCATCACGTCGGTGCCGCGGCGGATCGCGTCGACCAGCGATTCCTTGCAGCCATAGAGGTTGTCGAACTTCGACTTGGTCACGCTGTCGTTGACGTTGATCGCCGGGAACGGGAGCTTGCCCTTCTTGGCCAGCTCATAGAGGCGATGGACGCCGGTGGTGGTCTCTTCCGACACGCCCTTGATCGTCGCGACCGTCTTGGTGAGGTAGCCCGGACGCTCGGCGAGGAAGCGCTTGAGCGTCGCGACGAAGATCTCCTCTTCCTCGTTCGACGGGGTGAACAGCGCCTCGCCCGCCTCGACGCGCGCGCCCCACAGCGCGAACATGGTGGCGTCGCCGCCATCGTCGAGGATCATGTTGCAGACCGTGTCGGTGCCCCAGTCGAAGATGCGGACGACATAGTCCCAATATTCCTCGAGCGTCTCGCCCTTGACGGCGAAGACGGGGATGCCGCGTGCGGCGATCGCGGCGGCGGCATGGTCCTGGGTCGAGAAGATGTTGCACGAGGCCCAGCGGATCTCGGCGCCGAGCTCGGCCAGCGTCTCGATCAGCACCGCGGTCTGGATCGTCATGTGCAGCGAGCCGGTGATGCGCGCGCCCTTGAGCGGCTTCTCCGCGCCGAACTCCTCGCGCAGCGCCATCAGGCCCGGCATCTCGGTTTCGGCGATCTCGATCTCCTTGCGGCCGAAATCGGCGAGCGAGATGTCCTTGACGACGTAATCGGTCTTTTCGAGCACGGTGGCCACGCTGGTTCTCCGTTTGTGTAGCGTCGCGGCCGGAATCCCGGCGGCATGGCCGCGCCCGTAGCGAATTCGCCGGACGAGCGCAAATGAAACATAAAGATATCTTTATATCATAGGGGCGCCAGCCCTTCTCGCCGGCCGATTGACTCTGTGCGGGGCCGCTGTCACCCCTGCGTCGGGGCATATGGGGGCAATAGCATGAAGCGGAGAATGACGAGCAGCGCCGCGGCGCTGGCGATGGCGGCGATGTTGTGCGTGCCGAACGCCGCGTTCGCCCAGGCGGCCAAGCCGGAGAAGGTCCCCTCGCTCTACGTCCAGTGCGACGGCAACCCCAACAACATGACGGCCGGCGAGACCGCGGCGCGGCTGCTCGGCGCGGTCACCCTGCTCGCGCTGTTCGCGCCGGCGCCGGAGGGTGCGGATCCGTCGAAGCGCAAGTTCGGCGCCGACGGCGTCAACGTCTGCACCCAGCTGATCGAGGGCGAGAAGAAGGAGAACAACGCCTATCGCCGCATCAACCTGGTCCTCGGCCGCGCGATCCACCGGATCGAGGCCAAGGATTATGACGGCGCCATCGCCGATGCCGCGCTCGCCCGCAGCGAGGCCGACACCGCCGGTTTCCTCGCCAATCCCTATTATCTCCGTTCGCAGGGCCGCGCCTTCGACCTGATCCCCGCCGCCGCGCTCTATCGCGCGGGCAAGGCGGCGGAAGCGCGCGAGACGGCGCTGCGCAACCTCGCCGACTCTCGCTTCCTGCTCACCCCGCTGATGAGCGTGCCCGGCTATATCCTGAGCGACCCCGCCGCCTCGCCGCAGGAGGCGGAACTGCGCGGCTGGCGCAGCCGCCTCGGCTTCGGCGCGCTCGATCACGCCAGCCGGCTCGAGGAATGGGGCGAGTTCAAGCAGGCGGCGGTGGTGCGCGAGGCGTTTGTCGACTTCAACGCCCGCACCTCGCCCGAGCTGCGCAGCAGCGCCGTGCTCGCGCGCTCGGCGATCTCGCTCGCGCTGGCCGGCGACGCCGCGCTGTCCGACACGCGCATCGCCGAAGCGCGCGCCAATTCGGAGAAGCGCCGCGCCGAGGGCAATCCGGAACGGGACGCCAGCGAGATCGTCGAGCTGCTCGATCTCCACGGCATCATCCGCCAAATCCAGAAGGGCGAGGTCAAGGCCGCCCGCCGCCTGTTCGCGGCGCGCTCGCAATGGGTCGCCGCCTCGTTCGGCAGCGTGGTCGAGACCACGCGCCGGCTGCGCGAGGGCGCCTCGGCGGACGAGATGATCGGTGGCCTGTCGCGCGATCCGGCCGGTCTGTGGAAGGAGCGGCTGGACACGATCCGCGCCGAGGCGCTGGCCAAGGACAGCGACAATGCCACGCTGTTCCGCCTCATCCCGGGTGTCGATTCGGCAGCCGCCTACCGCAACCTCTCGAAGCAGGTGTGGAAAACCGACAAGTCCAAGCTGGTGCTGAAGCTCAAGGACGAGAGCAAGTCGAAGCTCAAGATGGAGCGCATGTTCCTCTATGGCGCAGACTTCGACGCGATGTTCCCCGCCTATGCGCTCCATGCCGCGCTGCTCGCCAAGTCGCGCGGCCATCAGGGCTTCGTCATGATCCCGCTGGTGACGGGCTCGATGGTGATCGCCGCCTTCGTCACCGGCAACAAGGGGGAGCCGGGGCTCAAGGAGCCGATGTTCGCCGAGGCCGAAGAGGTCATCGCGGCGCTCTCGCCCGTGATCCCCTCTCCCGAGGCGATCAAGGCGGAGCAGCGCGCCGCGAAACGCTGAAGCTCAGGCCGTGCCGGTGCTGGCGGCGAGCAGCCGCGGATCGATGCCCTCGCGCTCGAACCCCTGCTCCCAGCGTCGGTGCGTCTCGACGCCGTAGAGCAGCTCGAGATTGCCCGGCACGTTGAACCAGCCGTGCCGGGTCATCTCCGCGTCGAGCTGCCCCTCGCCCCAGCCGGCATAGCCGAGCGCGACCAGCCATTGCGACGGCCCGGTCCCCTCGGCGATCGCGCGCAGGATGTCGATCGTCCCGGACAACGCCCAGCGCCCGGCGACCTCGATCGTGTCCTGTCCGCCCCAGTCGGTCGAATGCAGCACGAAGCCGCGGCGCGGCTCCACCGGCCCGCCGAAATGCACCGGGGCATCGGGCGCCGAGCCGGGATCGATCTCGAACTGCCCAAGCAGCTCGTGCAGCCCGAGCCCGGCGATCGTCTGCCCGACACCGATGCCCAGCGCGCCATTCTCGTCATGCGCGCACATCGCGATCACCGCGCGTTCGAATCGCGGATCGCCGATCCCGGGCAGCGCGAGCAGGATCTGTCCGGTGAGAAAGGTGGAGGAGTCCATGCCGCCTCAAACATATCGGCAGCCGATCGGCTCCGCCATGCTTGAAAAAGCCGCGCCGCGTGCCAAGTGAGGCGCGGCTGCATCCCGCGGCCGAGAGGAGACCAGCATGACCATCCAGATCGGCGATCGCGTGCCCAGCGCCACCTTCGTCAAGCCCACCGAGAACGGCCCCGAGCAGGTCAGCTCGGACGAGTTCTTCGCGGGCCGCAAGGTCGCGCTCTTCTCGGTGCCCGGCGCCTTCACCCCGACCTGCTCCGCGCGCCACCTGCCGGGCTATGTCGAGAAGGCGGACGAGCTCAAGGCCAAGGGCGTCGATGAGATCGCCTGCACCGCGGTCAACGACGCGTTCGTGATGGGCGCCTGGGGCAAGAGCGCCGATGCCGGCGACGTGACCATGCTCGCCGACGGCAATGGCGAATTCGCCAAGGCGGTGGGCCTCGAGATGGACGGCAGCAAGTTCGGCCTGGGCACCCGCGGCCAGCGCTATTCGATGCTCGTCAACGACGGCGTGGTCGAGCAGCTCAACGTCGAGGCCCCGGGCGAGTTCAAGGTGAGCTCGGCCGAGCATCTGCTCGAGCAGCTCTGACGCCTGACCGTTTCGCATGCGCGACGGTTCGCCGCCCGCGGCGGAACCGGCGCGCGTGCAAGCGGTTCTTTCCGGGGAAGGGAGACGCCAGATGAAGGACGAGACCACCCCCGACACCACCGCCCAGTCCGCGGCCGAGGATTCGCTGCTCGATCGGACCAAGGACGCCCTCGCCGACGCGCGCGACGCGGTGAGCGAGGCCGTGACCAGCGCGCTCGACGCCGCGAAGAAGCATCCCGCGACCACCGCCGCGGTCGCCGCGGGCGCTGCCGCCGCAGTTGCCGGCGCCGCCTATGGCATCAGCAAGATGCGCGAGAAGGAAACCGCCCAGTAACGGGCAAGACGAAGCGGCGAGACGCGCGGGCATCCGGCTCGCGCGTCACATTTCCGGCGCGCCCCGGACTTGCCAATGTCACTTTCACGCCTTAGCCGTGGAAGATGACAACAGCAGAAAACATCGTCGCCGAACTGGATCGGCTCTACACCGCGTCCGTCACCCGCCTCAAGGACGCGCTCGACCTCTATCTCACCAAGGGCATCGCGCCCGACCCCGCGCACCGCAAGGACGGCAGCTTCGCCTATCCCGAGATCCGCCTCGCCTATCGCGACGAGGTCGACCGCCCCACCCCCGCCCGCTCCTTCGGCCGCCTGGTCACGCCCGGCGACTATGCGATCAGCGTCACCAAGCCGGCGATGTTCGCCGATTATCTGGTCGAGCAGCTGACCCTGCTGATCGAGGATTACGACGTCGAGGTCATCGCGGCCCCAGGGCGGCAGGAGATCCCCTTCCCCTATGTCCTCGATCCCGGCCATGCACTGCGGCTCGACGAGGTCTCGGCGCTCGAGCTCGCACGCCATTTCCCCGCGACCGAGCTCGCGCATATCGGCGACGAGATCGCCGACGGCACCTGGATCAGCCTCGATCAGACCCGTCCGCTCGCGCTGTTCGATGGCCTCCGCACCGATTTCAGCCTCGCGCGGCTGCGTCACTATACCGGCACGCCGTCCGAGCACACGCAGCAGTATATCCTGTTCACCAATTACCACCGCTATGTCGACGAGTTCGTGCGCTGGGCCTGCGCGCAGCTCGGTGCCGATAGCCGCTTCACCGGCGTCTCGGGGCCGGGCGGCATCGTCATCCGTGCGGGCGACGATCCGGAGACCCTGCTCACCGACGGCGCATGGCGGCGGCACCAGATGCCGGCCTGGCACCTGATGGCCGCGGACGGCGACGGCATCACCCTGGTCAATATCGGCGTCGGCCCGTCCAACGCAAAGACGATCACCGATCATCTCGCGGTGCTGCGGCCCGAGGCGTGGATGATGATCGGCCATTGCGGCGGCCTGCGCCCGAGCCAGCGGATCGGCGACTATGTCCTGGCCCACGCCTATCTGCGCGACGACCACGTGCTCGACGACGTGCTTCCGCCCGAGATCCCGGTTCCGGCGATCGCCGAGGTGCAGCAGGCGCTCGCCCGCGCCGCAGAGACCGTCTCGGGCCAGTCGGGCGAGGAACTCAAGCGCCGCCTGCGCACCGGCACGATCGTCACCACCGACGACCGCAACTGGGAACTGCGCTTCTCGCGCTCTGCGCTGCGCTTCTCGCTCAGCCGCGCGGTCGGAGTCGACATGGAGAGCGCGACGCTCGCCGCGCAGGGCTATCGCTTCCGCGTTCCCTATGGCACGCTGCTGTGCGTCTCGGACAAGCCGCTGCACGGCGAATTGAAGCTTCCCGGCCAGGCCAACCGCTTCTACGAGCGCGCGATCGCCGAGCATCTCAAGATCGGGATCGAGGCGTGCGAGCAGCTCCGCCGCGAGGGCGCCAAGCTCCACTCGCGCAAGCTGCGCGCGTTTAACGAGCCGCCATTCCGGTAACCATCACGCATTGACGGCGGAAACCGATTTGCTTCACGGTGGTTACAGCCACGAAACCACTGGAGGATCGTGATGGCCAAGGCTCCGACCAAGCCGACGACTGACGGGGCCGAGGCCCCGCCCGCAAAGAAGCCCGCCGCCAAGAAGGCCCCGGCGAAGAAACCCGCGGCCAAGCCGAGGGCAGCCGCCACCGCTGCGCCGAAGGCAGCGAGCGCCACACCGACCAAGGCCCCGGCCAAGGCTGTCGCCGACAAGGCGCCCCCGCCCCGCCGCACCGCCGCTGCGCGCAAGCCTGCCGCCGCCGCCAAACCCAAGGCCGCCGCCAAGCCCAAAGCCACGCCCAGCGGTCCCCGCGCCGCGGCACAGGCGGCCGCGGCGAAGGTCAGCGCCGCCGCGCAATCGGCCGCCCAGACCGTCAAGGACTCCGCACCGGTTCAGTTCGCCGCCGAAAAGCGCGAGCAGATGGGCGACCGCAATTTCTTCGCCACGCTGATCGGCGGCGCCGCCGCGATTGGCGCGACGGTCGCGGGCATCTTCTATGCGGTGAAGAAAGGCGCCGGCGGGCCCACCGACGCGAAGCCGAAGGCCAAGGACAAGGCCTGACACGAACGAAAGGCATGCCGGCGTCCGAAAGATAACTGCCGCCCCATTCCATCATCCCGGCCTTGTGCCGGGGTCCACTGGAAGGGAAGGACCGGGATGACGACTCAGAGTTCGCCGCTGGGCTATGTGGGCCCCGGCACGAGGCCGGGGTGCCGAAGAGAAGAAACAAAGCGGCCGCCGCGGGGCATCCCCGCAGCGGCCGTTTCGTTGTCGGCCGGTAAAAGGCTCACCACCCCGTCGGCTTGCCCTTGTTCTGCTCGTCGAGCCACGCCTTCAGCGGCGCGAAATACTCGACCATCGCCGCGCCGCTCATCTCGCGGCTGCCGGTGAACGCTTCGAGCGCGTCGGGCCAGGGCTTGGACGCGCCCATCTTAAGCATCGCGTCGAGCTTCGTCCCCACTTCCTTGTTGCCGTAGAAGGAGCAGCGGTGCAGCGGCCCCTTCCACCCCGCCTGGTCGCACGCCGCCTTGTAGAACTGGAACTGCAGCAACCGCGCGAGGAAGTAGCGCGTGTAGGGCACGTTCGCCGGGATGTGATACTTGGCGCCCGGGTCGAACTTGGTCTCGTCGCGCTTCACCGGCGGGGCGATGCCCTGATATTGCAGCCGCAGCGCGTCCCACGCCGCCTGATAGCCGGTCGGCTTGATCCCGCCCGAGAACACGCCCCAACGCCACTTGTCGATCAGCAGGCCGAACGGCAGGAACGCCACCTTGTCCATCGCCTGGCGCAGCAGCAGCCCGGTGTCCTTGTCGGCGCTCGGCACCTTCGACGGGTCGAGCAGGTCGATCGAGACGAGATAGTCGGGCGTGATCGACAGCGCGACGAAATCGCCGATTGCTTCGTGGAAGCCGTCGTTTGCGCCGGTGCGGTAGATCAGGGGCTGCTTGTTGTAGGCGCGCTGATAGTAATTATGCCCCAGTTCGTGGTGGATCGTGACGAAATCGTCCGAATTGATCTTGATGCACATCTTGATGCGCAGGTCGTCGACATTGTCGAGATCCCACGCCGAAGCGTGGCACTGCACCTCGCGGTCGGCGGGCTTCACGAACAGCGAGCGCTTCCAGAAGGTCTCGGGCAGCGGCGCGAAGCCGAGCGAGGAATAGAAGCCCTCGCCCGCCTTCACCATCTTGATCGCGTCGTATTTCTTCGCGGTCAGCAGGTCGCCGATGTCGTAACCGAGATCGCCCGATCCCGGCGGTGCCACGACATCATAGATATTGCCCCATTCCTGCGCCCACATATTGCCGAGCAGGTCGGCGCGGATCGGGCCGGTCTTGGGCTGGACGGCATCGCCATATTTCTCGTTGAGCTTCCAGCGGACATAGGTGTGCAGCGACTCGTAGAGCGGCTTCACCTCGTTCCAGAGCTTGTCGGTGAGCTTGGCGAACTCCTCGGGCGGCATGTCGTAATTGGAGCGCCACATCGCGCCGACATCCTTGAAGCCGAGCTCGCGCGCGCCCTCGTTGAGCAGGCCGGCGGCGCGCTGATAGTCCGTCCGCTGTGGCGCGCCGACATTGTCGTGCCAGCTCGTCCACATCTCCTTGAGCTCGTCGGGGTTGCGGTTGGTGCCCATCGCCGCCTCGATGTCGCTGCCGCTGATCGGCTGGCCCTTCAGCGTGCCCTTGCCGGTGCCATAGACCGTCTGCATGTCGGTCTGCAGCTTGGACAGCGCCGCCGCCGCACCCGCACGCGTCGGCGCGGGCGAGGTGATGCCGCTGCGCAGGATGTCGAGCTGCCGCTTGGTGTCGGGCGACAGGCCCTGCACCCGGTCATACTTCGCCGCCTCGAGCGCGAAACCGACCAGCATCTCGGTGCCCTTGGCCTGGCTCTTCGCGACCAGCGCCGAGGTGTCGTCGTTGATATAGGTGGCATAGAGCCACTGGATCCGCGCATCGTCCTGCGAGAATTCGTCAAATTCCTCGACCGCGCGCTTGAGGAACGCGTCGGCTCCGGCCGGGGTCATCTCGCTCGCGGCGGGCGCCGCCTTCTTCTCCTGCGCGACGGCGGGTGCGGCCAACAGCATGGCGAGCGCAAACGTCGAAATTCCGGTGCGGATCATGGGCCCCTCAAGACTCGTGTTTTATGGATGCGGCGGACACTGCGCCCGCCTCCCGATGCGGTCAAGCAGTCAGAAATGATACGATCGCGTCGCCCAGCTCGGCGCGCGTCACCGCGCTCATATGGTTGCCGGGGATCTCGACGAAACGCCCCCGCGGCAGCATCGCGGCGAGCGCCTCGAACGAGCCCACTTCGTCGTCCGCCGCGCCGCCGACCACCAGCACCGGCAGGTCGATCTTCGCGACCTCGGCCTCCGGCGTATCCACGAAGGTGTCGAGCACGCCGAGCAGCGCCTGCGGATCGCCCTTGGTCGTCTTGAGGAACGCCTGCGACATGAACTCGGGGTCGCCATGTTTGAAGCTGCCGAACTGGGTCAGCACCCGGCGGAAGAACCCCGCGCGTCGTCCGGTATCGACCACGCCCTCGTCGCCCAGTCCCGACAGCACGACGCGCCGCGGCCTCGGCGCGATTCCGCGCGCCAGCACGCGCACCGTGGTCCGCGCGCCCAGCGAATAGCCGCCCAGGTCATAGTCGGTGAGCCCGAGATGCTCGATCAGCGCCTCGGCATCCATTGCCAGCGCGTCCGGCGGATAAGCCGCGGCCTCGTGTGGCCTTGCGCTCTGCCCATGCGCGCGAAGGTCCGGCATGATCACCCGGAACCCCGCCGCCGCCAGCTTCGCGGCGGTGCCATATTTGATCCAGTTGGTGTCGGCGTCGGAAAAATAGCCGTGGATCAGCACCACCGGCCGCCCCTCCCCCAGCTCGCGCCACGCCAGCCTTGCCCCGTCGAAGCTCTCGAACATCTGAGTCTGCATCACGTGCAGATGCCGCACTTCGCCGTCCGACGAAACCCTCGGCGGATTGCACGAGGCGCAATCGTTACATTGCAGAATGCAACTAGTCAGCCTGGCAATTATAAGCATGCTTATTATATCGCGTGACATGACAGACTCACTCGGCTTCCTGATCAGCGACATCGCGCGCCTGATGCGCCGGCGCTTCGACGAGCGCGCGCGCAGCCTCGGCACCACGCGCGCGCAGTGGCGCACGCTCAAGCTGCTCGAGCGCAACCAGGGCAGCAACCAAGGCGCGCTCGCCGATCTGCTCGAGATCGAGCCGATCACGATGGGCCGCATGATCGACCGGCTGGAAGAGGCCGGGCTGGTCGAGCGCCGTCGCGATCCCGCCGACCGCCGCGTCTGGCGCATCCATTTGACCGAGGCGGCGCAACCCGTGCTGCTCGAGCTTCGCGAGATCGCCGACGAGTTGTTCGACGACGTGTTGGCCGGTCTCAACGCCGCCGATCGCTCGCGCCTCCATCAGCTCCTTGCCGCCGTTCATTCCAACCTCACCGCCAACGACATCAAAGAGGCCGCCAATGGCTGACGCAGATCCCAAGCTCGACACCAACGAAGCGATCGAGATCACGCCCGAGGCCGCCGCTGTCCAGCCGCGCAAGCGCCGCTGGCTGCGCCCCCTGCTGATGTTCGGCGTGCCGCTGCTGTTGATCGCGGCGGTCGGCAGCTGGTGGACGCTCTCGGCCGACACGGTCTCGACCGACAACGCCTATGTCCAGCAGGACAAGGTCTCGGTCGCCGCCGATGTCGCCGGGCGCATCACCGAGGTCGCGGTCAAGGAGAACCAGCCGGTCAAGGCCGGCGACCTGCTCTTCCGCATCGACCCCGAACCCTATCGCATCGCGCTCGAACAGGCCGACGCCGCGATCGCCAATGCGCAGGTCCAGGTCGGCACGCTCCAGGCGAGCGTCGTCGGCACCGGCGCCGACATCCAGGCCGCGCGCGACCAGATCGCCTCGGCGCAGGAAGACTATGCCCGCCAGAAGGCGCTGATGGACCGCGGCTTCACCACTCGCGCGCGCTACGACCAGGCGCTGCACTCGGTCGAGCAGGCCCGCGCCAGCTACCAGCGCGCCGTCGCCGACGCCGCCGAGGCGCGCTCGAAGCTCGCCAACGGCGCCGCCGTGCCGGGGGTCAATCCCGCCATCGCCTCGGCCCGCGCCCAGCGCGACAAGGCGGCGCTCGATCTCTCGCGGACCGCGCGCTATGCGCCGGTCGACGGGGTGGTCAGCCAGGCCGACCGGCTGCAGGTCGGCCAGATGATGATGTCCGGCCTGCCCGCCGTCACCATCGTCCGCTCGGGCGGCTCGTGGATCGAGGCCAACTTCAAGGAGACCGACCTCGACAAGATGCGCGTCGGCCAGCCGGCCGAGGTCAGCTTCGACGCCTATCCCGGCCTCAAGCTCAAGGGCCATGTCGCCTCGATCGGCGCGGGCACCGGGAGCGAGTTCTCGGTGCTCCCCGCGCAGAATGCCAACGGCAACTGGGTCAAGGTCACCCAGCGCGTGCCGGTGCGCATCGCGATCGACGAGAAGAGCCCGCGCCAGCTCATCGCCGGCCTCTCCGCCGACGTCACGGTCGACGTCGGCAAGTAAGCCAAGATGGCCACGGCAGCCGCCGCCTCTACCCCTGCGCCGCCAGCGCCGCCCCCCGTCTCCGGCGCGGCGCTGCCGGTGCGCAACAAGGGGCTGCTCACCTTCGGCGTGATGCTGGCGACGATCATCCAGATCCTCGACACCACCATCGCCAACGTCGCGCTGCCGCACATGCAGACCTCGCTCGGCGCGACCGCCGACACGATCACCTGGGTGCTGACGAGCTATATCGTCGCCTCGGCGATCGCGATCCCGATCACCGGCTGGGTCTCCGACCGGATCGGCTCGCGCAACCTGTTCCTCATCTCGATCGTCGGCTTCGTCGTCTCCTCGGCGCTGTGCGGCATGGCGCAGAATCTCGAGGAGATGGTCGCCTTCCGCATCCTCCAGGGCATCTCGGCGGCGTTCATGAACCCGCTCAGCCAGACGGTGATGCTCGACATCAACGAGCCCAAGGACCAGCAGCGCGCCATGGCCGTGTGGGGCATGGGCATCATGATCGGCCCGATCCTCGGCCCGGTGCTCGGCGGCTACCTCACCGAGAATTTCAACTGGCGCTGGGTGTTCTACGTCAATTTGCCGCTCGGCGCGGTCTGCCTCGCGATCCTGTGGTGGCTGCTGCCCAGCCGCCCGATCCGCAAGCGCGGCTTCGACCTGTTCGGCTTCTCGCTGCTCGCCATCGGCATCGGCGCGCTGCAGCTGATGCTCGACCGCGGCCAGGGCGAGGACTGGTTCGGCTCGCTCGAGATCTGGATCGAGATGCTGCTCGCGGTGACCGCGCTGTGGATGTTCGCGGTGCACATGGCGACGGGCAGGAACCCGATGTTCGAACGCAATCTGTGGAAGAACGGCAACCTCGTCACCGCGCTCGCCTTCATGCAGGTGGTCGGCGTCGTCATGATGGCGACGATGGCGCTGCTCCCGCCGATGCTGCAGAACTCTCTACGGCTATCCGGTGGTTGACACCGGCCTCTTGCTGATGCCGCGCGGCATCGGCGTGCTGGTGACCATGGCCCTCTCCGCCCGCCTGATCGCGCGCGGCCTCGATCCGCGCATCGCGGTCGGCCTGGGCTTCGCGCTCGCCGCCTGGTCGCTCTACGACATGACGCAGTGGACGCTGGAAATGGACAGCTGGCCCTTCATCGTCTCGGGCTTCATCCAGGGGCTCGGCATGGGCCTGATCTTCATGCCGCTCAACGGCATGGCCTTCGCCACCCTCGCCCCGCACCAGCGCACCGAGGGCGCGAGCCTGCTCAACCTGTCGCGCAACATCGGCGCGTCGATCGGCATCTCGCTGGTGACGACGGTGCTCGCGCGCAGCACCCAGACCAGCCACGCCGATCTCGCCCAGCACGTCACGCCGGAGAATCTGAACACGCTCGACCCGGGCCTGCTCCAGGCGCTCGGCGGCAGCGGCGACGTGCTGATGGCGATGGCCAATGCCGAGGTCACGCGCCAGGCGGCGATGATCGCCTATCTCAACGACTTCAAGGCGATGATGATCGTCACCGCCTTGTCGATCCCGCTGGTGCTGTTCCTGCGCAAGCCCAAGGGCCCGGTCGCCAGCGATCCGGCCGCGGCGGGGCACTGATCCCCGCCGCGGCGCGGGTCCTTACGCCTTCTTGAGGTGCCGCCGCCCCAGCAGCTCGGCGATCTGCACCGCGTTGAGCGCCGCACCCTTGCGGAGATTGTCGCTCACGCACCAGAAGGCCAGGCCGTTGTCGACCGTCGCATCGTCACGCACGCGGCTGACGAAGGTCGCATAGTCGCCGACGCACTCGACCGGGGTGACGTATCCGCCGTCCTCGCGCTTGTCGACCAGCATCACCCCCGGCGCCTCGCGCAGGATCTTCTGCGCGTCCTCGGCCGACAGCTCGCGTTCGAGCTCGACATGCACCGCCTCGGAGTGCCCGACGAACACCGGCACGCGCACGCAGGTCGCGATCACCTTGACCTTGGGGTCGAGGATCTTCTTGGTCTCGACCACCATCTTCCACTCTTCCTTGGTCGACCCGTCGTCGAGGAAACTGTCGATGTGCGGGATCACGTTGAATGCGATCTGCTTGGTGAACTTCTTCGGCTCGGCCTGGTCGCCGACGAAGATGTTGCGCGACTGCTCGAACAGCTCGTCCATCCCCGCCTTGCCCGCGCCCGAGACCGACTGATAGGTCGAGACGACCACGCGCTTGACCCCCGCCGCATCGTGCAACGGCTTCAGCGCCACCACCATCTGCGCGGTCGAGCAGTTCGGGTTGGCGATGATGTTCTTCGCCTTGTAGCCGTCGATCGCGTCGGGGTTCACCTCGGGCACGATCAGCGGCACGTCCGGGTCCATGCGATAGAGCGAGCTGTTGTCGATCACCGTGCAGCCCGCCGCGGCGAACTTGGGCGCATAGATCTTGGTCGCCTCGCTCCCGATCGCGAACAGCGCGATGTCCCAGCCGGCCGGGTCGAAATGCTCGATATTCTGGATCTTGTACTGCTTCCCGGTCTCGCCGAAGTCGACCATGTCGCCGGTCGAGCGCGACGAGGCGACCACCGCCAGCTCGTCGATCGGGAATTCCCGCTCGGCCAGGATGTTGAGCATCTCGCGACCGACATTGCCGGTGGCGCCTGCGACGACGACACGATAACCCATGGTAGACCCTTTCATGCGGTCGAGCCGCCCCGGTGTTCGGGCAGCGACATAGTCATTTCGATTTGGAAAGTCAGCGGGCGGATCGCCCCCTGGAGATGTTTCGCGGCAGCCCGAACGCCGCGACCGGCTGGATCAGCGGGTCGCGTTCCGGGCGGTGGTAATGGGCCGTTTTCGAAACATGGCGCGGCCCCTAGCAGTCAAATTGCGCAGGGAACAGCGAATTTCTTCTTTCGTTGCTGCGAAGTTGCGGTTCACGCGGTGGACGCGGCGTTGATGGCTCGCCTAGAACGGCGCCATTATATAGGAGACGATGCCTTGGCCGAACCGTTCGTGCGCCCCGACGTCCGCGCCTTTCTCGACATGCTCGCGGCGATGCCGGAGGGCGAATGGCCACCCCAGGCGCCCGCCTATCGCGATCAGTATCGGGCGATGACCGGGCTGGTCGACCTGCCCGCCGGCGAGCTCGCCGTGGTCCGCGACCTCGCCATCCCCGGCCCCGCTGGCACCCTCTCCGCCCGCCTGTTCGACCCGCGCGCCACGCGCGAGCCCGGCCCGGCGCTGGTCTTCTTCCACGGCGGCGGCTTCGTGATCGGCGACGTCGACACCCACGCCTCGATCGCCGCCGAGATGGCGCGCACGCTCGACCTGCCCGTCGTCTCGGTCGACTATCGCCTCGCCCCCGAGGCGCGCTGGCCCGCCGCGTCGGACGATGCCGAAGCCGCCGCGCGCTGGGTCGCCTCGAGCCCCGCCGAGCTCGGCCGCGCCGTCACCTCGATCGCGCTCGCGGGAGACAGCGCGGGCGGGCAGCTGTCGGCGGTCGCCGCGATCGACCTGCGCGACAAGCCCGCCGCCGCACCCGTGATCGCCCAGCTGCTCATTTACCCCGCCACCGATCTCGGCACCGACCATCCCTCGCTAGACGCTTTTGGCGAGGGCTATTTCCTGACCCGCAAGGGCATGATGTGGTTCGCCGATTGCTATGCCGCCGACACCGGCCACCCGCGCTGCACGCCGATGCGCGGGCCGTCGCTCGCCGGGCTGCCGCCTGCGGTGATCGTCACCGCGAGCCTCGATCCGATCCGCGACCAGGGCCGCGCCTATGCCGCCGCGCTGATCGCCGCCGGCGTGCCGGTGGTGTTCCGCGAGGCGGTCGGCAACATCCACGGCTTCATCACGCTGCGCAAGGCGATCCCCTCCGCCCAGGGCGACGTCGCCGGCATGCTCGCCGCGTTCAAGGACGTGCTGGTCGAGGCCGAGGCCAATCGCGTGATGCTGCAGGCCGCGGCATGATCGATCGCGACACCCTGCCCTACCGCCCCTGCGCCGGGGTGATGCTCGTCAACCGCGACGGCCTCGTCTTCGTCGGCCAGCGCCTCGATTCGACGCTCGAGGCGTGGCAGATGCCGCAGGGCGGGATCGACCCCGGCGAGGACGCGCTCGACGCCGCCTATCGCGAATTGTGGGAGGAGACCGGCGTCGCCCGCGCGCATGTCGAGCTGGTCGCCGCGGCCGACGAGGAGCTGCAATACGACCTCCCCGACGACCTCCTCGGCAAGGTGTGGAAAGGCAAGTGGCGCGGCCAGCGCCAGCGCTGGTTCCTGTTCCGCCTGACTGCGGGCGACGAGGCGATCGACATCGGCACCGCCGAGCCCGAGTTCCGCGCCTGGCGCTGGATCGATCCGGCCGAGCTCCCGCACGTGATCGTCCCGTTCAAGCGCGAGCTCTACGCCCGGCTGCTCGAGATCTTCGCCGAGCCGCTCGGCCTGCCGGCCCAACCCGCAGCCTGATCTCGATTTTGCCGCATTGCGGAATTAACAGGACGAGCATGCGCCGGCCGATCCTCCCCCCGCTCGCCCCGCTGCTCCTCGCTTCGCTGCTGCCCGGGACCGCCCTGGCGGCGCAGGACGCGGCGTCTTCCGAGAAGAAGGAACAGGAAGAGGAGGCGCCGCCCGAGGTGCCCCCGGCGATCAAGGCGATGCTCGACGCCGCGATGCGCGCGGGCGACGAGGCGGCGGTCAACGCCATCGCCAAATATGCCAAGGCCGGCGACCGGCCGAGCGCCGAGCTGGTCCAGCGCGCCGCCGGCAACTGGAGGGACGAGCGCCGCGAGGCCGCGCAACGCCGCCTGCGCGAGGCGCGCTTCCTCGATCTGGTCAAGGGCCGCGCCGAACTCGGCGGCTACATCAACACCGGTAACTCGGAGACGGTGGGCCTCACCGGCGTGCTCGACCTCAAGCGCGACGGCTTCCTGTGGCGCCAGAAATTGCGGCTCCAGGCCGACTATCAGGAAAGCCTCGGGCGGACCGCGCAGGAGCGCTACATCGCCGCCTACGACCTCAACTACAAGGTCGAGGACCGCGCCTATATCTATGGCGCGGCGATGTTCGAGAGCGACCGCTTCGCCGGCTTCAACCAGCGTTACTCGCTGTCGGCGGGGGCGGGCTATACCGCGCTCGACAATGGCGGCCTGCGGCTCGACGTCGAGCTCGGCCCGGCCTTCCGCCACACCGATCTCACCGACGACACCGTCGAGAGCCAGCTCGCCGCGCGCGGCAAGCTCGACTTCGACTGGCGGCTGTCGCCCACCATCACCTTCAGCCAGGACGCGGCCGCCTATCTCCAGAGCTCGAACAGCACGATCACCGGCAAGACCGCGCTGCGCGCCAAGCTGTTCGGCCCCTTCTCCGCGCAGATGTCCTACGCGGTGAATTACGAGAGCATGCCGCCCCTTGGGCGCAAGACGACGGATACGACCAGCCGGGCGTCGCTGCTGGTCGACTTCTAAAGACAGTCATCCGGCCAAAACTCATCGCTCCCTACGTCACCCCGGGCTCGACCCGGGGCCAAGCTTCTTCCTGACGGCCGCGATTGGGTGGTCAGCTTACATGGCCAGCACATTGTAAGCTTCTGTTCCCACAGCCGAGGAACTGCATCGTTTCACGAACGGCCGCAATGGAATCGTTGGCAGCCATCCATTCCCAGTCGTTGCAATGTTGGATTCCGCCTGCTCCTATCCCGTGCCGGCAGGCCCGGCCGCTCTTTGACCTCGTCGATCTCGCAGCCTGACACCCGCACGCGACAAGCCGTCAAATGTGTCAACTTCGTCAACCTGCACCGCATCCTCCCGCACGCGTGACAGTGGTGACTTTTGGGACTTTCCGGGCGAGTCATCCGCAAAACAGGTATCGTTCGATACTTTTCATCCGCCGGGGGTTCACCCGCCGCGAATGTGCCGATACACCTCCCGCCCATGGGCCTTTCCGCAATCGAAATCGCCGCGATCGAGCATGTCCGCGCGGCGCCGATGCTGGCCCAGGTCGAGCGCTGGGTCGCGGTCAACAGCGGCACCCGCAACCTCCCCGGCCTCGCGACGATGGCCGAGATGCTCGCCAGCGCCTTCGCCGCGCTTCCCGGCGAGCTGGCCCTGGTCGATCCCGCCCCGGTCGAGACGGTCGATGGCAAGGGCGACGTCCTCCCCCTCGCGCATGGCCGCCACCTGCACCTGCGCGTCCGTCCGCAAGCGCCCGTCCAGATGCTGTTCACCGGCCATATGGACACGGTGTTCCCCGCCGATCATCCCTTCCAGACCGCGGCCTGGCTCCCCGACGGCCGCCTCAACGCCCCCGGCGCCGCGGACATGAAGGCGGGCCTGTCGCTGATGCTCGCCGCCCTCCGCGCGGTCGAGGCCACGCCCGCCGCCGAAGGCTTCGGCTATGAGGTGGTGATCAACTCGGACGAGGAGACCGGCTCCTTCGCCTCCGCCGCGCTGATCGCCGCGGCCGCGAAGGGCAAGGTCGCCGCGCTCACCTACGAGCCCGCCTTGCCCGACGGCACGCTTGCCGGCGCGCGCGGCGGTACCGGCAATTTCTCGATCGTGGTCCGCGGTCGCAGCGCGCATGCGGGGCGCAACCCCGAGGAGGGCCGCAACGCGATCGTCGCCGCCGCCGACTTGGCGCTGCGTCTCGCCGCGGGCAAGGGCGACGGCCTCGCCGTTAACCCCGCCCGGATCGAGGGCGGCGGTCCCAACAATGTCGTGCCCGATCTCGCGATCCTGCGTGTCAACTTCCGCCCCGCCTCGGCCGAAGCGATCGCCCGCGCCGCCGCCCTGGTCGAGACCGCCGCCGCCGAGGTCGCCGCCGCGCACGACGTGCATGTCCATGTCCATGGCGGCTTCAACCGCCCGCCCAAGCCGCTCGACCCCGCTGCCGAACGCCTGTTCGGGTTGGTCAAGCAGGCCGGCGCCGATCTCGATATCCCCGTTGCGTGGAAGGCCACCGGCGGGGTGTGCGACGGCAACAACATCGCCGCCTGCGGCGTGCCCGTGGTCGACACCATGGGCGCCCGCGGCGGCGCGATCCACAGTGCGGAGGAATTTCTGATCCCCGAAAGCCTGCCCGAGCGCGCCGCGCTCTCCGCCCTCACCATCCTGCGCATCATCGAGCGGGGCCGCGTATGAGCTTCCTGATCCGCCCGGCGCGCGAGGACGACCTCCAGCCGCTCTACGAGATGGCCAAGCTCACCGGCGGCGGCTTCACCAACCTGCCGCCCGAAAAGCCCGCGCTGCGCGCCAAGCTCGAGCGCAGCGCCACCGCCTTCGCCCGCACCGACGACTCGCTCAAGGACGAGCTGTTCGTGCTGGTGCTCGAGAACACCGAGACCTGCGAGGTCCGCGGCACCTGCCAGATCTTCACCCAGGTCGGCCAGCGCTGGCCCTTCTACAGCTACCGCATCGGCACCGAGACCAAGCACAGCGAGGCGCTCGAACGCACCTTCCGTGCCGAGATATTGAGCCTGGTCAACGACCTCGAAGGGTGCAGCGAGGTCGGCGGCCTGTTCCTCCACCCCGGCGAGCGCGCCGGCGGCCTCGGCATGCTGCTCGCCCGCAGCCGCTATCTGTTTATCGCGATGCACCGCGCCCGCTTCGCCGACCGCATCCTCGCCGAGCTGCGCGGCGTGATCGACGAGGCCGGCGGCTCGCCCTTCTGGGACGGCGTCGCCGGCCGTTTCTTCGGCATGAACTTCCAGCAGGCCGACGAATTCAACGCGATCCACGGCAACCAGTTCATCGCCGACCTGATGCCCAAGCACCCGATCTACACCGCGATGCTCACCGAGCACGCACGCAGCGTGATCGGCCTGCCCCACCCCTCGGGCCGCGCCGCGATGCGGATGCTCGAAACCGAAGGCTTCGCGTTCGAGAATTACATCGACATCTTCGACGGCGGCCCGACCATGACCGCGCGGATCGACCAGGTGGCGACGGTCCGCGACTCGCGTACCGACAAGGTCGCCGGCCTTGCTGAGGGCGGCACGGCCAGCATCGTCGCCTGCGGCCAGCTCGGCGCGTTCCGCGCCTGCCACGGGCGGGTCGGACTGACCGATGGCGGCGTGACGCTCGATCAGGCCGCATCGGCGGTGCTGGGCGTCGAGCCGGGCCAGGAAGTCCGCCATGCCCCGCGTTGAGATCAACTTCGACGGCATCATCGGCCCGAGCCACAACTATGCCGGCCTCAGCCCGGGCAACCTCGCCGCGACGCGCAACCAGGGCGCGGTGTCGCTGCCACGGGCGGCCGCGCTGCAGGGCATCGCCAAGATGCGCGCCAACCTGTCGCTCGGGCTGCGCCAAGGTATCCTGCTCCCACATGCCCGCCCCGACCATCGCTGGCTGGAGACGCTCGCGACCAGCTACGCCGACGCCGCGCCGCACCTGCAGGCACAGGCGCTGTCCGCCTCGGCGATGTGGGCCGCCAACGCCGCGACGGTCTCCCCCGCCTCCGACACCGAAGACGGCCGCTGCCACCTCTCGGTCGCCAACCTCGTGACGATGCCGCACCGCAGCCACGAATGGCCCGAGACGCTGGCGCAACTCCGCCTCGCCTTCGCGCACGACGCCTTCCGCGTCCACGGCCCGGTCCCCGCCCCGTTCGGCGACGAGGGCGCGGCCAACCATATGCGTCTCGCCCCGGAACACGACGCGCCCGGTGTCGAGGTGTTCGTCTACGGTATCTCCGGCGGTCCCTTCCCCGCCCGCCAGCACCGCGAGGCGAGCGAAGCCGTCGCCCGCCGCCACGGCCTCGACCCGGCCCGCACCCTGTTCGTCCAGCAGTCCGAGGAAGCGATCGCCGCCGGCGCCTTCCACAACGACGTCGTCGCGGTCGCCAATGGCCGCGTGCTGTTCGCCCACGAGCACGCCTTCGCCGACGAGGAAAGCTTCTACGCCGGCCTCCGCCGCCTGATGCCCGAGGTCGAGATCGTCGAGGTGCCGGCCGCCGCGGTCAGCCTCGCCGACGCGATCGCCTCCTACCTCTTCAACGCCCAGCTCGTGACGCTGCCCTCGGGCGAGACCGCCTTGATCCTCCCGACCGAGGCGCGCGCCACGCCCAGCGTGTGGAACTGGTTGCAAGCGCATGTCGCCGGCAACGGTCCGATCCGGCATCTCGAAGTGGTCGATGTCCGCCAGTCGATGGCCAATGGCGGCGGCCCCGCCTGCCTGCGCCTGCGCGTCGTCGCCGATCCCGCCACGGTCGACCCGCGCTTCCTGGTCGACGATGCGAAGCTCGACCGCATCGCCGCGCTGATCGAGGCGCACTGGCCCGAGACGATCGCGCAGGACGAGATCGGCGACCCCGCCTTGATCGCCCGCATCGAGGCCGCTCGCTGCGCGCTGCTCGACCTGCTCGGAACTGTCGAATTAATTGACAGGTAACCATGTCCGTTAACGCGAAACCGGCCTTTTCCGCCGCTGGTCCGGTTCTTGCGTTAACGTCGGTATGTGGTCGCGCCTCAAACGCCTGTTCATGATCAAGACCCGCTTCGAGGCGTTCATGGTGATCTACGCGCTCGGCGTCGGCGCGGTCGACCGCGGCATGCACTATCTCGAGCAGTATCCCGGCGCCGGCGGATGGCTGCTGTTCGCCGCCTGCCCGATCGCGGTGTTCATGGCCGGTGCGCGGATCCTCGACTCGCTCGACGCCGGCCTCGACTGAGCTATTCGAACTCGAGGATCGCAGCGTCCACGGCCAGGCTCTCGCCCGCGCCGAAATTGACCGCCTTGACCGTCCCCGACTTCTCGGCGCGAAGGATGTTCTCCATCTTCATCGCCTCGACCACAGCGAGTGGTTGCCCCGCCTCAACCTTGTCGCCCACCGCGACCTCGACACGCGTCAGCAGCCCCGGCATGGGCGCGAGCAGGAAGCGGCTCATGTCGGGCGGGATCTTCTCGATCATGTGCTTCGCCAGTTCGGCCACGCGCGGGCGATAGACCCCGACGCGATGCGCCGCGCCGCGCGTGGTCAGCACCCAGCCCGTGCGCGTCTTCGCCACGCGCACCGCCAGCTCGCCATCGTCCGAGCGCGCCACCGCGATCCGATCGCCCGGGTTCCACTCGACGCTGCCTTCGATCAGTTCGCCATCGACGATTGCGCCGTCGCCCAGCGTCACCTCGTGCGCGATCGCGCCCATGTGGACAACCCAGTCGCACGGTGTCAGCGGCATCGCGCCGAGCTGGCCCGAGATCAGCGACGCGCGCTCGGCCTGCCGCCAGCTCAACGCGGCCGCGATCGCTGCCAGCCGCCGGGCCAGCGCCGCATCGGCCGGCGCGCCCGTAAACCCCTCGGGATATTCCTCGGCGATGAAACCCGTCGTCAGTGCCCCCTCGCGGAAGCGCGGATGCTGCATCAGCGCCGAAAGGAAATCGATATTGTTGCCCAGCACCTCGAGCTCGAACCGGTCGAGCGCGGCGATCTGCAGATCCGCCGCCGCGTCGCGCGTCTCGCCCCAGGTGACCAGCTTGGCGATCATCGGGTCATAGAACATGCTGACCTCGCCCCCCTCGGCGACGCCATCGTCGACGCGGACATAGCCGTCGCCGCCGACCTCGCCATAGGGCGTGTCCTGCGCCACGGGCGGGCGATAGCGCACCAGCCGCCCGGTCGAGGGCAGGAAGCTGCGGTACGGGTCCTCGGCATAGATGCGGTTCTCGATCGCCCAGCCCGTGAGCGTCACATCGTCCTGCCCGAAGGCGAGCTCCTCGCCCGCCGCGACGCGGATCATCTGCTCGACCAGGTCGAGCCCGGTGATCGCCTCCGTCACCGGATGCTCGACTTGCAGCCGGGTGTTCATCTCGAGGAAGTAGAAACCGTCGCCAGTCTTGTCCGCGCCGGAAACGATCAGCTCGACCGTCCCGGCGCTGTAATAGCCCACCGCCCGCGCCAGCGCGACCGCCTGCTCGCCCATCTTGCGCCGCATCTCGGGCGTCACGAACGGCGACGGCGCCTCCTCGACCACCTTCTGGTGGCGCCGCTGGATCGAGCATTCGCGCTCGCCGAGATAGACGATGTTGCCATGCTGGTCGCCCAGCACCTGGATCTCGATATGGCGCGGCTGCTCGATGAACTTCTCGATGAACACGCGGTCGTCGCCGAAGCTCGCCAGCCCCTCGCGCTTGGTCGCCTCGAAGCCCTCGCGCACGTCCTGCTCGCCGTACGCCAGCCGCATCCCCTTGCCGCCGCCGCCGGCCGAGGCCTTCATCATCACCGGATAGCCGATCTCGGAAGCGATCCTGACAGCCTCGTCGGTATCGGCGATCTCGCCCAGATAGCCGGGGACGACATTGACCCCTGCTTCCTTGGCCAGCTTCTTGGACTCGATCTTGTCGCCCATCGCCGCGATAGCGTTGGGCGGTGGCCCGACAAACGCGATCCCCGCCTCGGCACACGCCCTGGCGAAGCTCTCGCGCTCGGACAGGAAGCCATAGCCCGGATGGATCGCATCCGCCCCGGTCGCCTTGGCCGCGGCGAGGATCAGCTCGGCCTTGAGATAGCTCTCCGCCGCCGGCGCCGGCCCCAGCCGCACCGACTCATCGGCCATCAGCACATGCGGCGCGCGCGCATCGGCGTCCGAATAGACCGCGACCGTCGCGATCCCCATCCGCTTGGCGGTGCGGAACACGCGGCAGGCGATCTCACCGCGATTGGCGACCAGGATCTTCTTGAACATTGCGGCCCCTATTGGCTCGGTTGCGGGTAGAGCTGGCGGATCGCCGCGAGCGTGGCGACGTGGTAGATGGTCGAGTGAGTCTCGTCCGGACGCGGCGCATAGATCCATTTGAGGCTTTCGGGCGCCTTGTCCTTGAGCAAAGCAGCAAAGGGCGCGACGCCCATCCCCCGCTCGTTGGCGACGGTAAGCCACAGCCGTCCGCGTGCCTTGGGCAGCAGCGACGGCGCGGCCTTCACCAGCGCCTCATTGTCCCACCACAGGCTCGGACTGACCGCGATCCAGGTGTCGAACAGCCTCGGCGCGCGCAGCATCGTCTCGACCACAAACAGTCCGGCGAGCGATTCCCCGATCAACGCATTCTCGCCGCTGGTGCGGTAATTCTTCTCGACCCACGGCTTCACCTCGCCCGCGATGAAGCGACGGAAACGCTCGGACTGGCCAGCGGTCGGATAGTCCGCCTTGAGCTTGGCATCGGTCACGACCGGAAAGGCCAACTCGTTGCGCCGATCGATCGTCTCGATCCCCACCACGATCACATCGCGCGTCGTCCCGACGATCGTGCCGAGCTGCGCAAGTCCCGAGATATGATGGAAATCCTGTTCGATCCCGCCGTCGAGCAGGTACAGCACCGGATAGCGCTGCGTTCCCTCCGCATAGCCCGGCGGCAGCCATATATTGATCGTCCGCGCCACGCCCATCGTGGTGGATTGGAGCTTATAGGACTGGCCGATGATGATCGGCGTGCCTGCCGGTTGCGCCAGCACAGGCAGCGGGAGCACTGCAAGCAGCACGGCGGCAAGGATTCTGCTCAGCACTATTTTCTCCGGAGGCGAAGCAGATAGGGCCAGCCAAGCGCGGCGATGAACGCGAGACAGACCAGCGGAAATGTCAGCCGCTGATCGAGTGGCGAATGGAACGCGAATCGTAGCCCAACTGCCAAGATCGCAAGAGAAATCGCCATGCAAACAAGCGTGCAGACGACCCGGACGAGCAGTCGAAGCGCTGGCCGTTCAGTCATCTGCAGAATCACTCCGCGGCCTCCAGCTCGACCTTCACCTCGCCCGGCATCGCGCGCAGCCCGAGCCGCGCGAAAAGCGCCGCGTCCTTGTCGTCCCCGGCATTGCCGGTGGTGAGCAGCTTGTCGCCGGTGAAGATCGAGTTGGCCCCGGCCATGAAGCACAATGCCTGAGTCGAATCGCTCATGCTCTCGCGCCCGGCACTCAGCCGCACCATGCTCTCGGGCATCGTGATCCGCGCTACCGCCACCGTCCGCACGAACTCGATCTCGTCGATCTTCGCCAGCGGCGTGTCGGCCAGCATGTCGCCCAGCACCGTGCCCTTGACCGGCACCAGCGCATTGACCGGCACGCTCTCGGGATGCTTCGGCAACGTCGCCAGCGCATGGATGAAGCCGACCCGGTCCGCGCGCGTCTCGCCCATCCCGACGATTCCGCCGCAGCACACGTTGATCCCCGCCTCGCGCACATGCTCGAGCGTCTCGAGCCGGTCCTCGAAGGTGCGCGTGGTGATCACCTCGCCATAGCGTTCGGGCGAGGTGTCGATGTTATGATTGTAGTAATCGAGCCCGGCATCGGCGAGCATTGCCGCCTGCGTCTCGCTGAGCATGCCCAGCGTCATGCAGGTCTCCATGCCCATGCCGCGCACGCCCTTCACCATCTCGACGATGGCGGGCATGTCGCGGTCCTTGGGATTGCGCCACGCCGCACCCATGCAGAAGCGCGACGAGCCATTGTCCTTGGCCTGCGCCGCCGCCTGCAGCACCGCGCGCACGTCCATCAGCTTGGTCGCCTTGAGGCCCGTCTCGGCATGCGCCGACTGGTTGCAATAGCCGCAATCCTCCGGACAGCCCCCGGTCTTGATCGAGAGCAGGGTGGAAAGCTGCACCTCGTCCGCCGCGAACTGGGCGCGGTGCACCTCGGCCGCGCGGAACAGCAGCTCCGGGAAAGACAGGTCGAAGAGTGCCGCGATCTCGTCGCGGGTCCAGTCGTTGCGGGTCATTTGAGGATCGCCGATGAAAAGGTTTGAATGAACGCGCCGAGGCCGGCGGCAAGGAAGAAGGTCGCTGCGATCAGGCTGTAGCGCACCTGCCGGGCCGTCTTGGCCTGCGGCACGGGCTTGACCTCGATCGAGGCGAGCGCGCCGGCCATGAGCAGGCTGATCACGCCCGCGAGGCCGATCGCGCCGAGCACGATGATGACGCGGCGGGGATCGAACTTGGCGCCGGCCCCGTCCAGCAACGCGAAGACGCCGCCGATCGAGATCAGCGACACGCCGGTCATGTGCTTGAAATAGTCATAGGCCCGCGCGAACGGCAGCTCCGTGCTCCCCCATCCGGGATCGTTCTCGTCGATCATTCGGCTGCTTCCTCCTCAGGCGGCAAGTTATGCCCGAGGAGCGTCAACACGTCCGCGGCCGCATTTACAAGGTTCGTTCCGGGTCCGAAGATTGCCTGCACCCCGGCGTCGCGCAGGAATTGATAGTCCTGCGCCGGGATCACCCCACCCGCGATCACCTTGATGTCGCCGCGCCCGGCCTCCTTGAGATGCCCGATCATCTGCGGGATCAGCGTCTTGTGCCCGGCCGCGAGGCTGGAGCAGCCCACCACGTCGACATTCTCCGCGATCGCCAGCTCGGCGGCTTCCTGCGGTGTCTGGAACAACGGCCCCGGCACCACGTCGAAGCCGAGATCGCCAAAGGCCGAGGAGACGAGATTGGCGCCGCGGTCATGCCCGTCCTGCCCCATCTTCGCGACCAGCATGCGCAGCTTGCGGCCAAGCCGGCGCTCGGTCGCGGCGACGCCGTCCTTCAGCCGCTCCCAGCGAGAATCCTCGGCATAGGCGCCGCCATAGATACCCTTCACCGGCGTCGGCACGGTGCCATGGCGGCCGAACACGTCCTCCATCGCCAGGCTGATCTCGCCCAGCGTCGCGCGATGCCGCGCCGCCTCCACCGCGAGCGCGAGGAGGTTGTCCCTGCCCCGCGCGCCCTCGCGCAGCGCATCCAGCGCAGCCTGGCACTTCGCCTCGTCGCGCGATGCCTTCACCTTCCTGATCCGCTCGATCTGCGCCTCGCGCACGGCGTGATTGTCGACGTCGAGGATGTCGATCGGGTCTTCCTCGGGCTTGCGGTATTTGTTGACCCCGACGATCACCTGCTCGCCGCGGTCGATCCGCGCGGCGGTGGCGGCGGAGGCTTCCTCGATCATCGCCTTGGGCCAGCCTGCCGCGACCGCCTTGGCCATCCCGCCCTCGGCCTCGACGCGCTCGATGATCGCCCACGCCTTGTCGACCAGCTCCTGCGTCAGCGCCTCGACATAGTAGGAGCCGCCGAGCGGATCGACGACCTTGGTCATCCCCGTCTCTTCCTGGATCACGATCTGCGTGTTGCGCGCGATCCGGGCGGAGAAGTCGGTGGGCAGCGCGATCGCCTCGTCCAGCGCGTTGGTGTGCAGGCTCTGCGTCCCGCCCAGCATCGCCGCCATCGCCTCGATCGTGGTGCGGATGACGTTGTTGTACGGGTCCTGCTCGGTCAGCGACACGCCCGAAGTCTGGCAATGCGTGCGCAACATCTTCGAGCGCTCGTCCTTCGCGCCCAGCCTGGTCATCACGCGATGCCACAGCACCCGCGCCGCGCGCAGTTTGGCGACTTCCATGAAGAAGTTCATGCCGATCGCGAAGAAGAACGACAGCCGCCCGGCGAACTTGTCGATGTCGAGGCCGCTCGCGACCCCGTATTTCACATATTCCATGCCGTCGGCGATGGTGAAGGCGAGCTCCTGCACCTGAGTCGCCCCGGCCTCCTGCATGTGATAGCCGGAAATCGAGATACTGTTGAATTTCGGCATGTTGGCCGAGGTATATGCGAAGATGTCGGAGATGATCCGCATGCTCGGCTCGGGCGGGTAGATATAGGTGTTGCGGACCATGAACTCCTTCAGGATGTCGTTCTGGATGGTCCCGTCGAGCGCCGCCTGCGGCACGCCCTGCTCCTCGCCCGCGACGATGAAGAAGGCGAGCACCGGGATCACCGCGCCGTTCATCGTCATGGAGACCGACATCTCGCCAAGCGGGATGCCGTCGAACAGAATCTTCATGTCCTCGACGCTGTCGATCGCCACGCCCGCCTTGCCGACATCGCCCGGCACGCGCGGATGATCGCTGTCATAGCCGCGGTGCGTGGCGAGATCGAAGGCGACGCTGAGCCCCTTCTGCCCCGCGGCAAGGTTGCGGCGATAGAAGGCGTTCGATTCCTCAGCGGTCGAGAATCCCGCATATTGCCGGATCGTCCATGGCCGGCCGGCATACATCGATGCGCGCACCCCGCGCGTGAACGGCGCGAAGCCCGGCAGCCCCGGATCGGCGGTCACGTCCTCGGCGGTGTAGAGCGGCTTGACGTCGATCCCTTCCGGCGTGTGCCAGGTGAGATCGCGGCCCTTCACCTCCTTGTCGGACAGCGCCTTCCACGCATCGAGATCCGGCTTGCCGGTCACTTGCCCTTGAACTCCGGCGGCCGCTTCTGAATGAACGCCATGACACCTTCCCTGAAATCCTCGGTCTTTCCGGCGATCCGCTGGTGCTGCGCCTCGATGCTCAGCGTCTCGGACAGCGTCGAATTGAGCGCCGCCTTGACCTGCGCGCGGATCAGCCCCAGCGCGACCGTCGGCTTGGCGGCGAGCTTCGCGGCGATTTCGCCAGCGGTCGCCAGCAGTGCGTCGTCCTCGACCACGCGCGCCACCAGCCCCGAATCCAACGCGTCGTCGGCGCTCATCTTCTCGCCGAGCAGCGCCATCTCCAGCGCCTTGGCGCGTCCCGCCGACTTCGCCACCAGCCAGGTCGCGCCGCAATCGGGCACCAGCCCGATATTGCTGAAGGCGAGCAGCAGATAGGCCGACTTCGCCATCACCACGATGTCGCCCGCCAGCGCGATCCCCACGCCTGCCCCCGCCGCCGGGCCGTTGACCGCCGTGACCACCGGGATCGGCAGTTTCGACAGCGTCTCGGCCAGCGGATTGTAGTGGAATTCGAGATTGTCGGCGGGATCGACCATCCCGCCATCCGCGCGCCCGACCAGATCGGCGCCCGAGCAAAAGGCTCGCCCCTCGCCCGTCAGAAGCACCGCCCGCGCCCCCTCGTTCACCGCACGCAGCAGCGAAGCGCGGATCAGATCGAGCATCTCGCCGGTCACCGCGTTCAATCGGTCCGGCCGATTGAGCCGCAGCGTCGCGACGCCGTTGTCGAGTGCGTAGAGGACGGTCTCGTCGGTCAATGCGCCTCTCCCTTCGGCGTCTCCATGATCTCGGTCAGCACCCCACCCATGTCCTTCGGATGTACGAAGAAGATCAGCGTCCCGTGCGCCCCGATGCGCGGCTCGCCCAGCACCTTCGCGCCCTTGGCCTCGAACCACGCCTTGGCCTCGTGAATATCGGGCACCTCATAGCAGACATGATGCTGCCCGCCCGCCGGGTTCTTCGCCAGAAAACCATGGATCGGCGACTCCGCGCCCAGCGGCTCGATCAGCTCGATCTGGGTGTTGGGTGTATCGACGAAGCACACCTTCACGCCCTGCGCGGGCAGGTCGAACGGCGTGTGGATCGTCTCCGCGCCCATCACGTCGCGATAAAAGGCGACCGACGCCTCGATCGAGGGCGTGGCAACGCCGATATGGTTGAGGCGGCCGAGTTTCATACGAAATATCCCAACATCGCAATCGCCAGTGCGAGCGCCCCAAAGCCGAACCAAGGCACTGCTCGCAATATCTTGAGCTCCAGTTCGAACCGGGCAGGGTCGTCTTGACGACGGATGACCTGCTCCTCGTAACGCCCTTTCATCCAATAACGCAGTTCACCCGACTTTGCGGCTTCATGTACGCGAATCAGAACCAGCGCGGTCACCGCGCCGAGCGCCAAAAGGCAACCCAGGAATACGGAGATCAGGTCATTCACAGCGGAATATTGTCATGCTTCTTCCACGGATTCTCGAGGTTCTTGTTCCTCAGCTTCCGCAGCCCTAGCGCGATCCGCCGCCGCGTGGAGTGCGGCATGATCACCTCGTCGACGAACCCCTTGCTCGCCGCGACGAACGGGTTGGCGAAGCGCGCCTCATATTCCGCCGTCCGCTCGGCGATCTCCTCGGGCGTGCGTCCGCGGAAGATGATCTCCACCGCGCCCTTCGCCCCCATCACCGCGATCTCGGCGGTCGGCCAGGCATAGTTCAAGTCCCCGCGCAGGTGCTTCGACGCCATCACGTCATACGCCCCGCCATAGGCCTTGCGCGTGATCACCGTGATCTTGGGCACCGTCGCCTCGGCATAGGCGAACAGCAACTTGGCGCCATGCTTGATGATGCCGCTATGCTCCTGCCCCACGCCCGGCAGGAAGCCCGGCACGTCGACGAAGGTGACGATCGGGATCTCGAACGCGTCGCAGAAGCGCACGAACCGCGCCGCCTTCTTCGACGAGTTGATGTCGAGCACGCCCGCCAGCACCATCGGCTGGTTGGCGACGATGCCGACGGTGCGTCCCTCGATCCGGCCGAAGCCGATGATGATGTTGCCGGCATGGCTCGGCTGCAGCTCGAAGAAGTCGCCCTCGTCGACCGTCTTCCGGATCAGCTCGTGCATGTCGTAGGGCTGGTTGGCGCTCGGCGGGATCAGCGTGTCGAGGCTGTCCTCGATCCGGTCCCACGGATCCTCGCACGGCCGCTCGGGCACCGGCTCGCGGTTGCTGGCGGGAAGGAAGTCCACGAAGTCGCGCGCCGCGAGCAGCGCCTCGATGTCGTTGTCAAAGGCGACGTCAGCGACGCCCGACTTCGTGGTATGCGTCACCGCTCCACCCAAATCCTCCTGCGTGACGATCTCGTTGGTAACGGTCTTCACTACATCGGGTCCGGTGACGAACATGTATGAGCTATCCTTCACCATGAAGATGAAGTCGGTCATCGCGGGCGAGTAGACTGCACCTCCGGCGCAGGGGCCCATGATCAGGGAAAGCTGCGGCACCACGCCGCTCGCCAGCACGTTGCGCTGGAACACCTCGGCATAGCCGGCGAGGCTGGCGACGCCTTCCTGGATGCGTGCGCCGCCGCTGTCGTTGAGGCCGATCACGGGCGCGCCGACCTTCATCGCCATGTCCATGATCTTGCAGATCTTCTGTGCATGCCGCTCGGACAGCGACCCGCCGAACACGGTGAAGTCCTGGCTGAACACGAACACCAGCCGGCCGTTGATCGTGCCCGATCCAGTGACCACGCCGTCGCCCGGCACCACCTGGTCGGGCATGCCGAAGTCCACGCAGTTATGCTCGACATACATGTCGAGCTCCTCGAACGATCCCTCGTCGAGCAGCACCTCGACCCGCTCGCGCGCGGTGAGCTTGCCCTTGGCGTGCTGCGCGTCGATGCGCTTCTGCCCGCCGCCCAGCCGCGCCGCGGCACGGCGGCGCTCGAGTTCCTCGATCGTCGAAGACATGATTCTGCTCCTTGGCCGGGTGCCTTCACAGGACACGGGTGGTCTTGCAAATGCAATGTTGCGAAGTTGCATCGTTCATATCCGCGGAATATTGCGGGAGGCATGGAGCACCCCCGCCGCCGCCTCTTCGCCGGAGCTCGCGTTCGCGACCTGCGCAAGCGCCTCGCGCTGCCGCAGGCGGCGCTCGCCGCGCGGCTCGGCGTCTCGGTCAGCTATCTCTCGCAGATCGAGAATGAGGAGCGCCCGCTCACCCCACCGGTGCTGATCGCGCTCACCCGCGAATTCCCGCAGCTGTGGGGCGAGGTCGGCGAGGACGAGGCCACCGCCGATCTCGTCCGCGCGATCGATGCCGGCACCGATTCCAGCATTCCCGGCGGCGCGCTCGACGAAGCCGCCATCCAGCGCGGAGTCGAGAAGCACCCCGCCCTCGCCCGCCGCATGGTCGCGCTGCACGATGCCTGGCGCCGCAGCCAGGCGCAGCTGCGCGTCCTCGACGACAGGGTCGAGAGCGGCGCCGGCACCGCCGGTTCGCTGCCGTGGGAGGAAGTGCGCGACTGGTACCAGGCCGAGGGCAATTACATCGACGTGCTCGACCGGGCGGCCGAGTCGCTCGCCGACACCTTCGACCATCCCCGCGCGATCGAGGACCGGCTGCGCGACACCCACGACGTGAAGATCGAGGACGCGCGCGACGACGACACCCGCCTCTCGCGCTTCGCCACCGACAGCCGCCGTCTGACGGTCAGCGGCCTACTCCCGCCCGAGAGCCGCGCCTTCCTCCTCGCCCACCGCCTCGCCGTGCTCGAGTTCGGCGAGCAGATGCGCGCCGTCGCCGACGCCAGCGGCCTTGCGTCCCCCGCGGCGCGCGAGCTCCTCTCGCTCGGCCTCGCCAACTACGCCGCCGGCGCGCTGTTGATGCCGTACACCCGCTTTCGCGACACCGCGCGCGAGGTGCGTCACGACATCGACCGCCTCCGCCAGCGCTTCGGTGCCAGCTTCGAACAGGCCTGCCACCGCCTTTCGACCCTCCAGCGGCCGGGCGCGCAGGGCATCCCGTTCTTCTTCTGCCGTGTCGACATGGCCGGCAACATCACCAAGCGCCACTCGGCCACCCGGCTCGAATTCGCCCGCTTCGGCGGCGCCTGTCCGCTCTGGGTGGTGCATGAGGCGGTTGCGATCCCCGACCGCATCCTCGTCCAGCTCGCCGAGACCCCCGACGGCGTGCGCTACGTGTCGATGGCCAAGGGGCTGGTCAAGCCGTCCGCCAGCTATGCTCGTCCCCCGCGCCGCTACGCCGTCGCCTTGGGCTGCGAGGAAACGCATGCGGCGGACTTCGTCTATGCCGACAGCCTGCGCACCGGCGGCATCGCCACCCCGATCGGCACCAGCTGCCGCATCTGCCCTCGCACCGGCTGCGACCAGCGCGCCTTCCCGCCCGCCGCGAGCGAGATCCGCATCGACCCCGACGTCCGCGCCCCGGTGCCCTACGCCTTTTGACGGAACGCCCGCGCCGCCCGCGCGGTTGAAGGGCGATGGACGCCGCGCCCTTCGCCCCGATGGAAGCCAGGCTCGCCGAGGCGCTGCCCGATCCGCCGGGCTGGCAGTACGAGCCCAAATGGGACGGCTTCCGCGCGGTCGCAGTGCGCGACGGCGAGGACATCGCGATCTGGTCCAAGTCGGGCAAGCCGCTCGGCCGCTATTTCCCCGAGATGCTCGAGGCGCTCGCCACGATCCCGGAGAAACGCTTCATCCTCGACGGCGAGCTGGTGATCCCGATCGGCGACCGTCTCTCTTTCGATGCGCTCCAGGCCCGTCTCCACCCGGCCGCGTCGCGCATCGCCAAGCTTTCGGTCGAAACCCCCGCGCAGCTCGTCTTGTTCGATTGCCTGAGCCTCGGCCCCGACGACTTGCTCGAGGCCCCACTCGCCCGGCGCCGCGCGCAACTCGAAGCACTCCACAAGCGCATCAAGCCCCCCGCGCTGATCCTCTCTCCCTGCACCACCGACCGCGCCACCGCCGAAGCCTGGCTCGCCCGGACCGGCGGCGCGCTCGACGGGGTGCTCGCCAAGCCACTCGACGCGCCCTACCGGCCCGGCGAACGCGCAATGGTGAAGGTCAAGCAGCTGCGCACCGCCGACTGCGTCGTCGGCGGCTATCGCACCGATGCCAAGGGCGCGGTGGTCTCGCTGCTGCTCGGCCTCTACGACGATGCCGGCAAGCTGGATCATGTCGGCTTCACCGCCGCGATCCCCGCGAAGGAGCGTCCAGCACTCAAGCGCAAGGTCGCGCCGCACCAGGGCGAGCCCGGCTTCACCGGCAACGCGCCCGGCGGCCCCAGCCGCTGGACCGGCGGCAAGGCGCGCGACTACGTGAAGCTGCGCCACGAACTGGTCGCCGAGGTCCGCTACGACCAGGTCACCGCCGGCCGCTTCCGCCACGGCACGCGCCTGCTCCGCTGGCGTCCCGACAAGGCGCCGGAACAATGCACCCGCGACCAGCTCGTGCGCGAGCTCAAGCCCGCCGAGCTGCTCGCGCTGCTCGGCTGAAGCCTATTCCTCGCCCATCCGCAGCGCGGCGATGAAGGCTTCCTGCGGAATGCTGACCGAGCCATACTCGCGCATCTTCGCCTTGCCCTTCTTCTGCTTCTCCAGCAGCTTGCGCTTGCGGGTGGCGTCGCCGCCATAGCATTTCGCGGTGACGTCCTTGCGCATCGCGCTGATCGTCTCCCGCGCGATCACCTTGCCGCCGATCGCCGCCTGGATCGGGATCTTGAACAGGTGGCGCGGGATCAGTTCCTTGAGCCGCTCGCACATGCCACGCCCGCGGGCCTCGGCGGTGGAGCGGTGGACGATCATGCTCAGCGCGTCGACCGGCTCCTCGTTGACCAGGATGCCCATCTTCACGAGATCGCCCTCGCGATAGCCGATCTGTTCGTAGTCGAAGCTGGCATAGCCCTTCGAGAGCGACTTCAGCCGGTCGTAGAAGTCGAACACCACCTCGTTGAGCGGCAGCTCGTAGGTCACCTGCGCGCGGCCGCCGACATAGGTCAGGTTCTTCTGGATGCCGCGCCGGTCCTGGCATAGCTTCAGGATCGAACCGAGATATTCGTCGGGGACATAGATCACGGCCTGGATCCACGGCTCGCTGATCGTCTCGATCTTGTTGGGATCGGGCATGTCGGCGGGATTGTGCAGCTCGATATGCCCGCCGCCGTGGGTCAGCTCGATCTGGTACACCACCGACGGCGCGGTGGTGATCAGGTCGAGATCATATTCGCGCATCAGCCGCTCCTGGATGATCTCCAGGTGCAGCAGGCCGAGGAATCCGCAGCGGAAGCCGAAGCCCAGCGCCGCCGAGGTCTCCATCTCGAACGAGAAGCTGGCGTCGTTCAGCCGCAGCTTCGAGATGCTTTCGCGCAGTTTCTCGAAGTCGGCGGCGTCGACCGGAAACAGTCCGCAGAACACCACGGGCTGCACTTCCTTGAAGCCGGGCAGCGGCTCGGCGGCCGGCCGCTTGGCGTCGGTCAGCGTGTCGCCGACGCGCGCCTGCGCCACTTCCTTGATCTGCGCAGTGATGAAACCGATCTCGCCGGGGCCGAGGTCCGGCAACTGCTCGATCTTCGGCCGGAACGCGCCGACGCGGTCGACCAGATGCGTCGTCCCGGCGGCCATGAACTTGATCTGCTGGCCCTTGCGGATCGTGCCGTCGATCACGCGGATCAGGATCACGACGCCGAGATACGGATCGTACCAGCTGTCGACCAGCATGGCCTTGAGCGGCGCGTTCGCATCGCCCTTGGGCGGCGGGATGCGCTCGACCACGGCGTTCAGGATCTCCTCGATCCCGATGCCCGACTTGGCCGAGGCGAGCACCGCGTTCGACGCGTCGATGCCGATCACTTCCTCGATCTCGTTTCGCACCTTCTCGGGCTCGGCGCTGGGCAGGTCGATCTTGTTGATCACCGGCACGATCTCATGGTCGTGCTCGATCGACTGGTAGACGTTGGCGAGCGTCTGCGCCTCGACGCCCTGCGCCGCGTCGACCACCAGCAGCGCGCCCTCGCACGCGGCGAGGCTGCGGCTCACCTCATAGGCGAAGTCGACGTGCCCGGGCGTGTCCATCAGGTTGAGGACATAGTCGAGCCCGTCCGGCCCCTTCCAGTCGAGGCGCACGGTCTGCGCCTTGATGGTGATGCCGCGCTCCTTCTCGATGTCCATGTTGTCGAGCACCTGCTCGGACATCTCGCGCGCGGTCAGCCCGCCGGTGCGCTGGATCAGCCGGTCGGCCAGCGTCGACTTGCCATGGTCGATATGCGCGATGATCGAGAAGTTGCGGATACGGGAAAGGTCGGTTGCCATGATCGGCGCCCGTTAGCAGGGCAGATGCCGCGCAGGAACCCCCTGAGCCCGCACGCGCTTACAACCTCATGACTCTCCGCATCGGCACCGCCGCCTGGGCGCTTCCGCGCGACGTCCGCGACCGCTTCCCGCCCGGCGCCAGCAACCTCCAACGCTATGCACGATGCTTCAACGCGACCGAGATCAATTCGAGCTTCTACCGCCCTCATCGCCGGTCCACCTACGAACGCTGGGCGGCGAGCGTGCCGTCCGACTTCCGCTTCGCCGTCAAGCTGCCCAAGGCGATCACGCACGAGGCCCGGCTGGCCGATTGCGAGGCGCCGCTGACCCGCTTCGCCGACGAGACCGCCGGGCTCGGCGAAAAGCGCGGCCCGGTGCTCGTTCAGCTCCCGCCCAGCCTCGCCTTCGACGCGCCGATCGCCGAGACCTTCTTCGCCCAGCTCGCGTCGATCGTCGGCGGGCTCGTCGCGTTGGAACCCCGCCACTCGAGCTGGTTCGATCCGCCAGCGGACGCACTGCTCGTCGCGCATCGCGTCGCGCGCGTCGCCGCCGATCCCGCATCGGTTCCGGCGGCCGCCATGCCCGGCGGCTGGCGCGGCCTCGCCTATTTCCGACTCCACGGCAGCCCGCGCATCTACTGGTCCGCCTATGACAACGCAGCCTTGGCAGGATGGAGGCAAGCTGCGGCTGTTGCCGGTCCGGGAAGCTGGATCATCCTCGACAACACCGCCAGCGGCGCCGCGACGCGCAATGCGCTTGCGCTTATCTGACAGGTTCGCTTGCCCCACGCCCACGACTGCGCCAAGCAGCGGCGCGGAGGTGAATCGCCATGCAAGTCCTGAGATATCTCGTTGCGTTGCTCTGTGTGCTGGGCAGCACCCACGCGCTGGCCGGTCAGTCGCAGGAGGCGCCGGTCTACGTCACCCGCCATTACGACACGCCCGCGGGCCAGCCCGATCCGGACCTCCTGCCCCAGGGCAAGGCGCGCGCCGAGAAGCTCGCGGCATGGTTCTACGGCCGCACGCTCAAGGCGATCTATGTCAGCGACTTCAAGCGCACCCGCCAGACCGCCGCACCGGTCGCCGCGATGCTCGACGTCCCGGTCGAGACCTACGATCCGAAAGACACCCCCGCGATCGTCGCCCGCGCCAAGGCGGCCGGCGGCCCGGTGCTGATCGTCGGCCACAGCAACACCGTGCCGGACATCGTCGCACAGCTCGGCGGCACGCGCCCGGGCGAGCTCAAGCACGAGGATTTCGGCGATCTCTGGACGATCGAGAACGGCGCGAGCGAGCGCACCCGGATCGACCCCTGACTCCTCCGCCGGGGTAGCGCTACCCATTTTGGACAACCGATTGCGGCCTCGAAACTATTCCCACCGCGGGCCGGATCGGCTATCTCGGGACGACAGGTAACAGGGGAAGAAATCGATGTTGAAGTCTCCCGCGGTGGCCCTCACCGCGCTCGCTCTGTGCGTCGCTGGCTCGGCTCAGGCCCAGCGACTCGCCAAGCCCAGCAGCGGTCAGAAGCTGCAGGAAGCGACGGCGAACGACGTCCCGCGCTGCACGCGCAAGCTCGGTACGCTCTCGGTCGTCGACGGCGACGATCCCCGCCCCTGGACGCAATATTCGCTGGCCCCGCCGCAGAAGCTGCTCAAGGTACTCGTTCAGCGCTCGGGCTGCTTCAACCTGGTCGACCGCGGCTCCGGGCTGCAGGCGGCCGAGCGCGAGCGCGCGATCGGCGGCAATCTCGGGCTGCAGCGCGGCTCGAATGTCGGCCAGGGCCAGATCAAGGCGGCGGACTATGTCCTCGTCGCCGAGATCCAGGGCGCCAACAGCAACGTCAGCGGCGGCGGCGCGGGCGGGCTGATCGGGGGGCTGATCGGCGGGCGCCTCGGCGGGCTCGCGGCCGGCATCGGCAGCAAGAAGATGGAGGCCAACACCGTGCTCTCCATCACCAATGTGCGCACCACCGAAACGATCGCCACCGCGGAGGGCTATGCGGCCAAGAAGAACATGACCTTCGGCGCAGGCGCCGGGGTCGGGTTCCTCGGCGGCGGCGTGGGCGCGGTCGGCGGCGGCTACGACAATACCGAGATCGGCCGCATCGTCACCCTGTCGTTCATCCAGGCCTATACCAAGCTGGTGACCGAACTCGGGCTGGTGCGCCCCGGCGACACCGGCACCGCCCAGGCCGCGCCGGCCAAGACCTTCACCGCGCAGCGGCCGGTGGCGATGCGCGTGTCGGCGGCCGGCGGCGCCAAGATCATCCGCACCATCCCCGCCGGCGGCATCGTCTATCCCACCGGCAACAAGAACGGTCTGTGGTGGGAAGTCGCCGACGAGAACGACAATGTCGGCTGGGTGCTCAACACCGGGCTCGCCCCCTCGCAATAAGCGGCTCCGGCCACGTCGCGCAAAAGGCCCGTTCCGCCATGGCGGGCCGGGCCTTTTCGCTTGCGGGCCCCGGCTGAAACGCACAGTCTCCCGCGGTCCAAGCCGGAGAGACCGATGCGCCGCCTGATCCTCGCCGCCGCCCTTCTCGCGGCCGCCGCCGTTCCCGCCGCCGCGCGAGACCTGCTGCTGGTCGGCAACAAGGGCGAGGACACGCTCGGCATCTACGATCTCGCCGACGGCAAGCAGCTCGCGAAGATCCCGACCGGTGCCCAGCCGCACGAGATCGCGGTGATGGGCGATGGCACCCAGGCCGCCGTGGTCTCCTATGGCGGCACCTCGATCGACATCATCGACCTCGATCCGCTGGGCAAGGTCGCGAGGATCGAGCTCGCCCCCAACAAGCGCCCGCACGGCCTGCTGTGGATGCCGAAGAGCGAACGGCTGATCGCCACGACGGAGGGCAGCGGTTCGGTCGCGATCGTCGAGCCCGACGGCAAGATCACCTCGATCGCCACCGGGCAGCAGGGTTCGCACATGGTGGCGTTGCTCGGCGAGGACCGCGGCTTCGTCGCCAATATCGGATCGGGCACGGTCAGTGCGCTCGACCTCGTCAAGAACGTGAAGCTTCGCGACCTCGCCGTCGGCGGCAAGCCCGAGGGGGTCGCGGTCGCCGGCGGCAAGCTGTTCGTCGGCGATCTCACCGCGCCGCGCCTCACCGTGTACGACGCCGCCACCTATGAGAAGCTCGCCGAGCTCGCGATCGACGGCAACGCGATCCGCGTGATCGCCAGCCCCGACGGCAAGACCGTCGCGACCAGCAACGTCGACAAGGGCAGCGTCACGCTGATCGACGCGGCGACTCACAGCGTGCTGCGCAGCTTCCCGGTCTCGGGCGACCCGCAGGCCGCGCAGGTCACGCTGATCTGGTCGGAAGACGGCAAGCGCCTCTACGCCGCGGAGACCGGGCGCAACCAGGTCGCCGAGATCGATGCGGACAGCGGCAAGGTGCTTCGCCGCATCGACGTCGGCAAGAATGGCGACGGCCTCGCGGTGACGCGGGTGCCCTGAGCGGCTAGCCCACCGCCTCCACCGCACGCAGTACGCTCTCCCACCGCGCCTCGCCCTTGCCGCGCACAAGCGCCCAGCGCACCCCGCGCCGCTCCAGCTCGGCCTTCGACAGGTCGAAGAAGCGCTGGCGCAGCTCGGGCGTGCCGAACATCCGCGTGCCGTCCGCGACCCAAGGCAGATCGATGTCGAACAGCAGATAGAGATCGGCCACGCCGTCCCACGTCTCGAACCACGGGTCGCGCTGGCCGAACAGCATGTCGGCCCACACCGCGGTCATCAGCGGATCGGTGTCGAGGATCAGCGGGGTGAGCCCCGCCGCCAGCATCGTCTGCACGCCGGCATCATGCGTCCGCGCGATCTCGACCAGATCCTGCATCGTGAAGTCGGTCCCGCGCGCTTCGGCATATTCGCGGCCATATTCCTCGGCGACCTCCCCGCCGAGATGCGCGGCGAGCCGTGGCGCGAGCGTGGACTTGCCGGTGCTCTCGGGGCCGTGGAGGCAGATGGTGCGTAGCGTCATGCCGCCGCCCTTCGGCGATAGGCCCGGCGCCAGTCAATCAGGCCCCACACCGAAAGCCCGAGCAGGATCGCATAGACGCCTGCGGTCCACCACAGTCCGCGCACCGCGAACAGCGGCACCGCCACCACGTCGACCACGATCCACAGCACCCAATTCTCGAGATAGCGCCGCGAAAGCAGGATCTGCGCCGCCACGCTGGTCATCGCCACGCCCGCGTCCCACCACGGCATCGCCGCGTCGGTCAGCCGGTGCATCAGCCAGCCCCAGCCGCCGGTCAGCGCCACGCATCCCGCAAGCCATGCCGCGCGCGCCGGCCACCCTAGCGTCCGCACCACCACCTCACCCGCCTCGGCCCTGGACCGCGTCCAGTTGAGCCAGCCGTAGAGGTTGAGCGCGACGTAGAAGCCCTGCAGCAACATGTCGCTGTAGAGCTTCGTCTCGTAGAACAGCACCGCGTAGAGCGAGACCGCCAGAATCGCGAACGGGTAGTTCCAGATGCTCCGCCGCGCGACCAGCGCAATATTGACGAGCAGCAGCGCCGACGCGGCGACCTCCAGCGGGTTCATGCCCTTGGCATGCCGCAGGAAATTGCCCGCGTCGAGTGCTTGCCCTCGCCCGCCAGCGCGCTACGCTGTCCCGACATAGACGAGAGGGTCGGGCATGCGGCATATCGCGGTGATCGGTTCGGGACCGGCGGGCTACTACACCGCGGAGGCATGCCAGAAGCAGTTCGGCGACGAGGTCCGGGTCGACATCATCGATCGCCTCCCCGTCCCCTTCGGCCTGATCCGCACCGGCGTCGCGCCCGATCACCAGTCGATCAAGGGCGTCTCGCGCCGCTACGAGGCGACCGCGCTCACCGACAATGTCCGCTTCGTCGGCAACGTCACGATCGGCGAGCAGGTCACCATCCCCGAATTGCTCGGCCTCTACGACGCGGTCGTGCTCGCCACCGGCGCGCCGCGCGACCGGCCGCTCGAGATTCCCGGCGCCGACCTGCCCGGCGTCACCGGCTCGGCAGCGTTCGTCGGCTGGTACAACGGCCATCCCGACTATGCCGAGCTGAACCCTCCCCTCGGCGGCCCGGGCGCGGTGGTGATCGGCAACGGCAACGTCGCGCTCGACGTCGCGCGCATCCTCGCCAAGACGCAAGGCGAGTTCGCCGGCTCCGACATCGTCGGCCACGCGCTGTCCGCGCTGGAAACGTCGTCGATCAGCACCATCACCCTGCTCGGCCGCCGCGGCCCGCACCAGATCAACATGACTCCCAAGGAACTCGGCGAGCTCGGCGAGCTTGAACGCGCCGCACCGGTCGTCGACGCCGCCGACTTCCCGCCCGAGATCGACGACGCGATGCTCGAGCCCGGGCACCGCAAGTCGATCACGCACCTGCGCAACTTCGCCGCGGCGCATGTCGAGAAGCCGGTGCACATCATCTTCGACTTCTTCGCCATGCCCGTCGCGATCGAGGGCGACGGCAAGGTCGAGCGCGTGATCGTCGAGCGCACCGTGCTCGACTCGCGCGGCGCGGCGGTCGGCACGGGCGAGACCTATGCCGTGCCCGCCAGTCTGGTGGTCTCGTGCATCGGCTATCGCACCCCGCCGATCGAGGGGGTGCCCTATGACGACCGCGCCGGCCGCTTCGCCAATGACGAGGGGCGCGTGCTGCCCGGGCTCTACGCCGTCGGCTGGGCGCGCCGCGGCCCGACCGGCACGATCGGCACCAACCGCCCCGACGGCTTCGCGATCGTCGAGAAGATCGCCGCGGACACGCAACCCAACAGCGGCAAGCAGGGCCGCCCCGCGCTCGACGCGCTGCTCGCGGCGCGCGGCGCCGAGGTCGTCACCTTCCGCGACTGGCAGAAGATCGAGGCGGCCGAGATCGCTGCCGCCCGCGACGGCGCCCCGCGCGAGAAGTTCACCTCGATCGAGGCGATGCTCGGCGCGCGCGGCACCTGAAAAAGCTTTCGCACACCCGCTTGCGCACCGCGAAACGGCTGGCTATAGGCGCGCCTCCAAGCGAAAGCCGGTCCGCCCGTCCCGGGGCATTTCAAGGATCCGGCACTCCGTCGGGGAGTAGCTCAGCCTGGTAGAGCACTGTCTTCGGGAGGCAGGGGCCGGAGGTTCGAATCCTCTCTCCCCGACCATTCGTCGCCGTAGATCGCGCCGACCATAGCGGGCGGCGATTCCGACCAAGCTTCTGCCGTCGATAAAGCGTAGCGGATGTCCGGCGACTGCGCTCGCATGCTATACGTCGCACAACGCACCGAGCAGAGGATGTGCCATGCTGCAATCCCGACGCCAGATCCTCGGGCAGCTCGCAGGAGCCGCCACCGCCGCTCCCGCCTTTGTGCGGCCCGTGCAGGCCCGGCTCGAACCGACGCCGAACGAGATCGTCGGCCCATTCTATCCGCTCGCCAAGCCGGCCGATGCCGATGCCGACCTGACGATGGTGGCCGGCCGCACGGGCCGGGCGATCGGCCAGGTCGTCGAGCTGTCGGGCCGGATCGTGGATCTGGCGGGACGTCCGGTGCCGGGCGCCCGTCTCGAGATCTGGCAAGCCAATGCCGCGGGCCGCTATGCGCATCCAAGCGACGACAATACCGCGCCACTCGATCCCAATTTCCAGGGCTATGCGCGGCTCTCCACCGATGCGGGCGGCACGTATCGGATCGTCACGGTCAAGCCCGCCGGCTATCCCGGCGGCGGGCGCGGGATGCGCGCGCCGCACATCCATTTCGACCTGGCCGGGAGCACGGATCGCCTGGTCGTCCAGATGTATTTTCCGGATGAGCCGCTCAATGCGGCCGATGCCCTGCTTCGCGCCAATATCCGTCCGGCGATGGTGATCGCGAACGCCATGGGCGCCGACGCATCGGGCATTCTTCGCTATCGCTGGGACATGGTGTTGCGCACCGGCTGAGACGCACGACCTCGTCTCCGCCGAATTGGATCTGGGAGGAACCGCCGATGCTGTCACGCCGTTTCATTGTTGCCGGAATGGCCCTGCTCATCGCCACTACGGCCCATGCCCAGAGCGACCAGGATCGAAGCTCGCTGGAGCAGCTTCCCGCTCAGTTCAGCGCGGCATGGGCGCGTCACGACGGGCACGCGCTTGCGCAACTGATGGCCGACGATGTCGACTTCGTCACCGTCGGCGGGAGCTGGCTCCAGGGCCGCAAGGATTTCGAGACCTATCACTCCCGCCTGCTCACCGGCAGATTCGCCGCATCCACCATCACGCCGCTCGAGACGAGGTTGAGGTTCATCCGCCCGGACCTGGCGATCGTGCGGTGGAGCTGGCGGATGGAAGGCGACAAGAATTTCGACGGCTCGCCGCGTCCGCCACGCCATGGTCTGTTCACGATGCTCTCGGAAAAGCGCGCCGGAAAATGGCTGGTCATCACGGCACAGAACACCAATGGCGGCCCGGGCACCGCGCCGGAGAATGAAGGCCTGACCTTTCCCATCAAGCTACCCGCGACGCCCCCTTGATCGGGGCGCCGGCTTTCTCGACTCCGCTCAGCGAATCACACGGTCGGCACTGGCCAGCAACCGCGGAGAGAGGCGCAGGCCCAACGCGTTTGCGGCTCGCGCATTGATAGTGAGGAAATAGCGGGCCGGATGCCGGATCGGCAGGTCTCCCGGCTTGGTGCCCCGCAGAATCCGGTCGGCATAGCGCGCCGCGATGCGGAACTGCTCGTCCTGGTCGGGCGCCAGTGACATCAGCCCGCCCGCCTCGACGAAGAGCTTCGACTGGTAGATCGCCGGGATACGGTGCTTCGCCGCGAATTCGGTGATGAGCTGCCGGTTGGCGAGCGAGAGGGCGCCCTGGAAATTGAGCAGCCCGTCCATCCCGTCGTCGATCATCGCGGCGAGCGCAGGCTGAAGCTCGGGCAAGGACTTCACGACATAGGCCTTCACGCTCACCCCGGCCCCCGGTGCCGCGCGCTCGGCGTCGGCCAGCTGGATCTCGTGCCCGCCACGGCCGGGCGTGGTCGAGAGCACGGCCACGCGCGAAACTGCGGGGGCCGCCGCCTTCAGCAGCTTCAGCCGCCGCGCGGTCAGGCCCGGCGGCAGTTCCTCCATCCCGGTCACATTGCCTCCAGGACGTTCGAGGCTCCGTGCAAGGCCATTGCTCACCATGCCAGGAGCTGTCGCCACCACCATCGGCATCGACGGATTTTCCTCGCGCACCCCCAATGCGATCGGCAGCGACGGGGCGACGATCAGGTCCAACTCCATATGCGCCAGCTCGGCGATGTATGTCGCGCCATCCGACGAGTTGGGGCGAATCAGGCGAGTCTCGACGATGATGTTCTTCCCGTCGACATATCCGAGCCTGCGCAGCTCGCCATGAAAGGCCTCGGTCATCGCCGAGAGGCCGGCGCCTATTAGAAAGCCGATGCGCGGAACGCGCTTCGCCGCGCGATGCGCGCACGATTCCAGCAGCGGAAGCGCGACGACCGAAATCCCGAGTCCGAGAACCAGGCGCCGGCTGTGCTGATTGCCCATTCGCTGCATCCGGAAGAGAGGCTTGTTCTCATACCACGATGATCGTTCGACGTCATCGACGTGCGCATCCGGCTTGCACGAAGGCCGATCACGGCTTCGCATTGCCCAGCGAGCCATTGCGCGAGCACCACCGCGCGGGCACACTGCGCGCCACTCGGATCGGGAGTGGCATCGATGAAGAGCTTCATCCTCGTTGCAGCAATTGCCGTCATGGCGGGCACCGGCGGCCTCACCCTCTCCGCGCCCTGCAAGGATGCGGCGGGCAAGACCATCCGATGTCCGCAAGCCAAGGCCGCACCTCAGAAGGGCTGCAAACCCACCAAGGCGAAACCATGCGGCAAATATCGGCCAAAGACGCAGAATCCTGGCTCGCACGTCGGCTATAAATTTTGACGTGCCCGCGCGGGCGCGCCTGACGCCGGCGGTAAGGATACGCCTGTCGAAAAAATTTCGCGGCGCGTGTCGATTCCGCGCAATCTGCTTCGTCGTCAGGATACGAGGCCGATCGCGGCCCCGTGCCAACCAAGGAGAATTCCAATGCGTGTGATGGTGTTCGTGAAGGCGACCGAGGACAGCGAAGAGGGCATGAAGCCCTCGCCCGAGCTCAGCCAGATGTTCGTGGACATGGGCAAGTTCAACGAGGAGCTGGTCAATGCCGGCATCATGGTCGCGGGCGACGGGCTCAAGCCCTCGTCGTTCGGCAAGCGCGTCGCGTTCGACGGCCCCAGCCGCACCGTGATCGACGGCCCCTTCGCCGAGACGCGCGAGCTGGTCGCCGGCTACTGGCTGTGGGAAGTCAAGGACATGGACGAGGCGGTCGAATGGGTGAAGCGCTGCCCCAACCCCATGTTCGGCCCGAGCGAGATCGAGATCCGTCCGCTGTTCGAGATGGAGGACTTCGCCGACCTCATCCCGGCCGAGGCTCAGGCGATCCACGACGGCGTCGGCGAGAAGCTCGCCAATCGCTGATCCGCTTGCGCTCCGCCGTCATGCGCCCCTAACCCTTGGGCATGGCGGCGGACGCAACCACCCAGCGGGCGATCGAGGCGGTCTTCCGGATCGAGCGGGCGCGGCTCATCGCGAGCCTCGCCCGCATGACCCGCGACGTCGACCGGGCCGAGGAGCTGGCGCAGGACGCGCTGCTCGTCGCGCTCGCCGAATGGCCGAGGACCGGCGTCCCGCAGAATCCCGGCGCGTGGCTCACCGCCGCGGCGAAGCGCCGCGCGATCGACGGCCTGCGCCGCGCGAAGATGCAGGCGCGCAAGCACGAGGAGATCGCCCGCGACCTCGACGAAGCGGACAGCAGCGTCGAGGCGCTGGAGGCCGCCATGGACGACGATATCGGCGACGAGCTGCTCGCGCTGATCTTCACCGCCTGCCACCCGGTCATCTCGGCCGAGGCGCGCGCGGCCCTCACCCTGCGGCTGATCGGCGGGCTCACCACCGACGAGATCGCCCGCGCCTTCCTCTCGGCCGAGCCGACGATCGCGCAGCGCATCGTTCGCGCCAAGAAAACCATCGGCAACGCCGCGCTCGCGTTCGAGGTGCCGCGCGGCGGCGAGCGCGACGCGCGCCTCGCCTCGGTGCTCGAGGTGGTCTACCTGATCTTCAACGAAGGCTATGCCGCCACCGCGGGCGAAGACCTGATCCGCCCCGCACTCGCCGCCGAGGCGCAGCGGCTCGGCCGTATCCTCGCGGGCCTGATGCCGAACGAGCCCGAGGTCCACGGGCTGCTCGCGCTGATGGAGATCCAGGCATCGCGCCTGCGCGCGCGCACCGGCCCCGACGGCGCGTTCGTCCCGATCACGCAGCAGAACCGCGCGCATTGGGACCAGCTCCTGATCCGCCGCGGCCTCGACGCGCTCGCCCGCGCCGAGGCGCTCGGCGGCGCCGACGGTCCCTATGCGCTCCAGGCCGCGCTCGCCGCCTGCCACGCCCGCGCGCGCAAGGCGGAGGAGACCGACTGGCCGCGCATCGCCGCGCTCTACGACCGGCTGCGCGAAGTGATGCCCTCGCCCGTGGTCGACCTCAACCGCGCCGTCGCGCACAGCATGGCGTTCGGCCCCGACGCCGGCCTCGCGCTGGTCGACGAACTCGCCGAGGCGGCCGCGCTGCGCAACTACGCTCCGCTTCCCGCGGCACGCGCTGACTTCCTGTTCCGCGCCGGCCGGCTTTCCGAAGCGAAAGCCGAGTTCGAGGCGGCCGCCGCGCTCACCCGCAACGAACGGGAACGCGCCTTTCTTTTGGCACGCGCCGCCGCCTGCACCACGGCTTCACATCACTGAAGCATTGCTTTCGTACCCCAAAAGGATGATCGCGCGTTCGCATCTTGCGCGAACGCCACCTGCTTTGGCATTTTGCGCGCAAGGGAGATTGCCATGACGCTCGCGCTCGCCCCAGCTCCGCATCGTTTCTCCGTGATCACGATCAGCGAATCGCAGACCCCGGCGTGGAGCGAACGCTTCGGCTGGCCGGCGTTCGGCGACACGCATCTCGCGCTCGATCCGAACGGCAACCGCTCGATCCTCGCCGCCCAGCTCGACAACGCCGTGCTCCGCGCCGACCGCGCGGTGCTGCTGGTCGCCGAGGGGCTGGGCTGCTTCGCTGCCTCGTGGTGGGCGCGACTCTCGCCCTCGCACTATGTCGAGCGAGTCGCGGGCGCGCTGCTGTTCGATCCCGAGACCGCCGAGGAAAATGCCGCCCAGCGCGACCTCTTCGCCTCGCCGCGCACCGCGCTGCCCTTCCCCTCGATGGTCGTCGCCGATCGCCTGCCGGGAAGCGACCCCGCCGACTTCGCGCCGCTCGCGCAAAGCTGGGGCAGCCGCCTGCTCGCCGGCAGCCGCCACCGCGCCACCGAAGCCTCCGCCTGGCGCAGCGCCCAGCGCCTGGTCGAGCGTCTCACCGCCTCGGTCGTCGCGCGCGATATCGAACGCGGCATGGCGTTGCGCGGGGAACGCTGACCGCTTCCGATCGCGCCCCGGGGGAGAGGATTTGAAGCGCCCTTTCCCCTTGCAATGTTGGAATTGGCCTGCTGCACTGCGACTGCCGGAGACCGGCCGCTTTTGAACCGTGGATTACCCGCCGCGGAACCCGTCGAATGTGTCAACTTCGTCAGCTTCGCGAGCGAGCGCGATAGTGTAAAGTCAGTGTCAACTTTCAGCCCGCGAAAGCCTCGATCGCTTCCCCATTGCGTCGCGCGATAAACGGGTCAGGCGTGAGCTACAGTCCTTCGCCCCCCACCCAATGCGCGTTGGAAAGCCGCCGCGCCACGTCCCAAGTCTGGCGACGGATATCGGGCACCGCGACGATCTCCCAGAACGCCCCGCGCGTCATCGGTCCCAGCGCGTAGAGCCGCTCGCTCGGCCGCCCGCTCGCGCCGATCACCTGTCCCACGCCGTTGACGTCGATGCCGAGATTCGCCGCGTCGGGCCGGATCGTGCCACGTTCACGCAGCGCCACCAGCAGCGGATCAGTCGTGCGGTTGAGGTCACCCAGCGGCCCGGTGCAGTTGATCACCCGCCGAACGTTCATCGTCTCCGGCGCATCGCGCCCACGCGCCCGCCATGTCATCGTCACCCTGCCGCCCTCGGCCGCGAACGCGATCGTCTTGCCGGCCAGCACCTCAAGCTGTCCGCGATCCTGCATCGCCGCCAGCCGGTCGGCCACTTCGGGCGCAAGCCGGTGACGATGCACGTCCCACCAGGGCCGCAGATGGCGCAGGAAGCGCCCCCGCTCGGTCTCGCTGGCATTGGCCCACATCGGCTGGGTGAAGGGCCGCAGCTCGTCCACCGCATTGCGCCAGCCCACCGCCTCGGCCCGCTCGCGCAGCCGGCGCACGAGCCCCGACGCGATCGTCGCCGGCCGCTCCTCGATCCGCGCCCAGTCGCTCGTCTTGTCATGCCGCCGCGGCAGCAGCCCGCGACGCGACAACGCGACGATCCGTCCCGCAAACCCTCGCGCCTCGAGCATCAGCGCGACATCGACCATCGTCAGCCCGGTGCCGACCACCAGCACCGTGTCGTCCGCGCCGAGCCCCTCGGCGACATCCGCCGCCCAGGGATCGCCCTTGTAGAGATCGTCCGGCAGCACGCCGTCGCTCAGCCCCGGCGGGTCATGCGGCGGCAGATTGCCCACCGCCAGCACCGCCGCATCGGCCGCGATCGTCTCGCCATCGTCCAGCGTCAGCGTCACCCCGCTCCGCGTCGCGGTGGCATCTACCACCTCGCCATAGCGAACCGTCAACCGCCCCCCGCTATTGGCCAGCGCCGCATCGAGCATCTCGCGCAGATATTCGCCATAGGTCACGCGCGACGCGAACGAGCTCGCCGCATCCTTGACCCCGCGCCCCGCCAGCCAGCGCGCGAAATGCCCCGGGTCGTCGGGCAGCGCGCTCATGTTTCCGGCACGCACGTTGAGCACATGGCTGGGATGCGCGGCGCCATAGGCCAGCCCCTCGCCCGCGCGGCTCCCGCGTTCGATCAGCGTCGCGCGCGGACCCTGGTGGCGGAGCAGGTTGATCGCCTGGAGCGTGCCCGAAAAGCCCGCGCCGACGATCGCGACATGTTCGACCGGCATTGGTCCCCCGGCTCCGGCTTTATATCTCGTATTCCATCTGCCAGGCGGGCTCGGTGAAGGCGGGCGGCTTCTCGGCAAAGGCCGGCTGGCGCGCTTTCATCCGCCCGTAGAGCGCCTTCACCGTGTCGCTCGCCGTCCGCACGAACAGCGCCGGGATCACGCCATGGACGATGCAGGCGAGTCCGCCCGCCACCATGCGGGCGCCGAACCCCGTGGCGGTCGCGAAATGCTCGCCATAGCTCTCGCCCACCTCGCGCGGGTGCTTCAGGAAAACCGTGTCGAACATACGCACTCCTTGGTTTCAGCCGATACTAGCCGATCCCGTCACCTCTGGGCGTGAAATCTTCGACCAGCTGATAGTGATCCGCCGGAAACACCTGCCGCGCGGATGTGACGGGTTCCTCGCCACGCCACGTCCAGCGCTCGATCTGCAGGCACGGAGCGCCCGCCGCAATACGCAGATGCCGCGCCGCCACCGCCTCCGCGCCCACCGCGCCGATCCGGTGTCGCGCGTCGGTCCAGGGCACGTTGGCGAGCAGCCAGGTGCCCGGCGCGGTCGCGGCGAAATCGGCGTCCTCCGCACCCGGCGCCACCGCCAGGTCGAGCCAGCGCGCCTCCCAGCCGAACGGCGTCTTGCCCGCGTGATGGATGCCCGAAAGCGCCAGCCAGCACCCACCCGCGCGTGCGGGGAACCCCTCGGGCGCCCGCCGTTGCAGCTCCACCGACAGCAGCTCCCAGCGATAGGGCTCGCCCCGCGCCTCGATCAGCGCGCCGATATCGGGCACCCCGACCACCGCGGTGCGGATCTGCGGCCGCGCCACGAAGCTCCCCGCGCGACGCTTGCGCTCGATCAGCCCCTCGCGCGCCAGCCGGGAGAGCGCCTTGTTCGCCGTCGCGCGCGCGCAGCGATAGGCCTCGACCAGCTCATGCTCGGTCGGCACGCGCATGCCCGGCGCCCATTCGCCCGAGCGGATGCGCGATTCGATGTCGCCGCGGATTCGCGCCTCGACGCTCACGCCATCAGCCTCGCCAGTGCCCGCCGGTAGCCCGCCTCGATCGTGTCGCGCTGCCGATGCCGGCCGCCCTCGACCCGCTTCATCCCACCGCGCCACACGCAGTCGATCCCGACGCGGCTGGCGAAGACCCAGCTGTCGATCAGCGCATCGCCCTTGCGCTCGGCAAAGGCCGGGTCGTCGCGATTGAACGAAACGATGTCAGCGGGCCGACCAGCCGCCAGCCCGGTCTGGACCCCAAGCGACCGCCCGCCGCCTTTCACCGCCGCGGCGAACAGCCGAGCGCCGGTCGCAGGCCGCTCCTCGCCCGCCAGCACATTGCGTGCGCGCCGCGTCAGCCGCTGGCCATATTCGAGCAGCCGCAATTCTTCCGCCGCATCGATTCGCACGTTCGAATCGCTTCCCACCCCGATCGTGCCGCCCCCTGCCATGAACGCGGCCGCGGGGAACACTCCGTCGCCCAGATTGGCCTCGGTGATCGGACACAGCCCCGCCACCGCCCCACTCGCGACGATCCCGGCCATCTCGTCCGCCTCGACATGCGTCGCATGCACCAGCGTCCAGCGCGCATCGACCGGCATCGCGTCGAGCAGCCAGCGCACCGGCCGCCGCCCGCTCCAGGCGAGGCAGTCCGCGACTTCCTTCACTTGCTCGGCGATATGGATATGCACCGGCCCGCCCTTCGCCACCGGCAGCAGTTCGCACAGTTCCTCCAGCGTCGCCGCGCGCAGGCTATGCGGCGCGATCCCGATCACACCATCCTGCGGCAGCTTTGCCCCCGCCCGCTCGACCAGCCCGGCGAAGCCATCGACGTCATTCAAAAACCGCGCCTGCGCCGCCCCCGCCGGCTGCCCGCCGAACCCGCCATGCGCATAGAATACCGGCAACAGCGTCAGCCCGATCCCCACCGTCTCCGCCGCCGCTGCGATGCGCCCGGACATCTCCGCCACGTCGTCGTAACGCGATCCGTCCGGCGCGTGGTGCAGGTAATGGAACTCGCCCACCCGCGTGAACCCGGCCTCCAGCATCTCGGCATAGGCCAACGCAGCGATCGCCTCGCACTCGTCCGGCCCGATCCGCTCGACGAAGCGGTACATCAGCTCGCGCCACGACCAGAAGTCGTCGTCCGCCCGCGCGCGCGCCTCGGCCAGCCCCGCCATCGCGCGCTGGAAGGCATGGCTGTGGACATTGGGCAGCCCCGGCAACGCCACGAAATGCCGCTCGTCGCCCGCTGCCGGATCGACGCCGCGCTCGACCGTCTCGATCCGCCCGCTCGCCAGGCGTAGCCGGACCCGATCGGCCCAGCCGTCCTCCAGCAATGCGGATTCGAACCACAAGTCCATCCGATTATGTCTAGACATAATGATGCGCTTGTCCAACCATAAGGCGCATGGCGACTCCCGCGGACAAGCTCTGGCGCAACGCCCGTCTCGCGACGATGGCGGGCGACGGCCTCGGCCTCGTCGAGCAGGGTGCGGTCGCCGTCGCGGGCGACACCATCAGTTATGCCGGCCCCGCCGCGGACGCCCCCGACGCCATCGAGATCATCGAGTGCGAAGGCCGCTGGATCACCCCGGGCCTGATCGACTGCCACACCCACCTCGTCCACGCCGGCAATCGCGCGAAGGAGTTCGAGGCCCGCCTCGAAGGCGCGACCTACGAAGAGATCGCCAGAGCCGGCGGCGGCATCCTCTCCACCGTCACCGCCACCCGCGCCGCGAGCGAGGACGAGCTGATCGCCACCGCCCTCCCCCGCCTCGACCAGCTGATCGCCGAGGGCGTCACCACCGTCGAGATCAAGTCCGGCTACGGCCTCACCCTCGACGACGAGCTCAAGATGCTCCGCGCCGCCCGCCGCCTCGCCGCCGAGCGCCCTATCCGCATCCGCACCACCCTGCTCGCCGCGCACGCCGTCCCGCCCGAGTACAAGGGCGACGCCGACGGTTACGTCGACCTCGTCTGCGAGCAGATCATCCCCGCCGCGGTCGGCCACGCCGACGCCGTGGACGCGTTCTGCGAAGGCATCGGCTTCACGCCCGCCCAGACCGACCGAGTCCTCGCCGCCGCCGTCGCCCGCGGCCTCCCCGTCAAGCTCCACGCCGAGCAGCTCTCCAACCTCCACGGCGCCGCGCTCGCCGCGCGCCACAACGCGCTCTCCGCCGACCATCTCGAGCATCTCGACGAAGCCGGCATCGCCGCGATGGCCGCCTCGGGCACCGTCGCGACGCTGCTCCCCGGCGCCTTCTACTTCACCCGCGAGGAGCGCCGTCCGCCGATCGCCGCGCTGCGCGCCGCCGGCGTCCCGATCGCCCTCGCCACCGACTGCAACCCCGGCACCTCGCCGATGGCCTCGATCCTGCTCGCGGCGAACATGGGTGCGACCTTCTTCCGGCTCACCGTCGCCGAATGCCTGCGCGGCGTCACCGTCAACGGCGCGAGAGCGCTCGGCCTCCACCACCGGACCGGCACGCTCGAACCGGGCAAGGCCGCCGATCTCGCCATCTGGAACGTCACCGACCTCGCCGAGCTGGTCTACCGCATCGGCGCCAACCCCCTCCACGCCCGGATCCACGCAGGCATATGATCACCCCCGGCAACACCCCGCTCGCCACCTGGAACGCGATCTATCGCGGCGAGCCCGCGCCGCTCGACGCCGCCTGCCACGACAAGGTCCGGGCCAGCGCCGATGCCGTCCAGGCGATCCTCGCCCACCACGAGCCGGTCTACGGCATCAACACCGGCTTCGGGAAACTCGCCTCGGTCAAGATCGGCGACGAGGACCTCGAGACGCTCCAGCGCAACATCGTTTTGAGCCACGCCGCCGGCGTCGGCGACCCGATGCCCGCCCGGGTCGTCCGCCTGATGATCGCGCTCAAGCTGGCCAGCCTAGCCCAGGGCCATAGCGGCGTGAAGCCCGCGACGATCGCGATGCTCCAGGACATGCTCGACCGGGGCATCACCCCGCTGATCCCGGCGCAGGGCTCGGTCGGCGCCAGCGGCGACCTCGCCCCGCTCGCGCATCTCGCCGCGGCGATGATCGGCACCGGCGACGTCCTCATCGACGGCATCGCCCGCCCCGCGCGCCAGATGCTCGGCAGCCTCACGCTCGGTCCCAAGGAAGGCCTCGCCCTCCTCAACGGCACGCAATTCTCCACGGCCTATGCCCTTGCCGCCTTGTTCGAGACCGAGCGCCTGTTCCGCGCCGCCTTGGTCACCGGCGCGCTCTCGACCGAAGCCGCCAAGGGCTCCGACACCCCCTTCGACCCGCGCATCCACGCCGTCCGCGGCCATCGCGGCCAGATCGAGGTCGCCGACGCGCTCGCCGCCCTCATGTCAGGCTCCGCCATCCGCGCCTCGCACCGCGAAGGGGACGAACGCGTGCAGGACCCCTATTGCCTGCGCTGCCAGCCCCAGGTGATGGGCGCCTGCCTCGACCTCATCCGCCAGGCCGCCGCCACGCTCGGAACCGAGGCCAACGGCGTGACCGACAATCCCCTCATCTTCACGGATACCGGCGAAGCCCTCTCCGGCGGCAACTTCCACGCCGAGCCGGTCGCCTTCGCCGCCGACATGCTTGCGCTCGCCATCTGCGAGATCGGCAGCCTCGCCGAGCGCCGCATCGCGATGCTGGTCGATCCCGCCCTCTCAGGCCTTCCCGCCTTCCTTACCCCGCGCCCCGGCCTCAACTCCGGCTTCATGATCCCCCAGGTCACCGCCGCCGCCCTGGTCAGCGAGAACAAGCAGCGCGCCTATCCCGCCAGCGTCGATTCGATCCCCACTTCGGCCAATCAGGAAGATCATGTCTCGATGGCCGCGCACGGCGCGCGCCGCCTGCTCGACATGACCCGCAACCTCGCCAGCATCCTCGGCATCGAATATCTCGCCGCCGCCCAAGGCTGCGACTTCCGCGCACCGCTCACCTCGAGCGAGCCGCTCGAGGCCGCCCGCGCCCTGCTCCGCGCGCAAGTCCCCCATCTGGAGGATGACCGCCACTTCGCCCCCGACATCGCCGCCGCCACCGCGCTGGTGACCAGCGGCGCGCTCGGCGAGAACCTCCCGGGAATCGAGCGATGATCCGCGTCGAACAGGGCAGCGCCCCGCTCATCGTCAGCATCCCCCATGCCGGCACCGATATCCCCGAGGGCATCTTCGGCCTCGTCTCGCCCGAGCTCGCCCGCCACGACGCCGACCTCTATGTCGACCATCTCTACGCCTTCGCGCGCGAGCTCGACGCCACCATCGTCCGCACCACCGTCTCGCGCACCGTGATCGACGTGAACCGCGATCCGTCGGGCCACACCCTCTACCCGGGCCAGTTCACCACCGGCCTCTGCCCGATCCAGACCTTCGACGGCTTGTCCCTCTACGAGCCCGGCACCCTTCCCGACCCGCACGAGATCGAGCGCCGCCGCGCCGAGTGGTTCGATCCCTACCACCTTGCCCTCGCGCTCCAGATCGAGCGGCTGCGCGCGCTCCACCCGAGAATCGTCCTCTACGACGCCCACTCGATCCGCAGCGTCGTCCCCAAGCTGTTCGACGGCGAACTGCCCAACTTCAACATCGGCACCAATGACGGCGCGTCCTGCGCCCCCGCCCTCACCGCCGCGATCGAGGCGATCTGCGACGCGAGCCCGCACAGCCGCGTCACCAACGGCCGCTTCAAGGGCGGCTGGATCACCCGCCACTATGCCCGCCCGGACGAAGGCGTCCACACGATCCAGATGGAACTGGCGATGCGCACTTATCTGATCGAGACCCCGGACGACTGGCCTCCGCCGTGGCACGAGGAAACGGCACAAGCCTGCCAGCAGATCCTCCGCCCGATCCTCACCGCCTGCATCGATTTCGCGAAGGCCCAAGCATGACCACCCGCACCGACAACAGCCGCCGCATCAAGGCGCCCACCGGCACCGACCTCAGCGCGAAGAGCTGGCTCACCGAAGCCCCCCTGCGCATGCTGATGAACAATCTCGATGCCGACGTCGCCGAGGCGCCGGAGAGCCTGGTCGTCTATGGCGGCATCGGCCGCGCCGCGCGCGACTGGGAGAGCTACGACCGCATCGTCGAGGCACTGCGCAAGCTCGACGCCGACCAGACTTTGCTGGTCCAGTCGGGGAAGCCCGTCGGCGTGTTCCGCACCCATCCCGACGCCCCGCGCGTGCTGATCGCCAACTCCAACCTCGTCCCGCACTGGGCGACCTGGGAGCATTTCCACGAGCTCGATCACAAGGGGCTGGCGATGTACGGCCAGATGACCGCCGGCTCGTGGATCTATATCGGCACGCAAGGCATCGTTCAGGGCACCTACGAGACCTTCGTCGAGGCCGGCCGCCAGCATTATGGCGGCGACCTCAGCGGCAAGTGGATCCTCACCGCCGGCCTCGGCGGCATGGGCGGTGCGCAGCCGCTCGCCGCGACCATGGGGGGCGCCTCGTGCCTCGCGGTGGAGTGCCAGCCGAGCCGGATCGAGATGCGCCTGCGCACCCGCTACCTCGATCGCGCTACGAACAGCATCGATGAAGCGCTTGAGATCATTCGTACCAGCGACAAGCCCGTCTCGGTCGGCCTGCTCGGCAACGCCGCCGAAATCCTCCCCGAACTCGTCCGCCGCGGCGTCCGCCCGGACATCGTCACCGACCAGACCAGCGCGCACGATCCGGTCAACGGCTATCTCCCCGCCGGCTGGACGCTCGACGAGTGGTTCACCAAGCGCGAGACCGCCCCGCACGAGGTCGAGAAGGCCGCCCGCGCCTCGATGGCCACGCATGTCCGCGCAATGCTCGCCTTCCACGAAATGGGCATCCCCACGCTCGATTACGGCAACAACATCCGCCAGGTCGCCAAGGACGAGGGCGTCGGCAACGCCTTCGCCTTCCCCGGCTTCGTCCCCGCCTATATCCGCCCGCTGTTCTGCCGCGGCATCGGCCCGTTCCGCTGGGCTGCGCTCTCGGGCAACCCGGAGGACATCTGGAAGACCGACGAGAAGGTCAAGCAGCTCCTCCCGGACAACCGCCACCTCCACAACTGGCTCGACATGGCGAAGGAGCGCATCGCCTTCCAGGGCCTGCCCGCGCGCATCTGCTGGGTCGGCCTCGGCGACCGCCACCGACTCGCCCTCGCCTTCAACGAGATGGTCTCGAGCGGCGAGCTCGAGGCCCCGATCGTCATCGGCCGCGACCATCTCGACAGCGGCTCGGTCGCCAGCCCCAACCGCGAGACCGAGGCGATGCGCGACGGCTCCGACGCCGTCTCCGACTGGCCCCTGCTCAACGCCCTGCTCAACACCGCATCGGGCGCGACCTGGGTCTCGCTCCATCACGGCGGCGGCGTCGGCATGGGCTATTCGCAGCATTCGGGCATGGTCATCGTCGCCGACGGCACCCCGGAGGCGGCGCGGCGCCTCGAGCGCGTGCTGTGGAACGACCCCGCCACTGGCGTGATGCGCCACGCCGATGCGGGCTACGAGATCGCGCGGGATTGCGCCCGCGAGATGGGGCTGGACCTGCCCGGGATCCTGTGAGGACTCAGCCCCCCTTCGCGCGATAGCGCATCGCCACGTTGCACCGCGCATAGAGCGCGCCATATTGCGCCATGATCCCGGCATCGTGCTGGAAGCCGAGCTTCTCGTACAAATGGATGGCCGCCGCGCATTTGGCGTTGGTGAGCAGGTAGAGCGGGTCGGCGCCGATCGACATCGCCCGCTCGATCGCGGCCGCCAGCAGGAACTCGCCCGCCTTCAGCCCGCGCGCCGATTCGCGCACCCCCATCTTGGTCAGTTCGTAGCTGTTCGCGCCGGTCTTCAGCAGCGCGCAAGTGCCGACGATGCCTAGGCCCTTCGCCTCGACGAACAGGATGACGCCGCCGGGATCGACGATCCTCGCGCGGGGATTTTCGAGCACGTCGCGGTCGATCGGCTCCAGGCGAAACATCGCGTTGATCCACTCGGCGTTGATGTCGTGAAACTGGCCCGCGAGGTCGTCGCTATATTCCCGGATCGTCAGGATTTCCGGGCTGGCCCGGCTCGCCAGAAGGTCGATCGGCGTCGCCTCCAGCGCAGCCTCCAGCCCCGCGATCTGGTCGACGAACGCATCCGCCCGGCCGCCGAACAGCGCGTGGACCGCCGCCTCCACCTGCGGCCAGACATACAGTTTGGCCCGTGCCAGCACGGCGGTTCCGGCGGGCGTGAGCGAGATCGTCCGCTGCCGCTGATCCTCGCCCTGCTCGGACTGGGCAAGCCCGAGTTCCACCAGCTGGCCGATCGAGCGCGTCACGCCCGGCTGGCTGATCCCCACGGCCTGCACCAGCTGGCCGACCGTCAGCGCCTGTCCGTCGAGCGCGGCGAGAAACGCCATATGGGACGGCTGGACGGGCAGGCCGGCATCGGCCGTGATCCGCGCCGCGCCTGCCTGCATCCGCTCGCCCAGCCGCTTGAGGCGGCTTCCCAGGAAAGCGGCGCCCATCTGCTCCATCAAGTCCGTCACGCCGCGCCTCCAATAACGGGATATATAACGCGATATATAACTGCACGAGATCGAGTCAATGGTGCCGGCTTGACGATGGGCGGGCTAGGCCCCGCTCGCGGCCCTGAGGGCGCGCCGGCGCCAATTCGCCACATGCGCGCCGGCAAGCAACAGGCTCCCCGCCACGGTCACGCCCGTCTCGACCGCCACCCATTGCTCGAACGCCAGTCCGAGCGCGAGCAGCGCCAGGCCCATTCCGCCGACGAACAAGGGCGCCAGCCCGCGATGCCGCCGCCAGCCCTCGATCAGCGCGAACGCGCTCGTCGGGATCGCGAACAGCAGCACGGCGAGGTGGAATCCCTCCCCCGGGCCGATCCGGTTGGCGATCGCCGGCAGCGCCGCGATCAGCAGCGGCAGGCCCAGGCAATGCACCAGGCACAGCGCCGACGCGCCCACTGCAAATCCGTCGAACCACTTGCCGATCATCGCCCGCATCGCCGCACCTCCTATTGCACGCGGAGCCACATGATACATTGTATCATCAATTTCAACCCCTGCCGGCTTACACGCTTGCAATGTTGGATTTCGCCTGGTCCAATCCTGCTGGCGCAACTCGCCGTCCGCTCTTCGATTCGTCGAACTCGTGCCTGGCACCATGCGGGGAAAACCGCGCGATAGTGTCAACTCAGTGCAAACTTCCGCACTGCGCCTCGCACAAGCGTGGCAGAGATTCTTCGCGCCTAGCCGCCCAGCGCCGGCGCCTCGGGCGGCACCGCGGCGTTGCGCCAGCGCGCCACCGGCCGCACCTCGACGGTGCCGTCCTCCTCGACCTTGCGCTGGATCAGCGTCGCCCCGTCCTGCGCCGTCTGGCCGATCGTCGCGCGCACCCGCACCCAGAAGGTGCTCGACTGGAAGCTGGTGCCCGGCGGCTGGCTGACCTTCTGGTCCGAGAGGTCGCGCAGCGTGATCTGCCCGTTGCGCTTGCGGATCGCGACCAGCCGCTCGGCGACCACCGGATCGTCGAACAGGATCGCGAGCAGTTCCTGGTCGGCGGCATTCAGGTTGATCCTGGTGTTGCCGGGCAGCGCGGTCACCATCCGCTCGAGCCGCGCGATCGCATCCTGATCCGCGCCGGGCAGCAGCCGGATCGGCCGCACGTCGGTCACCGGCCCCTGCCCGCGGACATAGGCGATCGCCTGCGTCGTCTGCGCTTCGTCGAGCCCCGCGATCGCCGCCAGCTTCTGGAACAGCAGCACCGGCGCCACCTCGCCGCTGCGCAGCGAATTGACGTTGAACCGCCCTTCGGCGTCGCTCACCGCTAGGTCGAAGCTGCCCCCGTCGATCGCCGCACCCTTCGCCCCGATCGAGGCCCAGGGCTCGCCGGCATGGTCCACATCCGGCGCCTCCCGCGCATCGCGGCGCAGCGCGCTGATCGCCGACAGCTCGCCGCCGCGCACGATCGCCGCCGCCCGCGCCGCCTCGCGGCCCCTGAGCGAGCGGTCGAGCGCCAGCTCCTCGCGGCTGATCATCAGAAGCACCAGTCCGCTCGCGATCGCCACGAACATCAGCACGTTGACCAGGATCATGCCCTGCTCGTCGTCACGCCGCGCCATCACTGGTCCCTCGGCCGATCGGGCAGCACGACCACCCGGCGCAACGAACCCTGCGGCCCCTGCACCCCGGCGACCTGCATCTCGATCGAGACCGCGCGCGGCCATTCGGCCTTGCGTTCCTCGCTCGGCGGCCAGCGGTCGATCCAGGCGCCGCCGTCACGGAACCGCCACCGCGTTTCCGCCACGCCCTGCAAGAGCATCTGCGGCTGCGGCGCCGAGCGCACCAGCACGCCCTCCGCCGCGCCATAGCGCACCGGCACCGGCGGCCCGCCCATGCCGCCCGCGATCCGGGTGAAGGCGATGCCGCTCCCGCCTCCGGAGACCTCGCCGCGCGTGATCTGGTCGAGGTCGCTCTGGATCACGAACATCGCGCGCTGCAGGTCGGCGAGCCGGCTCAGCCGGGTCTCGGTCCGTCCCTGCACGTTGAGCACGCTGTCGAGCAGCCCCAGCCCTGCCACCGCGATCAGCGCGAACAGCCCCAGCGAGATGATCAGCTCGAGAAGGGTGAACCCCTCCTCTCCTGCTTCCGGTTTCACGCCCCCAGGCTCACCGCGACCGGCTCGTACCCGGTCGGCCCGGCGAGCAGGATCGCCAGCTCGCGCGCCACGCTGCCGTCGCTGCGGAAACGGGCATTGCCGGTGACGCAGGGATAACTGGTCTCGCGCAGCAGCGCCGCCTGGCTGATTTCGCCCTTGCCCCGCAGCACCTTGACGATCCCGCCCGCATCATAGGCCAGCGCCGCCAGCGCGCCCGGATCGCCGCCATGACGCGAGCGGAACTCCCCGGCAAAGCGTCCGAACGCCGCCGGATCCGGGCTGGCCAGCCACGCGCCGCTCAGCACCTCGAGCGAGGCCGGGCGGTGGTCCAGCGCCTGGACGGTACCGAGCAGCTGGATGCCGGTCTCCTTGAGGTTGCGCGCCGCCGCCAGCACCGCCTCGCCGCTCCCGGGCAGCAATACGGCATCGGGCGCATCCCCGGCCACTGGCAAGGGCTGGTTCGCGGTCACCGTCAGCACGCGTACGTCGATCCCGATCTCGCCCTGCACCTTGCCCGCCGCCAGCGCCGCCGCGGCGCTCCACGGCGAGGTGTCGTCGATCACCACAACGCTCTTGATGCCGCGCGACCGGGCGTAGCGCAGGATCGCGCTGGTCACCTGGCTCGGCGTGATGCCGAACACCCAGCTGCCCGGCGCGCGCACCACGGCATTGTTGCTGAACGCCACCACCGGCACGCGGCCGGCGACCTCGCGGCCCACCGCGGTGACCTCCTCCGCGGTCACCGGTCCCAGGATCATCGCGGCCTTGGCCTTGAGCGCATTGCGCGCCGCCAGCGCCGCGCCCGCCGCGGTCCCGCCGGTGTCGTAGGCGGTGATCTCGGGCCCAGAATCCGCGAGCAACGCCGCCTGCCGCATGCTAAGGCCCAGCGCGGCGCGCGGGCCGGAGAGCGGCAGCAGCAGCGCCACCGGCCGCTTGTCGCGCTTGGGCTTCTTGTCCTGCACGGCGGCGGCGAACACGGAGGGACTCGCAAGCAATGCCGGCGGCAGCAACAGGCCTGATTTCAACAAGTCGCGGCGGTGGAACGCCGGTGTCCGGATTGGCGTCTTGGTCGGCACGGCGGCGTCTTACCGTCTTCGTCGTGCTCGGCATAGCCGCTTATGCGCTGGCGATGCTCGCGACGATGCCGGCCAGCGTGTTCCTCAAGAACCGGCCATGGCGCACCGGCGTCGCCGGAACGGTATGGAACGGCGAGGTCGGCGTCGCCGGGGGCAGCAAGTTCGAGTGGAACTGGGCGCCGCTGCGCTCGCTCACCAGCCTCGCCTTCGCCGCCGACTGGAAGGCGACCGGCCCCGACACCGACATGGGCGGGCGCGGCCTGATGCGCTTCGGCCGCACCGTGCTCGACGACGTCAGCGGCAGCGCCCATTCGTCGATCCTCCAGGCGCTCCAGCCCAACCTGCCCTTCACCTGCGACCTGGTGATGCAGCTCGAATTCGCGAAGATCGCGATCGGCGGTTCGGGCCAGGCGATCGACGGCAAGCTCACCACCGACCCGGGCACCTGCACCCCCAAAAGCGGCGGCGCGGCGGTCGCGGTGCCCTCGCTGCTGCTCACCGCCGAGAAGGTCGGCACCGCCACCCGCATCCGCATCGCCCCCGCCACGCAGCGCCGCCGGACGCTGGTCGACGCGACGCTCAGCGAGGACGGCAGGCTCAGCGTCCGCATGACCGCCGACGGCGCGCGCGTCCTGCCTTTCACGGGCATGCCCCCCGGCGCGACGATCGAGGGGCTGATGTAGCGCGATGGGCGGATCGCCGGCGCTGGTCGACATCGCCTTCGACGGGCGCGTCATCGAATGGCGCGGACCGGCCCCCTTCTACTTCGTGGCCATTCCCGACGCGCACACCGGCGAAGTGCAATGGGCGGCCCGCATCGCCAGCTATGGCTGGGGCTGCGTCCCGGTCGAGGCGGAGGCGCGGGGGCAGTCGTTCGAGACCTCGCTGTTCCCCCGCGACGGCGGCTATCTCGTCCCGCTGAAGCTCGCGGTGCGCAAGGCCACCGGCATCCTGCCCGGTGACCAGGTCGCGATGCGGGTCCGCATCGTCGAGCCGGCCTAGAGCGTCACCAGGTCGTTGAGGTTGATGATCGGCAGCAGGATCGCCAGCACCATCATCAGCACGATCCCGCCCATCAGCAGCAGCACCAGCGGCTCGACCAGCGCGACCATCGCGCTGGTCACCGCGTCGAGCTCGCGGTCGAGCTCGTCGGCGGCGCGTGACAGTGCCGGGCCGAGCTGCCCGCTCGCCTCACCCGACGCGACGATCGCGGTAAGCATCAGCGGGAACACCCCCGCCTCGGTCATCGCCGCGCGCAGGCTGATCCCCTCGCGCACCCGAGCCGCGACGTGCAGCGCCCGTTCGCGCACCCAGCGGTTGGGCGTCACCGCAGCGGCCGCATGCAGCGCCTCGACCAAAGGCACGGCACTCGACACGAGCGTGGCCAAGCTCCCGGCGAAGCGCGCGGCATTGTGCTGGCGGCTGAAGCGGCGGAACGGCCAGCGCTCGGTGAAGGCGCGGTGCACCTTGAGCCGGTTGGCGGGGTTCGCCACCCAGCGGCCATAGATCACGAAGCCGATCAGCGCCGCGAGGAGGATGTACAGCCCCCAGGCCTGCAGAAAGCCCGAGATCGCGATCAGCATCCGCGTCAGCAGCGGCAGATCGGTCCCGCGCGAGACGAACACCTTGACGATGTCGGGGATGACATAGACCAGCAACAGCACGATCACGCCCAGCGACACCGTCGCCAGCAGCCCCGGATAGAGCAACGCCAGCTGCAGCTTCTGGCCGTTCGCCTGCCGGTTCTCGACGAAGTGCGCGAGATGCTCGAGCACCTCCGTCAGCTTGCCCGACGCCTCGCCCGCCGCGACCGAGGCGCGGTAGAATTCGGGAAAGGTCCTGGGGTGCGTGCCCAGCGCGTTGGCGAAGCTGCGCCCGTCGAGGATCGCGGCGCGCACCTCGAGCAGGATTGTGGAGACGCGCTGTGCCTCGGACTGACTCGCCGCCAGCCGCAGCGCCTCCTCGACCGGAATGTCCGATCCCACCAGCGTCGCGATCTGCCGCGTCGCCGTCGCCAGCTCGCGCGCGCTCATGCCCGTTCGTCCGAGCCTGGGGAGCCTCAGGCTTCCGGCGCGGCGTTCCGCTGCCGGATCGACCGCCAGCGGCAGCAGCCCCTGCTGGCGCAACATCGCGCGCGCCGCCGCGGGACTGCTCGCCTCGATCAGCCCCTTCTTCTCGGCGCCCCCGCGATCGGCGGCGCGGTAGGCGAAGGCGGGCATCAGGCCTCTTCCCGCACGACCCGCGCGACTTCCTCGACCGTGGTCACCCCGGCCCGCACCTTGGCCACGCCGTCGTCGAGCAGCGCGGGGCTGCCCTGCCGTGCATGCGCCTCGATCTCGGCCTCCGAGGCACCGTCATGGATCATCGCCTGGAAGCGCTCGTCGACAGGCACGACCTCATAAAGGCCGGCGCGGCCGCGATAACCATCGCCATGGCACTCTTCACACCCGATCGCGCGCCAGAGCTTCTCGCCCGGCTTGATCGCGCCGCCGAGCAGCAACGAGTCGCCCTCGCTCGCGACGTCCTCGCGGCGGCAGCTCGGACACAACCGCCGCACCAGCCGCTGCGCCGCCAGCCCGACCAGCATCGGCGCGAGCAGGTAGCGTTCCACGCCCATGTCGATCAGCCGGGTCACCGATCCCACCGCGCTGTTGGTGTGCAGCGTCGAGAGTACGAAATGCCCGGTCATCGCCGATCGCACCGCAACCTCCGCGGTCTCCTGGTCGCGGATCTCGCCGACCATGATCACGTCCGGGTCCTGACGCAGGATCGCGCGCAGCCCGCGCGCGAAGGTCATGCCGGTGCGCGAATTGACCTGCGTCTGGCCGATCCCGGGAAGCTCGTATTCGATGGGATCTTCCACCGTCATGATATTGCGCTTGCGGTCGTTCAGCCGCTGGAGCGCGGCGTAGAGACTGGTCGTCTTGCCCGATCCGGTCGGGCCGGTAACCAGCAGCATGCCGTGCGGACGTTCGAGCAGCCGTGCGAACACCTCGCGGTCACGCTCGCTCATGCCGAGATGCTCGAGGTCGAGCTTGAGCGAGCCCTTCTCCAGCAGGCGCATCACCACGCGCTCGCCATGCTGGGTCGGCAGCGTCGAGACGCGCGCGTCGACGTCGTGCCCGCCGATGCGCAGCGTCACGCGGCCGTCCTGCGGCACGCGCTTCTCGGCGATGTCGAGCTTGGCCATCACCTTGATACGGCTGACCAGCAACGGCGCCAGCTCGCGCCGCGGCTCGAGCCGGTCGCGCAGCACGCCGTCGATGCGGAAGCGCACCACGACACGCTTCTCCTGCGTCTCGACATGCACGTCCGACGCGCCTTCCTTCACCGCTTCGAGCAGCAGCGCGTTGATCAGCCGGATCACGGGCGAATCGTCACGCGTGTCGAGCAGGTCGTCGACCGCCGCCGCGCTGTCGGCCAGCGCCGCGAGATCCATGTCGCCGAGATCGAGCTCGGCCGCCGCGCCGGCGCTACCCGAATAGCTCGCCGCCAGTGCCTGGTCGAACACGGCCTCCTCGACCGCCACGAAGCGCGCCGCGGGCGCGATCCGCTGCACCTCGAGCAGCGCATCGAGCGTCGCATCGGGCCGATGCACGCATTCGAGCCCGCCCGCGCCGGCGCGCAGCACCACGCCCGCGCGGCGCGCATAGCCATAGGGCAACGTCTCGATCACCTCGCTCATTGCGCGAACTCGACGGTCGCGCTGACACGCCCGGCCGCGCCGCCCTTGCGCAGCTCGACCCGGCGCGCGCGCAGCGGCGTGGTGCGCTCGACATCGGCGATCCAACCGACCACGCCCTCATAGGGCGCCTCGGCGACCTGCGCGGTCAGCCCCGCCCCGCCCCGCACGACGTTGGCGGTGATCCCCGCCTCACCCGCGGCCGCCTGCGCGGCCTCCGCGGGCGAGCCGCCCCGCTGCTGCGGGCGTGCGCCCTGTGGCGTCAGCACCCCAGCGGCGCGGACTCGCGCGGTCAGAGTTTCGTAGGTACGGATATCGGCCAGCGCATCGGCACGCGCCGCCTGAAGCGGCTTGACGATGCCGAACACCAGCACCAGCGCCGCGAGGATCACGCCCAACGTGCCGACCAGCCAGCGCTCGCGCGGGGCGAGGCCGCTCCACCACTGGCCGATCCGCGTCCCCCAGGCGTCGAGCGTAGGGCTGCGCGTGATGCGGATCCCGCTCATGCGCGCACCGTCAGGCGCAGCGCGCCGGCCTGCCCCGCCGCGACCTCGGCGTTCACGCCCGCCGCGCGCATCGCATCGCGCACGCGGCCGGCAAGCCCGGGCTCGCCCGGCTCGATCTCCATTACCAATGCATTCCCCTCGAACCGCATCGACCGCGCCGTCACTGCGCTCGACAGCGGCGCCAGCGCGTTCGAGGTGCGCGTGACCAGCGGCACGAACTGGCTGCCCGCCGCGCCCGGCGGGGGCAGCATGTCGGTCACGCTCGCCTGCAGGTCCTCGCCGAGATTGGCGCCCGGCGCCGCCTGCGCCACTGCCGCGCGGGTGTCGTCGGCGCGCCGCTCGGCGATTGCGCGGAGCATCACGGCGTCCGCCACGCCGATCACGGTGTGCGCCGCGATTCCCGCCGCGGCGATCCAGCCGAGCCGCTTGAGCCAGCTGCTCCCGCCCGCCGCGCGCCGCGCATAGATGCCCTGGCGCAGATCCACCGCCGGCTTGGCCAGCCGCTCGGCCAGCCCGCCGCCACCCGCCGGCCGCGGCTCCTGCGGCAGCTCGCCGATCGGCGCCGAGCCGGTGTTCCAGATGCGCGGTCGCCCGGCCGCTTCCCACGCCTGTCCGACCAATGCAGCGGGCACCGCGAAGCCGGTCCCGTCTCCGCTGCGCACCAGCACGCGGCCCTCGTTCGCCTCGGCCGCCCAGCCTTCGTCCGGTACCGGCAACGCCAGCGCGTCGGGCACCATCGCGGCATGCGCGAGCCCTGCCGCCTCGGCGGTCTCGACCCATTCGCGCATCTGCGCGTGCCGAACAACGGCCACCAGATAGCGTCTCGGCGCGATCTCGCCGCCCAGCGCGATGTGCACCGCGTCGATCGGATCGGCGATCCGGTCCTCGATCGCGAAGGGCAAGGCCGCCACTCGTTTGGCATGCGTGCCGAGCGGCAGGTCGACCACTAGGAGTAGCACCGATTCGCTCGGCACCAGCAAGGTTGCAGGACCGTCCGGCTCGGCTATGATCGCCCGCCCGCCGGATAGCGCCCAAACGCCGCCGGCGCGGACCTCTGCTGTGCCCGATTCGGCTTGATCGATCATGGTTCGGGGCGCTCTGGTTGTAACATTGCTTTCACGGGAAGGACGCATGGGGCCGCGATGCGCATAGTTTTGAAACAGTTCCATGACACCGTGGCAGTTGGCGTTCGCCAGGGCAAGCGCCGCGCCGTTCCCCATGCCGAAGCCGGCCTCACCCTGCTCGAGATGATCGTCGTGCTCGTCATCATCGCGATCGTGGCGGGCCTCGTCACGATGAACGTCGTCGGCCGCCCCGACCAGGCGCGCGTCACCACCACCAAGACCAACCTCGCCAGCCTGTCGAGCGCGCTCAAGATGTACCGCCTCGACAACGGCCAGTATCCGACCACCGAACAGGGCCTCAAGGCGCTCGCCGAGAAGCCGGTCACCCCGCCCGTCCCCGCGGCATGGCCCGAGGGCGGCTATGTCTCGGAGAATCCGGTCGACGCCTGGGGCAATCCCTATGTCTACTCCTCGACCGGCAGCGGCTTCGAGCTCAAGTCGCTCGGCAAGGACGGCAAGCCCGGCGGCACCGAACTCGACGCCGATCTCGACGCGAAGGGCGGATAACGCCCGTGCGGGGGGATGGGATCAGCAACGCTGAGCGCGGCATGACGCTCATCGAGATGCTGATCGTGCTCGTCATCATCGGCATCGCCGCGGGCGGCGTCGCGCTCGGGGTCGGCGCGGCGACGCGAGCCCCTTCAGTCGAGACCGAGGCGCGACGCCTCGCGCTGCGGCTCCAGGCGGCCGCCGACGACGCGATGATCGGCGACCGCATCATCGCCTTCACCGCCGAGCGCCACGGCTACGGCTTCGCCGCGGTCGGGCGCGACGGCAAGCTCGCCCCGCTCGGTGACGCGCTCGCCTTCCACCAGCTGCCCGGCGGGATCGTCGTCACGCTCGACGCGCGCCCGCCCGTCGTGCTCGGCGTCGATGGCGGGGGCAAGCCGCTCACCGCGACGATCGAGAATGGCGCCCAGAAATGGGTGGTCCGCTATGACGGCATGACCGCCACCGCGACCAGGGTCGAGGCCGCGTCATGAGGGGCGAACAGGGCTTTTCGCTGATCGAGGCGCTGGTCGCGCTCGCGGTGCTCGCCATCGCCACGGTCGGGCTCGTCCGCGCGACCGAGAGCCACATCGATTCGACTCGCGCGATGGAGCGCCGCGCCGCCGCGATGTGGGTCGCCGAGAACCGCCTCGCCGAAGTCCAGCTCGCCGATCCCGTCGCCAACGCGCGCGAGGCCGAGCTGCTCGGCCAGCAATGGCGCGTCGAGGTCGCGCGCACGCGCACCGAGGATCGCGGCATCGACAAGGTCCGCATCCAGGTATTCGCGCAGGGCGAGCGGACTCCGCTTGCATCGCTCGACGGCTTCGTCGAGGGCGGCGGCGCATGATCAGCTTGCCCGATCTCTCGCCGCGCAACGCGCGCACCGCGCTCGACATCGCGACCGCCGCGGTGGTCGTGTCGGTCGCGATCGCGCTCGCCGGCCTCACCTGGCGGATCGCCGGCCATGCAAGCACCGGCGCGGTCACGGTTCCCTCCGGCGCGCGGCCGGTCGCCCAGCCCGCCGACATTACCGCCGCGCTCGCCTTCGCGCCGTTCGGCAAGGGCGCGATCACCGACGCCTCGCAGGCCACCGCGCTTCCGCTCAAGCTCAAGGGCGTGTTCGCCGCTTCGCCCGCCGAGCTGTCGGTCGCCTATATCGAGGTCAGCGGCGAGCCCGCCAAGCCGTTCCGCGTCGGCGAGGCGGCGGGCGGCGCAACGATTGAGGGCATCTTGCGCGACCGCGTGCTGCTGCGCGTCGACAACCGCATCGAGTTCCTCGCCTTCCCCGATCCCACGCTGACCATCGACCAGCAGGCCGCGGCCGCGGCAAAGCCGCCCGCACAACCGGCTCAGTCGGCACCGACCGCGCCCGCGATGCCACCATCCGTCCCGCCGCGCTCGCCCAACGCGGTAGCACTTTCGTCCGAGCTTGTCTCAGGCCTGAGACCGGTGCCAGGCGGTGTTCAAGTCGGCAGCGGCGCTCCCCCCGGCCTTCAGCCCGGCGACGTCGTCACCTCGGTCAACGGCCGGGCGATCAACACGCAGGCCCAGGCCGCCGCCGCCATCGCCGCCGCGCAATCGCTCGGCTCCGCCCAGATTCAGATCACTCGCGACGGAAAGCCCGTGACGCTGACCGTCCCGACCCGCTAGGTATCCCGCCCGTGCCCAATCCGATCCGCAGCACCGCCCTCTCCCTTGCGCTCGTCGCCATGGTCTCGCAACCCGTGCTCGCCCAGCAGAGCGAGGCAGCCGACATCGTCGTCAACATGCGCGGGGTCGAGATCGCCGACGTCGCCGACCAGATATCGCGCCTCACCGGCCGCACGCTGATCCTCGACCCCGCGGTCAAGGGCACGGTCACCGTCACCTCGGCGACCCCGCTCTCGCCCAGCGGGGTGTGGGAGCTGTTCCTCTCGGTGCTCCGCGCCAATGGCTTCGCGGCGGTCCGCTCGGGCCGCGCCTGGCGCGTGGTGCCGGCGGGCAACGCCGTGCGCGACGGCGGCGTGCCCTCGCGCGGCGCCTCGGGCCAGGAGCTGATCACCCGCATGATTCGCCTGTCGAACGTCCCCTCGGCCGAGGCGGCGCGCGTCGCCCGGCCGCTGGTGGCGAGCTTCGGCAGCGTCGAGCCGCTCGCCCAGCCCAACGCCGTGGTCGTCACCGACTATGCCGACAATGTCCGCCGCATCGAGGGCATCCTGCGCGCGCTCGACGGCAACGGCTCCGGCCTCACCTTCGCCACCATCGCGCTGCGCAACGGCAGCGCGCCGGACGTGGCGCAGGCGCTGCAGGGCGTGCTCGGCGACCCCGCCTCGGGCGGCGCGCGCGTCGCCGCCGATGCGCGCAGCAACACCGTGATCGTGCGCGGCACGCCGACCGCGGTCGCCGACGCGCGGCGCATGATCGCCTCGCTCGACGCGCCCGGCGGCGCGACGCCGGTGACGCGCGTCTTCCGCCTGAGCTACGCCGATGCCGAATCGGTGACGGAAGTGCTGCGCGGCGTGCTCGGCCAGGAAGCGACCACCACCAACGCGGTCGCGCGCAGCCTCTCCGACAAGCGCGGCAGCGGCTATCGCAGCCCCACCAGCGTGCTCGGCGGGCTGGTCGCGTCGGGCGGCACCAGCCAGGCCGACACCGCCGCTGCCGCCGCCAGTGCCGCGCTCCAGGCGCAGCAGGCGCAGCTCGGGCAACAACGCACCGAGACTCCGCAGGGCTTCTCCACGCCCGAGATCACCGTTCAGCCCTCGCCCGACATCAACGCGGTCGTCGTCCGTGGTACCCCCAGCGCGATCGCCGCGATCGAGCCGCTGATCGTCGATCTCGACGTCCGCCGCCCGCAGGTGCTGATCGAGGCCGCGATCGCCGAGATCACCGGTGAGGAAGCCGAAGCGCTCGCCGTCCAGCTCGGCACCAGCGGGGCGGTGCTCAACCAGGTCGAGGGCGCGGCCACCTCGTTCAACAATGCCGGCCCCTCGCTCGGCGCGATCCTCGACGCGCTCGACGTGCCGATGGCCGCGGCGCTCGGGCCGGGCCTCACCGCCAATATCGCGATCGGCGACAGCTTCTCGATCCTGGTCCAGGCACTCGGCACCTCGACCAAGTCGAACCTGCTCTCGACGCCGCAGATCACCACGCTCGACAACAAGGTCGGCGAATTCGTCGTCGCGCAGGAAGTGCCGTTCATCACCGGCTCGATCCTCACCGATTCGTCGAGCGACGTGCGCCCCTACACGTCGGTCGAGCGCAAGGATGTCGGCATCACGCTCAAGGTCCTCCCGCGGATCAACGCGGGCGACACGATCCGGCTCGAGGTCGTGCAGGAAGCCTCGTCGATCGCCGCGACCCAACTCAGCCAGGCGACCGACCTCATCACCAATCGCCGCGCGATCAACACCACCGTGCTCGCCGACAACGGCCAGACGATCGTGCTCGGCGGACTCACCTCGGACGATTACGGCCAGGTCAAGAGCCAAGTGCCGATCCTAGGCGACATCCCGATCCTCGGCGAGTTGTTCAGGAGCCGCCGCGAGAGCCGCAACAAGCGCACCCTGTTCATCTTCCTCAAGCCCACCATCCTGCGCAACGGCGAGGATGCCGCGGCAATGGCCAAGGCCAAATATGCCCGGCTGCGCAGCGAGGAACTGGACCTGAACAAGCCGAGCAACCTGCTGCTCAAGCCGCTCCAACCGCGGCTGACGCTGGAGATCGACGGGATCTACTGAGCGGATTCGTCCGCGGCGGGGTCTTCGGCAGCCTCGGGGGTACCCATCGCCACCCGTACCCGCTCGCGCCCGCGCGTGAAGAACGCCGCATCGATCGCCAGGCTCTCCAACCGCCAGCCATCCACGCTCTCGCCGACGCCCAGGCTGCGCGAGTTGCCGTCCGCCAGCCGCACCAGCGCCACCGCGTCGCGGTTGAGCCGCCCGGCGATGCCGACCAGCGCGGGCGCATCGGCCGGGATCTCGTCGCTCGCCTCGACCGCGGCGAACAGCGGCCGCTCGTAGACCGCGGCGACCGCCGGCATCGGCGGCGGCACCACCGGGCGCGCGTCGGCCGCTTGCGCCGGAACCTTCACGCCCGCGCCGGGCCACAGCAGGGCAACCGGCATCGCAACCGCGAACAGCGCCGCGCCACCTAGCACGAATCCCTCGGTTCGGCTCAGCGCCATGCCGCCACTGCCTCGCCCTCGAGCCGCAGGCCGCCGCCCGGCAGCGCCGTCATCCGCCACGCCGCGAAGCGCGTCAGCGGCGTCCCGCGCTCGATCCGGTCGGCCAGCGCCACCACCGCCTTGTCCGGGCCGGAGAGCCGCAAGCGCAGCCGTGCCAGCCCCTCGCCGGCCACCACCGGCGCGGCCTGCTCCACCAGCACGCCGCCCTCGGCCGCCAGCCGCCGCACCCGGCCCGCCAGTCCGCGCGCCGCCTCGGTTTCGCTTGCCCCCGGCGCGCGCAGCCCTGGCGCGGCCAGCGGCACCGCGGCCGGCCGTGGCGCGGCTGCCGCCAACCGCGCACCCGCAGCAGCCTCCCGCGCGCGCATGAGCTTGCCTAACGCCGTGCCGGTCGCCGGCGCCAGCAGCGCCAGCACCGCGAGCCCCCCGCCGACCCCGGCGATCAGCGTCGCCCGGTTCATGGCGTCCGTCTCAACATTACCGCGATCATCGCGCCCGCGCGCCGCTGCCCGGTTTCGCGGAACCCGGCCAGCGCCGGATCGCCCCGCAGCGCACCGCGCAACAGGTCGGGGTCGGGCGTCGAGATTTCGAGTTCGAGGGCGCCGTCGGCCGCCTTGGCCATGCGCGCGACTCGCGCTTCGGCCGGGATCGCCGCCGCCACCCGATCGAGCCACACCGCAACGCCCGCGTCGCGCACCGCTGCGTGCAGCGCCGCACGCGCCGCCTGTTCGCGCGCTTCCGCCTCGCGCCGCGGCGCCGCCTGAACGTCCAGCCGCGCCGCCTCCGCACGCGCGCCCCGCTCGATCATGCCCGCCGCGACGATCGTCCCCAGCGGCCCGAGCGCGATCACGCCCGTCAGTGCGGCTGTCAGACGCCAGTTCACCGGTCCGGGCGATCGGGGCTCGGTCCGCGCCTCGCGCGCCGCGAATCGCTGCGCCATGCGATCGGCCAGGCTGTCCCGCGCGTCTTCCATCGCCAGCGCCCCTATCGTCCTATCCCCATAAAAAACAGCCTGTCATCGAAGAGTCTCCAAATCGACACGAGTCCGTCAACGCTTCTCCATCACCCTGTAAACGCGCGCCGCCACAGCCCCCGCAACCCTATCCGCACTGGATCGGGGTCACAAAAAAGGGGGTTCCAGAACATGACCGAGAGCACCGATCTGGCCTTTGGCTATACTGACGGCGACGTCGATACCAACAACACCGCCAATCCCACGCTCAACGCGCTGATAGAACAGCGTTATTCGCGCCGCGACACGCTGCGTTCGGGTGCCTCGGCGGCGGCGGTCGCGGTGTTCGGCGGCGGCGTCCTCGCCGCGTGCGATAGCGCCGGCGACGCTGCGGACCCCTTCCCCAACCTGATCTCGGTCGGATCCTCGGGCAACACCAGTTCGGGCCGGGTCGTCACGCTGACCGGCCAGGCGACCGACAATGGCGCGATTACCTCCGCCTGGGTGCAGACCAGCGGACCGGCGGCCACGCTGATCGGCGCGAACACGCCGAACGCCAGCTTCATCGCGCCGAGCGTCAGCGGGCCGACCGGCCTGACCTTCCAGTACAGCGCCACCGACAGCGCCGGCCAGACCACGCAGGGCAGCGTCGCGGTCACCGTCGCTCCTGCGGAGATGGGCTTCACCTCGATCGCCAAGAACAAGAACGACGTCGTCACCGTTCCGGCGGGCTACACCGTCACGGTCATGACTCGTCTCGGCGATCCGATCGCCTCGAGCGTCGCGGCGTACAAGAATGACGGCACCGACACCAATTTCGCGCAGCGTATCGGCGACCATGGCGACGCGCTCTACTGGTACGGCCTCACCGCTGCCGGCGCGCGAGACGACAACAGCTCGGTGCGCGGTCTGATGGTGCAGAACCACGAGAACCTCAACGACCAGTATCTGCACCCGAACGGTGGGACCACGGTCGGCGGCGCCCGTCCCGAGGCCGAGGCGATCAAGGAGATCGAGGCGCACGGCGTATCGGTCACCGAATATGTCGAGGGCGCTAACCGCGCCTGGACCTATGTCCAGAACTCGGCCTTCAACCGCCGTATCACGCCGAACACCGAAGTGGTATTCAACGGCCCGGTGAAGGGTAGCGCCTGGCTGCGCACCCCTTTCTCGACCGACGGCACCAAGGGCCGCGGCACGATCAACAACTGCGCCAACGGCCACACCCTGTGGGGCACCAACATCACCTGCGAGGAGAATTGGGCCGGCTATTTCCACCGCAGCGGCGACGATGCCCAGCGAACCGCACGCGAATTGGTCGCACTGCGCCGCTACGGTGTCACCAGCAGCAGCGGCAGCTACGGCTGGTCGACGGTGATCCCCGCCGACGCCTCGAACACCACCTTCCGCCGCTGGGACGCGCGCGCCGGCGTCGGCGGCTCCGCCACGACCGACTGGCGCAACGAGCCGAACCAGTTCGGCTGGTGCGTCGAGTTCGACCCGTATGACAAGACCCAGGCGCCGCGTAAGCGCACCGCGCTCGGCCGTCTCGGCCATGAGGGCGCGTGGTTCGGCAAGTTCATTTCCGGCAAGAAGCTCGCCGTCTATCTCGGCGACGACTCGCGCGGCGAGTATTTCTACAAATTCGTGTCGAACGCGACCTGGAACCCGGCCGACGCACAGGCGACCGACCGCCTTGCCATCGGCGACAAGTATCTCGACGCCGGCACGCTCTACGTGGCGAAGTTCGACGCCAACGGCACTGGCACGTGGGTGCCGCTGGTGTTCGGCTCGGTACCGAACCGCCCGGCTGCGGGCGCGGACCCGGAATATGTCTTCGCGGACCAGGTCGACATCCTCGTCAACACCCGCCTGGCCGGTGACGCCGTGGGTGCGACCAAGATGGACCGCCCGGAGTGGACCGCGACCAACAACGTGACGGGCGAGATCTACCTCACCCTCACCAACAACAACGCGACGCTGCGCCCGCTGGGCGGGACCGACGCCGCCAATCCGCGCCACTATAACGACGTGCGCGGCACCTCGACCAACCAGTTCGGCAACCCCAACGGCCACATCCTGCGCCTGCGCGAGAATGCCGACGATCCCGCCGCGACCGGCTTCACCTGGGACATCTACCTGTTCGGTGCCGACTCGGCGGACTCGAACAGTGACGTCAATATCTCGGGCCTCACCGCCGCCAACGACTTCTCCAGCCCCGACGGCCTGTGGTTCTCGCGGCCGCAGAATGCCGGTGGCTTGGTCAAGCCGCTGCTGTGGATCCAAACCGACGACGGTGCCTTCACCGATCGCACCAACAACCAGATGCTGGTCGCGATGCCGGGCACGACCGGCGACGGCGCTTCGGTGACGATCACCAACCGCGGCACCGGCGGCGCCACCGCAACCCAGACCACGCGCCGCGGCGCGCTGGCCACCGACGCGACGCTCAAGCGCTTCCTGGTCGGCCCGGTCGAGTGCGAGATCACCGGCGTCGACACGACTCCGGACGGTCGCACGCTGTTCGTCGGCATCCAGCACCCGGGCGAGGGCGGCACCCCGGCCGCGCCGACCAGCAGCTGGCCGGCGACTCAGGCGACCGGCACCGCTCCGGCGGGCACGCGTCCGCGCTCGGCGATCGTTGCGATCACCAAGAATGACGGCGGCGTGGTCGCCCTCTGAGCCAAGGAACAAGGCCGTGATCCGGCGGGACCGGATCACGGCCGGGAGTTGAACCCCGAGCCTCCAGGGGAGGCGGGTCCGCCCGCCTCCCCTCTTTTATCGGGTTAGTTCGCGTCGGTGCGGCTGACGATCTTCGCGGTGCCGTCGCGCGTGATCGAGATGAGGTGCGGGGTGCGGTTGTCGCACGTCACGCGCCACGCCGGATTGCCCTGAACCGGGTCGAAGCGCTCGGTCTCGGTCACTTCCTGGCAGTTGAACCCCGCATCGCGCACTGCGCGCAGGAACACGCCGTTCTGCAGTGCCGGCGGCAGCGCGATCACCTCGGCCTGATAGTTGGTCGCGTCGGCGACATTCTCGACCATGTTGTTGGCCGCCGCGTCGTTCGCCGCCTGCTGCCCGCCACCGCCGCATGCGCCGAGCATCAGCGCCGCGACGATCGCCAGATAAGTTTTCCGCATGAATGCACCTCCATCGCGCCGACAACGCGGATCGTCACGGCTTCGATCCGACCATCTTGAGAAATAGCCGCGTCGCCCGCTCAACGCGCGCCCGGACCATCTCGGGCGGCGGGATCGGTTCCAGCCCAAGCTTGACGCCCATGTCGGACAGCCCCTTCCACAGCCCGCACAGATCCTCGGCGGCCAGCCAGGAATCGTCGATCTCGATCTCGCCTTTCGCCGCTGCCTCACTCAGCACCTCGGCAAGGCGCCCCACGCACAATGCCGGCCCCGCCTCGTAGAAACGCTCGGCCAGCCGCGGCAGCTGCGCGATCTCGTTCATCAGCACGCGATCGACCGCGAGATGCTCCTCGCTGAACAGGAACCCCATCAGCGCCATGCCATAGTCGTTGAGCCGCTCCTCGAGGCAGCGCCCGGCCGAGAGCCCGTCGTCGAACACCGCCGCCATCCGCCCGCTCTCGGCGCGGATCACTTCCTCGAACAGCGTCTCCTTGTCGCCGAAGCGGCTGTAGACGGTGACCTTGGAGACCCCCGCGGCCTGCGCGATGTCCTCGATCGTCGCGGCGTGGAAGCCGCGCGCGAAGAAGGCGGCGCGCGCCGCCTCGACGATCGCGCCGTACTTCGCGGGGTCGCGCGGCCGTCCGGCGCGTCGCGGCTCCACCGCGGTGGCGGGCTGTTCGTTCGCGCTCAGCGCTCGTACGCCTTCGGCAAAGCACCCTCCTTCGGATCGAAATAGCGTTGCTTGAGCTTGTCCTGGCGCGTGTCGAGCGGCTGCTCGACCCCGTCGATGAACACGCGCACGGCCTCGCTCCCGATCTCGAGCGGGTCGCCGTCCCAGATCACGACGTCGCCGCGCCGCCCGGGCTTGAGCGAGCCGAACTCGCCGCCCATCCCCATCGCCTCGGCCGGCCTGGAGCTGATCGCCGCGAACGCCTGCCCCCAGTCGAGTCCCGCCGCGCCCGGCACCCGGCCCAGCGCGACCAGGTTGCCGGCATATTGCTTGACCAGCCGCGCTTGGCGCGCCTCGTCGTCGTTGATCATGCCGATGCCGACCGTCACGCCCGCCGCCTGCAGCCGCCCGATGTTCGACTGGGTCGCCGCGAGTTGCTCGAACGAGGCCGGCAGGTCGGCGAGCGCCGAAGCCAGCACCGGCACCTTCGCCGCGGCGATCTGCCGCGCCACCGTCCAGCCCTCGGTCGCGCCGACCAGCACCAGCTTGAGGCCCGGCATCTCGCGCTTCAAGTCGAGCATGACGAGGATGTCCGACGCGCGCTCGACATGCACCAGCAGCGGCACCGCCCCGTTGACTACTGGCACCAGTGCCTGCGCGTCCGCCCGGGTCAGCAGTGCGTCCTTGCCGCGATCGGCGAAGCTGCCCGGCGCGCGGGCATAGTCGCGCACCTCGAACAGGATGTTCCGCAGCATCGCATGAGCCGCCGGGCGGCTGCCCCCGGCACGTGCTGCGCCGGTCTCGCCATATTCCATGAACTGGAAGGCACGCGCCCTGGTCACCGCGTCCATGTCGGCGCCGAGGTCGATGATCGCCCCCTGCCCGCCAAAGATCGACCCGCGCGCCTGCGGGGCGACCACCGCCCGGGTGACGCCCTCGGCGCGGTTGACCGTGATCGCGCTGGTCCGCGGGTTCACCGCCGGAACCACGTCGATCGCCGCGTTGAACGGCGAGCTGTTCGCGCCGGCGTCGTTGGTCTGCTCGACTCCGTCGACCTCCACGATGCCCATTCGCGTGAAGCCGGCGAAGATGCCCGGCGTCACCCAACGCCCGCCAGCATCGACCACCGTCACGTCTGCCGGCACCGCGACGCCGCGCCCGGCGGCGACCACGCGCCCGTCGCGCACCACCACGGTGCCGCCCTCAACCGGCGCCGATCCGTCGCCGGTCACCAGCTTCGCATTGGTCACCGCCACGGTCTGCGCCGCCGCCGGGACCGCCACGCCCAACGCGGCCGCCGCAAGAAGGATCGCCTTCATTTCACGTCTCCCTCGCCGGGCTGGCCCAGCTCGAAGTCGGATACGGGCCGTCGCTTGGGATCATAGGCGTCATATAGGAGCGCGCCGTCGATCCACACCTTCTCGGGCCGCGTATAGACGCTGAACGGATTGCCGTTCCACAGCACCACATCCGCCATCTTGCCGGGCTTGAGGCTGCCGGTGACCTTGTCGATGCCCAGCGCCCGCGCCGGGGTGATCGCTGCCCATTTCCAGGCGACCTCCTCGGGCACGTCGAACCCCGCGCGCTTTGCCGCCGCGCGCACCTTGGCGATCTCCTGGTTCAGGCGCTGGATGCCGTTGGCGTCGTCCGAATGGATCATGCCGCACGCCCCTTCGCGCTCGAGGATCGCGAGATTCTCCTTGATCGCGTCATAGGACTCCATCTTGAAGCCCCACCAGTCGGCCCACACCGCCGCGCACGTCCCGTCGGCCTTGAGCAGGTCCGCGATCTTGTACGCCTCCACCGCGTGGTGGAACGTCCCCACCTTGTACCCGAACTCCTTCGCCATATCGAGGACGATCGCCATTTCGTCGGCGCGGTAGCAGTGGTTGTGGACGATGATCTCACCGTCGAGCACGCCGCGCAGCGTATCCATCGCCAGGTCGCGCGTGGGCGACTCCCCGCCCTTCTCCTCATAACGGTCCCAGCGGCGCTTATACTCCTGCGCCTTGGCCCAGGTGGCACGGTCGAGCGCGATGTTGCCCATCCGCGTCGCGGGCATGCGCTGGCGCGCGCCATAAACCCGCTTGGGATTCTCGCCGCACGCCATCTTGAGGCCATAGGGGGCGCCCGGGAACTTCATCGCCTGCATCGTGCGCGCATAGACGTTCTTGAGCGTCACGCTGCGCCCGCCGAACAGGTTCGCCGAGCCGGGTAGGATCTGCAGCGTCGTCACCCCGCCATTGGCCAGCGCGCGACTGAATCCGGGGTCTTGCGGCCACACGCTGTGCTCGGCCCAGACCTCGGCGGTCACCGGGCCGGTCATCTCGTTGCCGTCCGAATGCGCTTGCACGCCCGGGCTCGGATAGTCGCCGAGATGGCTGTGCACGTCGATCACGCCCGGGGTCACGTACTTGCCGCGCCCGTCGATCACCGCCGCGCCGTCGGGCGCCGCGATCGATTGCCCGACCTCGATGATCTTGCCGTCGCGGAACAGCACCGCGCCATTGTCGATCCGCCCGCCCTCGCCGTCGAGAATGGTGACGTTGGTCACCAGCGTCGGCACGCCCGGATAGGCCCGATAGGTCGAGGGATAGGGATCATGGGCATATCCCTTGCCTTTTCCCGGCCCGCGCTGCGGCGGTGCATCCGACGCGGTGCTCTTGGGCTTGTCCTCCGCGCTGGCCGTGCACGCGGCCAGGCTCGCGGCGGCGGCGGCGCCGATGATGGTACGGATCAACTCGCTGTGCCCCTCTCTGCTCTATCGATTCCGGTCATACAGCCCGGTTTCCCAACCGTTAGGGTCGAAAAGCGTTGCGCGCAATTTGGCGATTTGCTCCAACGCTCGCAGCCATGGGGGAAATCGCGTGACGGCACCGGGCGCAGGCAGCGCCGTTCAGCAGGGGGCCGCCGCCTTTGGCGACCCCGCCCGTGTCGACGCCGCGCATCGCGCAGTGCGCGCCGATCCGGCGATCCAGTTCGACCTTCCCTGGCGCCAGCCCGAGGTGAACCAACCCCCGCGCTGGCTGATCGAGCTGTTCGACGCGCTCCGCCGTTTCGTCGACTGGGTCGGCGGCGGATGGACCGTTCTGATGTGGATCGCGATCATCGCCGTGGTGATCGCGCTCGTTCTCGCGCTGTTTCCTGCCGTCCGCGAATTGATTTCCGCGCGCCTGCTCCGCCGTGGCGAGGCGGCGGCCGAGCCCGCCGGCTGGACCCCCGACGCAGGCGCCGCGCGCGCCTTGCTCGACGATGCCGACCGGCTTGCCGCCGCGGGCCGCTATGCCGAGGCGGTTCGCCTGATCCTCCACCGCAGCATCGAGGATATCGAGCGCTGGCGCGGCGATTCGCTGCGCCCATCGCTCACCAGCCGCGACATCGCCGCGTTCGAGAGTCTGCCCGACGCCGCGCGCACCGTGTTCCGCCGAATCGTCGCGGACGTGGAGCGCAGCCTGTTCGCCGGCAATCCGCTCGGCGAGGCGGACTGGACGCGCGCGCGCGCCGACTATGCCGGCTTCGCGCTCGCCGGAACGGACCGGCGCCGATGAGCGCGCAAGGCAACCCCTTCCGCGCGCGCACCGTGCTGTTGCTGATCGCCGCCGGCGTGGCGCTGATGCTCGGCTTCCTGCTGGTCAGCGGCTATGGCGGGCTGGTCGACCGCCAGCGCGGCAACACGCCCAGCCCCACCTCGCGCTTCGCCACCGGCTTCCGCGCGCTCAACGATCTGATCGAGCAGTCGGGCGGCACGGTCACGCTGTCCGGCGACGCCGCCGCGCGTCCGCAGCGCGGTCTGCTGATCCTCACTCCGAATCTCCAGACCAAGCCCGCCGAGCTCGAGGCTGCGCTCAAGGACGCCGCAGGCGAGAATGCGCCGGTGCTGATCGTCCTGCCTAAATGGGTCACGGCGCCGCAGCGGCTGCGTCCGAATCGCGAGGAGCGGCTGGCCACGCTTTCCTCGGGCCCGCTCGCGCGGATGCTCGCCCCTATCACCAAGGTCACCGTCGACCATCACCAGAAGGTCCGGCTCACCTACCCCACCAGCCTCGACCTCCGTCCGTTCCGCACACCGGAGAATGTGCAGTCGCTCGACGGCGACCAGATCTACTCGCTGATCGCCGCGCCCGACGGCAGCGCCGTGCTGGGCGAGGTGCCGGGCAAGCATATCTACATCCTCGCCGACCCCGATCTGCTCAACAATTACGGGCTGGCGCACCGTCAGAACGCCCAGGCCACGATCGCGCTGCTCGCTGCGCTCGATCCCGATAATCCCGGCACGATCGTCTTCGATACGATGCTCCCCTATGGCGCGGGCGGCCGCAACCTCGTCCAGCTGATGTTCGAGCCGCCCTTTCTCGGCGTCACGCTCGCGCTGTTCGCTGCGGCGCTGCTCGCCGGCATCGCCACTTGGGCGCGCTTCGGCCCGCCGCGGCGTGAGCCGCGCGCGCTCGATTTCGGCAAGCGCGCGCTGATCGAGAACATCGTCGGCCTCGCCCGCCGCGCCGGCCGCACGCGTGAAGGTGGCGGGGCCTTCGCCGATGCCATCCGCGACTGGGCCGCGCGGCGCCTCGCCTTGCCGCGCACGCTGCAGGGCGAGGCGCTCGACGCGCATCTTGACGCCTTGCCCACGCAAACCCCCTATACCGCCTCGACCGAGCGCCTCCGAGCCGCCAGGACCGAGGCGGAGCTGCTCCACGCGGCACAGAAGCTCGACGATTGGCGAAAGGAAGTGAAGGCATGACACTCGAAGACGTCCGCGCGCTCGGCTCGGCGATCGATGCCGAGGTGGCGAAGGCGGTGGTCGGCCAGTCCGCGACGACGCGGCTGCTCACCGTCGCCTTGCTCTCGGGGGGCCATGTCCTGCTCGAAGGCGCGCCGGGCACTGCCAAGACCTTGCTCGCCCAGAGCTTCGCGCGCACGCTTGGACTCGAATTCGGCCGCATCCAGTTCACCCCCGACCTGATGCCGGGCGACATTCTCGGCACCAGCCTGTTCAACTTCCAGACCTCGACCTTCGAATTGAAGCGCGGCCCAGTGTTCACTGAGCTGCTGCTCGCCGACGAGATCAACCGCACCCCGCCCAAGACTCAGGCCGCGCTACTCGAAGCGATGCAGGAACGCTCCGTAACCATCGACGGCGGCACCGAAAAACTCTCCGACCACTTCACCGTGGTGGCGACCCAGAACCCGATCGAGCAGCAGGGCGTCTATCCTCTGCCCGAGGCGCAGCTCGACCGTTTCCTGTTCAAGCTCGCGATCGACTATCCCGACGAGGCGTCCGAACGCGCGATCGTCGCGCAGTACGGCACGCGCACCGGTTCGCCCCGGCCCGAGGACAGCGGCGTCGCGCAGGTCGCCGATCACGCCGGGATCGCTGCGGCGAGCGAGGCGGTGCTCGCGGTCAAGCTCGCCGAGGAGGTGATCGCCTATGTCGTGGCGCTGATCCGCTCGAACTCGCGGCCATCCCGATCTCGCCAACGGCGCCTCGCCCCGCGCCGCCTCCGCGCTCGCCGCCGCCGCCCGCGCCGCCGCTGCGCTCGAGGGCCGCGACTATGTCATCCCGGACGACGTCAAGCTGCTCGCCCAGCCGCTGCTGCGCCACCGCGTCGTGCTCTCGCCCGCCGCCGAGATCGACGGGCGCCGCGCCGACGATATCGTCGCCCAACTCATCGACCGGGTCGAGGCGCCGCGTTGATCATTCCCACCCAGCGCGCCGTGGCGTTGGTGCTGGCGGCGGCTCCGCTGGCGCTGGCGCTCGGCGTCATGCGCCCGGACGGTTGGCTGTTCGCGGTGTTCTGGGTGTTCGCGATCCTCATCCTCACTGTGCTCGACGGCGCGCTCGCCCCGCGGCTGCGCGACGCCGATCTCGCCACCGCCTTCCCCGGCTCGGTCGAGGTCGGCGACAAGGTCGAGCTCGTTCCGGCGGGCGGTCCCGCGCTGCGCTACGCCGCCGAGGTCTCCGCCCCGCTCGACCCGGCGGAGCGCCCGCTCGCCTACGCCGCGGCGCGCCGCGGCACGGCAAAGGTCGCGCGCGTCTGGGCGCGGGTCGCCGGCCCGCTCGGCCTTGCTTGGCGCCAGCGCAGCCGCGCGGAGGACGGCGAGGTGCGGGTCCTGCCCAGCCTGCGCGCGGTGCGCGAGCAGGGCATGCGCCAGTTCCTGCGCAGCCGCCAGTTCGGCACGCGCATCCGCCCCGACAGCGGCGACGGCACCGAATTCCAGTCGCTCACCGATTTCCAGCCGGGGATGGAGCGGCGCGCGATCGACTGGAAGGCCTCGGCGCGCCACTTCTCCCTCCTCGCCCGCGAGTTCCGCACCGAGCGCGACAACAGCGTCGTCTTTGCGATCGACTGCGGCCGCGCGATGAGCGAACCGGTCGACGGCCTCCCGCGCATCGACCGCGCCGTCTCCGCCGCCTTGCTCGCCGCCTTCGTCGCCTTGAAGTCTGGCGACCAGGTCCGCCTGTTCGGCTTCGCCGGCCGCCCCAGTGCCGATTCGGGCAGCGTCAGCGGAGCCAGCGGCTTCGCCACGCTCCACCGCACCGCCGCCGGAATCGATTATGGCGCGCAGGAGAGCAACTACACCCTCTCGCTCGTCACGCTCGACCAGCGGCTCCAGCGCCGCAGCCTCGTCATCCTGTTCACCGAGTTCACAGATCCCACCGCCGCCGAGCTGATGATCGCCGCCGCCGCGCGCATGCTGCGCCGCCACCGCGTGCTCTTCGTGCTGTTCCACGACACCGAGCTCGACGCGATCCTCGACGCGCGTCCCGAGGAGCCCGACGACGTGATCCGCGCCAACATCGCCCACGCCCTGATCCGCGAGCGCCGCATCGTGATCGAGCGGCTGAAGCGCCTCGGCATCGACGTGCTCGAGGCCAACCCCGACGACCTCGCCCTCGCCCTCGCCGAACGCTATGTCCGGGACCGCGAACGCCCATGAGCACAGCAACCCCCGCCTTCGGCGTCCGCCACTTCCGCGCCGAGCGCGAGGCCGACTGGCAGCGCCTCGAAGCGCTGCTCGACCTCGTCGAGAAGAAGTCGCCCAAGCGCCTCACCAACGAGGACCTGGTCGAGCTCCCGCGCCTCTACCGCGCCACCCTCTCCGCCCTCTCGATCGCGCGCGAGACCTCGCTCGACGCGTCGATGATCGCCTATCTCGAAAGCCTTTCCACCCGCGCCTATTTCGTCCTCTACGGCTGCCGCGAACCACTCTCGCGCCAGATCGGCGGCTTCTTCGCGCATGGCTGGCCCGCCGCGGTGCGCGGGATCTTCGGCGAGACGCTGCTGATCGCCGCCTTGTTCTTCGCCAGCGCGGTCGCGGGCTATTTCCTCGTGCTCAGCGACCCCGCCTGGTTCAACGCGATCATCCCGTCCGAGATGGCGGGCGGGCGCGACATGAACGCGACCGCCGACTATCTCCGCTCGACGCTCTACGACCGCCCCGAGCGCGGCGGGCTCGAAGTGTTCGCCACATTCCTTTTCACCCACAACGCCCAGATCTCGATCATGGCGTTCGCGCTCGGCTTCGCCTTCGGTATCCCGACCTTCTTCCTGATCGCCAGCAACGGCGTACTGCTCGGCGCGATGTACGCGGCGTTCCTGCCCAAGGGGCTCGGCGTCGGCTTCACCGGCTGGCTGCTCATCCACGGCTCGACCGAATTGAGCGCGATCATCCTCGCCGGTGCGGCGGGTCTGCATATCGGGCGCGCAGTCGCCTTTCCCGGCGCGCGCACCCGCATGGCCGCTGCCGGCGACGCCGGCCGCCGCGCCGCGCTGGTGATGATCGGCGTCGTGATCATGCTCCTCGTCGCCGGCCTGCTCGAGGGGTTCGCGCGGCAGCTGATCACCGCCGACGGCGCGCGCTTTGCGATCGCCGCGGCGATGTTCGCCTTGTGGGTCGGCTATTTCGCGCTGGGCGGCCGCCGCACGCATGGCTAAGCCGCGCATCCCCGCTGACGGGAAGGAGCGCCACCTGCGCGAGCTGGTGACGCCCGAAGGTGTGACGCTTCACCTGCGCCTCGCCAGCGCCGGCTCACGCGCGGGCGCATTCACGGTCGATGCGCTGATCATGCTGGTGATCCTCATCGCGCTCACCGCCCTCGCCTTCTTCATCATCGGCGGCTTTCGCACCATTGGCCCGGCCGCGATCATCTGGCTGCTCGGCTTCTTCCTGCTGCGCAATTTTTACTTCACCCTGTTCGAGAGCGGCACGCGCGCCGCCACCCCGGGCAAGCGCATGCTCAAGCTGCGCGTCGTCGCGCGCGACGGCGGGCGCCTCACCGGCGGCGCGATCCTAGCGCGCAACCTGATGCGTGAGGTCGAGGTATTCCTCCCCCTCATCTTCCTCATGAGCGCGCAGGCGCAGGGATTCAGCAACCGCTGGCTGGCGCTGCTCGGCTTCGCCTGGACCGCGATCTTCCTGTTCATGCCGCTGTTCAATCGCGACCGGCTGCGCGCCGGGGACCTGATCGCGGGTACCTGGGTGGTCGAGAATGAGCGGCCCAAGATCGCGCCCGACCTGCTCGCTGCCAACGACAGCGCGCGGACCGACGCCTGGGGCTTCGCCCCGCACGAGCTCGAAACCTATGGCCAGTTCGAGATCCAGCGGCTCGAGGACGTGCTCCACCGCAACGATGCCGACACGCTCACCACCGTGGCCGGCGTCATCCGCCGCAAGATCGGCCGCCACGACGAGGGCAACGACCGCGCCTTCCTCGAGGCCTATTACGCCGCCGCGCGCCTCCATCTCGAGCGCCGGCTGCTGTTCGGCCAGCGCAAGCGCGACAAGTTCGATTCCACGGGTTAAGGGGGACCGCCATGACCGACACGAAGCGCGACATCCCCGGCGTCATCGCGCCGCCGCCCCTCATCTATCTCGGCTTCCTCATTCTCGGGCTCGTCCTCGAATTCCTCGTGGTCCGCACGCAGGGGCTCGACATGCCCCCAGCGCTGCGCTGGACGGTCGTGCCGGTGTTCGCGCTGGCCGGGCTCGCTGCCATCACCGCGGCCGCGCTCCGCTTTCGCCGCGCCGGCACCTCCGCGCCGCCGTGGCGGCCGGCCACCGCTTTCGTCGCCCAGGGCATCTATCGCTTCACGCGCAACCCGATGTATCTCGGCATGACGCTGATCTACTGCGCGATTGGCGTCGCCGCGGACGCGCCGGTGGTGTTCTGGATGCTGATCCCGCTCGCCGTCACGATCCATTACGGCGTGGTGCTGCGCGAGGAGCGCTACATGGCCGGCAAGTTCGGAGAGCCCTATATCGACTACGCCAACCGCGTCCCGCGCTGGCTCTGAGCAGCGCCCGCGGCTGCCAATACCACCATGCTGATCGTCGATCTTCGCGCCGGATTCACAATTTCCGGCCATAAAACCGATGCGAAGGGCATCGCGGTCGCGACACAGCGCAAGCAATTTTTCGTACATCCGGCCGGCTGATATTCTCCGCTCATTTTACTTCCCCCTGCGTGAAGACTTCGCGGCGACCCTTGATTTTTTCGAGCTATTTCTCCATATTCCGGTCGCTACAGTCGCAAATCGACGGTTCTCGGTGCTTTGCGGCCCCAACTTCCTTCTTTCTGCAGCCGCGGCACCGGGGCGATCCCGGCAGTCGGTTCGCCCCTCGAAACGAGAAGGAGTTTTCTATGAGCATCACCGGCACCGTCAAATTCTTCAACAGCGACAAGGGCTATGGCTTCATCGCCCCCGATGACGGCACCAACGACGCGTTCGTGCATATCTCGGCCGTCGAGCGCTCCGGAATGGCAACGCTCACCCAGGATCAGCGCGTGACCTACGAACTGGAAGAGGATCGCCGCGGCAAGATGGCCGCGGTCAATCTCAGCCCGGCCGAGTAAGCGGCACTTCGTCCGTGCGGCGCCGTCTTGGCGCCGCACGCCAGCCACGACCACAACGGAGCCGCAGGATGGCACAAGTCCCCTATCGCGAACACGCGGCGCGAGCGCGCGCCGATGCCGAAGCCGCGACGCTCGAAAATGTACGTGAACGCTGCCTTCGTGCCGAAGCCGCCTGGCTCGCCATGGCCGCGCGGCAGGAAAGCGTCGATCGCGCACGCGAACGCCGCGAGCCGGCATTGCAACCCCAACAGGAAAACCAGTGAAACTTCAGAACAACCGAATTGAACGAACCATACGACATCTGATCGATACTTCCGGCCTGCGCCGTGCGCGAAACGCGGAAGACGCCCGGGCAACGGCGATCGCTGTTGCTGCGGTGCGCGAAATACTTGGCTGAAACGGCGCTTGCCGCTGGCCGTGGCTTCCGCGGCCTGCTAGTCTCTTCAAATCATCGGCAGTCTTCTCGACCGTAAGCGCCGCTGGCTGGGGGACCTCGTGCTCCCGCTTACCGGCAGGAGACATGCCATCGATCCCCGCCTAATGAGTGCCTATGCGGTTGCAGTCGCAATCGTCACCGTCTTCTCGATGATCGTCGTCGCGCCGATCCACCGCGCGCGCGAACGGCGCAAGCCGGATGGCGGCGTCCTCGGCCCGCGCCCGCGATTGCTCGGATGGTGGCGGCGCTGACTGCGCCGATAGCGTAGAGGGACGGGCCTCGGCCCCTACCTCTCGCGCTTCCCGAAGAAATGCTCGACGATATGTTCGGCGATCCGCGCCGGGCGCAGCGTCTCCGCGTCGATGCAGCACCAGCTCGACTTGACTTCGGCCAGCACTTCGTCGCCGCGGCGGATCACCGTCTCGTAGAAGGCACGCACGCCCTGCACCTTCTCGAGCAGCACCGTCGCCACCACCTCGTCGTTCAGAAAGGCGGGTTTGCGATAGGTGATCTCGTGCTTCAACGCGACCCACAGGTGCTTCGCCACCTCCTCGGCCGGTGCGAGCTTCTGCCAGTGGCTGAGAACCGCCTCCTGCACCCACTTCAAATAGCTGGCATTGTTCACATGTCCCATGAAGTCGATATCCGCCGGATCGACGGGGATCGGAACCTCGAACGGGGCGGCGGTTTGGGTCATGGACCTCACCTTAACGTAAAGCGCCGCCACAAGCGAGCGGATTATCGCCCGCACTCCGGCTTGAACGACTTTTAGAAATCGCGGTATGGTCGACGCAAACAGGAGGATACCCCCGATGACCGACCTTCCCGCACAGGCCCGCCAGCTCTTCTCGACGGTCACCGGGGACGGCCAGCTCGAACTGGCGGTCCGCGACGTCCCCGTCCACATACCCCGGGGCGATGAGGTGCTGGTCCGGGTCGAGGCGACGCCGCTTAATCCCTCCGATCTCGCCGTGATGCTCAGCGCCGCCGATAGCAAGGCCTTCACCGCCACCGCCGATGGCGCCGCCGCCGCGATCCCGGAGACCGCTCGCCGCGCCGTCGCGCCGCGCGTCGGTATGCCGATTCCGGTCGGCAACGAGGGCGCCGGCACCATCGTAGCCGCGGGTGACGATCCCGCCGCCCAGGCGCTGCTCGGCAAGACCGTCGCCGCGGCTGGCGGCGGCTTCTACGCGCAATATCGCCTGCTCCGCGCCCGCGACTGCTTGCCCCTGCCCGATGGCGTGTCGGCCGAGCAAGGCGCCTCCTCCTTCGTCAACCCGATGACCGCGCTCGGCATGGTCGGCACGATGCGGCGCGACGGTTTCACCGGGCTCGTCCACACCGCCGCCGCCTCCAATCTCGGCCAGATGCTGGTCAAGCTCACTCGCGCCGAGGGGGTGCCGCTGGTCAGCATCGTGCGCAGCGAGGCGCAGGCGGTGCTGCTGCGCGATCTCGGCGCCACCCATGTCGTCGACAGCAGTGCGCCCGACTTCATGGCCCAGCTGATCGAGGCGATCGCCGAGACTCAAGCCTTCCTCGCCTTCGACGCAATCGGCGGCGGCAAGCTCGCCGGGCAGATATTGAACGCGATGGAAGCGGCCGCGGTTCGCACCAATCCCGCCAATGGCCCCTATGGCTCCACCACGATGAAGCAGGTCTATATCTATGGCGGCCTGAATATGGCGCCGACCGAGATCACGCGCGGCTTCGGCATGCAATGGGCGGTCGGCGGCTGGCTGCTCACGCCCTATCTGCAATCGGCCGGCATGGAGGAGGTCGTCCGCATGCGCGCCAAGGTGGCGGCCGAGATCCGCACCACCTTCGCCAGTAGCTACACCAGCCGCATCACGCTCGACCAGGCGGTCCAGCCCGACATCATCGCCGCCTACAACCGTCGCGCGACGGGCCAGAAATATCTGATCCTGCCCAACGGCTAGGGAGGATCAGCCAGTCCTCCCCCGGAGGTGGAGGAGAACCACCGAAGGCGGTGGAGGGGATATTCTCCACAAGCGGTGTCGTGAGTGGAGAATACCTCTCCGTCAGCACTACGCGCTGCCACCTCCCCTCCGGCGGGAGGAATGCAACTACTCACCGCTGCTGCGTGAACCGGAAATGGTCACGGATGCGGCGGTTGAAGTAGCCGCCCTTGGACACCGCCTTGCGCATCCCCTGCGCGATGCGGTCGGGCACCTCGTGATAGCTGTAGCGCCGGCCGCTCACGAACACGATGTCGAGCCGGGCGTCGTCCGGGTCGTAGTTCCAGCTGCGGATCACGCTCGAAGGCATGCGCCTTCAACGCATGAGAGGCGCCTAGGCTGCGAGCTCCTTGAGCGGCGTCCCCGCGTCGGCCAGTCGCGCGGGATCGATCGCCAGCCGCTCGACCACCAGCTTGCGCCCCTGGACATAGTCCTTGGTCGCGTTGACGCAGTCGAGCGCGATCACCTGCCCGTCCTTGAGGTAGACCACCGAGAAGCTCCGCGCCGCCGGGTCGCCGCGCACCACGGTCGCGTCGTGCCCGGTCGACAGCCCCACGGTCTGGAGCTTCAGATCATATTGGTTCGACCAGAACCACGGCACCGCGTCGTAATGCGCCCCGATCCCCGCGATCGTCTTTGCCGCGACGGTCGCCTGGTCGTGCGCGTTCTGCACCGACTCCAGCCGCACCGGCATGCCGTCGGCAAAGGCGTTGGCGTGCAGCGCGCAGTCGCCGATCGCGAAGACGTCGGGCAGCGAGGTGCGGCAATGGCCGTCGACCGCGACGCCGTTGCCGCCTTCCGCCCCCGCCGCGATCAGCGGCTCGACCGCGGGGACGATGCCGATGCCGACGATCACCAGCTCCGCCGGGATCACCTCGCCATCGGCGAGGCGCACGCCGCTGGCTTTGCCGCCCTGCGCCTCGATGCAATCGACGGTCACGCCGAGCCGCACGTCCACGCCATGCGCACGATGCTCGGCTTCGAAGAAGCGCGACAAGGGCTCGCCGGCGACGCGCGCGAGCACGCGATCGAGCGCCTCGAGCAGCACCACCTGCTTGCCCGCCTTGGCCAGCACCGCTGCGGCTTCGAGCCCGATATATCCGCCCCCGATCACCACCGCGCGGGTGACCGCGGGCAGCTCGGTCAGCATCCGGTCGGCGTCGGCGCGCGTGCGCACCGTGTGGACCCCCGGCAAACTTCCGCCGCCGCAATTCAACTTTCGCGGGTTGCCGCCGGCCGCCCAGATCAGGTGGCCGTAGCCGATACGGTCGCCTTTGTCCGTGACCACCTCATGCGACGCGGAATCCACCGCATCGACGCGTGTGGCGGTAAGTATCGAAATGTTCCGCTCTTCCCAGAAGGAAAGTGGACGAATGAGAATCCGCTCGAACGCCTTCTCCCCCGAAAAATATTCCTTCGACAGCGGCGGCCGCTCGTACGGCAGTTCGGGTTCCTCGCCGATGATCGCGATGGTCCCCTCGAACTTGGCCTGGCGCAGCGCGATCGCCGCCTGCGCCCCGCCATGCCCCGCGCCCACGATCACCACGTCATAGTGCATTCCGCCGCTCTCCCGCGCCTTTCCGGGGCGCGTAGCAGCTGCCGGCCGCTCAGGCCACCGCCATCAGGCTGGCATTGCCCCCCGCCGCGGTGGTGTTGACCGAGGTCGAGACCTCCTCGACCAGCCAGTCGAGCCGCGGCGTCCCCGCCTGTGCCAGCACGATCGGTCCCGGCAGCTCGGCAATCCCCGCCAGCGCCGCCAGCCGCGCTTCGGCATCCCCCTCGATCAGCGCACCGCTGAACGGTCCGGCCTTGCGCCAGTCATCGGCCCAGCTCAGCCGCGCCGCCACCCGCGGCGGCACCCCCTCCAGCTCGCCGCGCAGCGCCGCATTGCCGATCACCGCGCGATTGCCCGTTGCCAGCACCGCCGCGACCTGCTCGATCAGCCCCTGGCGAGTCCGGGGCAGCAGCAGGATCGCGCCGCGCGGATGCAGCGCATAGACGTTGCGCTCGCCCACCGGTCCGGGCAGCTCGACCTGCGCGCCCAGCAACGAAGCCTCGCCCGCCGAGCGCGCCACCTCGCCTTCATCGTCCAGCCACAACGCGAAGTCGCGTAGCGCCGGATCGCCGGTCGCCGATGCGAGCCCCGGCGGCACGGTCGCCGCCTGCACCAGCCGCCCGAGATAGAGCGGCCCGCCCGCCTTGGGGCCGGTGCCCGAGAGCCCGCGCCCGCCGAACGGCTGCACCCCCACCACCGCGCCGATGATGTTGCGGTTGATGTAGAGATTCCCCGCCTCGACCCGCTCGGTGACATGCTCGATCGTCTCGTCGAGCCGGGTGTGCAGGCCGAAGGTCAAGCCATAGCCGGTGGCGTTGATCGCATCGATCACCCGGTCGAGATCGCGGCGCTTGTAGCGCACCACATGCAGCACCGGCCCGAACACCTCGCGCTCGAGATCGGCGATGCTCTCGAGCTCGATGATCGTCGGCGGCACGAACGTACCCTGCGCAGTCTCGCCCGCCAGCTCGATCTGCTCGACTGCCCGCCCCATGCCGCGCATCTTTTCGATATGGCCTTCGATATTGCCCTTGGCCTCGGCAGTGATCACCGGGCCGATATCGGTGGCGAGGCTGTCGGTGCGGCCGATCGACAGCTCGTGCAGCGCGCCCTTGAGCATCGCCAGAATGCGGTCCGCCACATCCTCCTGCAGGCACAGCACGCGCAGCGCCGAGCAGCGCTGTCCCGCGCTGTCGAAGGCCGAGGCGATCACGTCCCCTACCACCTGCTCGGCCAGCGCCGAGCTGTCGACGATCATCGCATTCTGCCCGCCGGTCTCGGCGATGAACGGCACCGGCGCGCCATCGGCGGTGAGCCGCCTGGCCAGCTCCTTCTGGATGATCCGCGCGACCTCGGTCGAGCCGGTGAACATCACCGCCTGCGTGCCCGGCGCGGCGACCAGCGCGCCGCCGATCTTACCGTCGCCCGGCACCAGCTGGAGCGCCGCGGCGGGAATGCCGGCCTCGTGCAGGATCGCGACACCCTGCGCGGCGATCAGCGGGGTTTCCTCGGCGGGCTTGGCGAGTACGGTGTTGCCGGTCACCAGCGCCGCCGCGATCTGGCCGGTGAAGATCGCCAGCGGGAAGTTCCACGGGCTGATGCAGGTGACGGCACCCAGCGGCTTGTGCGCCGCGCCAAGCATCGCGCGTGCCTGCGCCGCGTAGTAGCGCAGGAAATCGATCGCCTCGCGCACCTCCGAGATGGCATTTGGCGCCGACTTGCCCGCCTCGCGCATGATCAGGCCCATCAGCAGCTGCATGCGATCCTGCATGAGGTCCGCCGCGCGCTCGAGACAGGCCGCGCGCTCGGCGGGCGGTACCGCCGCCCAAGCCGCCGCGGCCGCCTGAGCGACTTCGACCGCGGCCTGCGCCGCCTCCGGGCTTACCTCCACGACCGTCCCCACGACGTCCTTACCGTCCGCCGGATTGTACACCGGACGCGAGGTGCCGAGCCGGTCGGCCGGTTCCGCGGCCCAGCCCGCCGCCGCGCTCGCCCGAAGCGTATCGCCGAGCCCGGCCAGCACCATCTCGCTCGACAAGTCGAGCCCGTCCGAGTTGCGCCGCGCGCCATAGAGTTCGGCGGGCAACGCGATCAGCGGATGCTTGGCGCCGACCACGTCCATCGATCGCACCTGCTCGATCGGATCGGCGACCAGCTCGGCAATCGACACCTCAGGATCGGCGATGCGGTTGACGAATGACGAGTTCGCCCCATTCTCGAGCAGGCGCCGCACCAGATAGGCGAGCAGCGTCTCGTGCGTCCCGACTGGCGCATAGATGCGGCACGGACGATTGAGCTTGGTCTCGCCGACCACCTCGTCGTAGAGCGGCTCGCCCATGCCGTGGAGGCACTGGAACTCATAGTCGCCGATCGCGAAGTCCGGCCCCGCCATGTGGTAGATCGTCGCCAGCGACTGCGCATTGTGCGTCGCGAACTGCGGAAACACCTTGTCGCGGTTCGCCAGCAGCTTCCGCGCACAGGCGATATACGCGACGTCGGTATAGATTTTCCGCGTGTACACCGGGAAGTCGGGCAGCCCGTCCACCTGCGCGCGCTTGATCTCGGCGTCCCAATAGGCGCCCTTGACCAATCGCACCATGATCCGCCGTTCCGCGCGTGCGGCGAGATCGACGATCCAGTCGATCACGAACGGGCAGCGCTTGCCATAGGCTTGCACGACGAAGCCCAGCCCGTCCCAGCCCTTGAGGTCCGGGTCCAGCGCCAGGCTTTCGAGCAGGTCGAGCGACAGCTCGAGCCGGTCGGCTTCCTCGGCATCGATGTTGAAGCCGATATCATGACCCTTCGCCAGCAGCGCCAGCGCCTTCACCTTGGGCAGCAGTTCGCCCATTACCCGGCCGGCCTGCGCGCGGGCATAACGCGGATGCAGCGCCGAGAGCTTGATCGAGATGCCCGGGCCGCCGACCACGCCGCGCCCCGCCGACGCCTCGCCGATCGCGCGCACGGCGTTTTCGTAGTCGCGGTAGTAGCGCTCGGCATCGGCCATCGTCGTCGCCGCCTCGCCCAGCATGTCGTAGCTGTACTGGAAGCCCCGCGCCTCCAGCGGCCGCGCGCGCTTCAGTGCCTCGGCGATCGTCTCGCCGGTCACGAACTGCTCGCCCATCATGCGCATCGCCATGTCGACGCCGCGGCGGATCACCGGCTCGCCCGCGCGCGCGATCAGCCGCGTCAGCGCCGCGCCGAGCCCGGCATCGTTGACGCTGCCGGTGAGCTTGCCCGTCACCACCAGCCCCCAGGTCGCGGCGTTGACGAACAGCGAGCGGCCGTCGCCGACATGCGACTTCCAGTCGCCATCGGCGATCTTGTCGCGGATCAGCGCATCGCGCGTATCGTCGTCGGGAATGCGCAGCAGCGCCTCGGCGAGACACATCAGTGCGACGCCCTCCTGGCTCGACAGCGCATATTCCTGTACCAGCCCCTCGACCCCGGTGCCCTTGTGCTTGGCGCGCAGCGCGGTGATCAGCGCCGCCGCGGTCGCCCGCGTCGCCTGGCGCGTGCCCTCGGGCAAGGTCGCCTGCTCGACCAGCGGCGGCAGGCACTCGGGCTCGGGCCGGCGATAGGCCGCGGTGATCGCCGCGCGCAGCGGAGTCTGGGGACGGATCGGCGGGGCGAAATCGGCGAACGGTGCGGTCATCGGGAGCCTCGGAGGGGATGATCGCCCCATCCTATCAGTTTTGGGTCCCGCGATTGGACTTTTGCAGACTTATCGGCGTATCATTTCGCCTTCATTTTGTGTCGTTCGAAGGCAAATATGACTGACAAAGCCGCCGATCTGGACATCTTCGACCGCAAGATCATCGATGTGCTGCGTGCCGACGGCCGTATCGCGATCACCGATCTCGCCGCGCGTGTCGGCCTGTCCAAGACGCCGTGCCAGGTGCGCGTGAAGCGGCTGATCGCGAACGGCACGATCCGCGGTTTCCGCGCGATCGTCGATCCTGCGCGGCTCGGCCTCGATCACATCGCCTTCGCCGAAGTGAAGCTCTCCGACACGCGCGAGGAAGCGCTCGACGCCTTCCGCCGCGCGGTGCTGCGCATTCCCGAGGTCGAGGAATGCCACATGATCGCGAGCAGCTTCGACTATCTGCTCAAGGTCCGCACCGCAGACATCCGCCGCTATCGCGAGGTGCTCGGCGAGCGCATCTCGAGCCTGCCGCATGTCGCCAGCACCTCTACTTTCGTGGCGATGGAGACGATCCGCGATTCGGGCATGGGCGGCGCCTGACGGCTAGTCGGCCGGCGGATCGATCCAGCCGATATCGCCCTTGAAGAAGTTAAACAGAGTCCACTGCGCCGCTTCGGCATCGCTCAACTGGCGCGAGAGGGGATCGCGCGTGGCTGGCGACGCGCCCGGCCCGCGCGAGCGATATTCGGCGTAATAGGCCGTATCGAGCGTCTTCGACCGATCGGGATACCATTCCCGCCACCCGGCCGGAGCGATTGGCGCATCGGCATCTGGTCGCTCTACGCGATCGTCACCAATCTCGGCAGCGCGATCGCCAAGGTGCTCTGATTCGGAAAAAGGATGGTAGCCGAGGAGGGACTTGAACCCCCGACACGCGGATTATGATTCCGCTGCTCTAACCAACTGAGCTACTCGGCCATACCAAGGGAGCCCTTTCGGGCGAGCGGCGCACATAAGTGCGCTTTGGAAGCGGGTCAAGCGAACATGTGACGTGACAGCGGCTCCCACGGCCCACCGCGATACCACCACGCCGCAAGCCCCGCGATCTCCACCTCGCGCGGGCGGAATTCCTTCGCCAGCGCCGTCATCAGCAGCTTGGCCATCGACGGCGCGACCTTGTTCTGGATGGTCACGTGCGGCCGCCAGCCGCCGGCATCCTGCGGCATCAGCAGCCCGGCGAACGCCTCGCACAAATCGCGGCGGATCGCGGCGAGCCCCGACGATTCGACCTTCACCGCCACCCCGCGCCCGAGCGACATCAGGCCCGCCGCCTTGGCAGCCGGCGCACGTACCCCGCGCGTCGCTTCGGTCAGGCGATGCTTGAGCTCGTCCTCGACCGATGGCGGCAAGTGATGGAACAGCGTGAGATGCGCCGGCAGCACGTTGCGCTCCGGCGGATAGTGCGCGCGGCGCAACCCGTCGAAAGCCGCCTGGTCCGAGCGGCCCAGCACGGCGGTGACGATGATCGGCGCCACGTCGCCCCGGGCTCGATCCGGGATCAAATCTCGACCTGGCTGCCCAGCTCGACGACACGGTTTGTGGGCAGCCGGAAGAACTCCATCGCGCTTTCCGCGTTGCGCAGCATCCATGCGAACAGCTTCTCGCGCCAGATCCGCATCCCCGGCCGCTCCGACGGCAGCAGCGTCTGGCGGGAGAGGAAGAAGCTCGTGTCCATCATGTTGAACGCGCCGCCGCAATTGCCCCCGCACGCGCCGATCGCCTTGAGCGCGCCCGGCACATCGGCTTCCTGCATGAAGCCGTAATAGAGCAGCATGCGGTGGAATCCCTGCCCCAGATCGTCGACTTTGGCGCGTTCCGCCTCGGGAACATAAGGCTGGTCGGCGATCTTCACCGTCAGCAGAATCACCCGCTCGTGCAGCACCTTGTTGTGCTTGAGATTATGGAGCAGCGCGTGCGGCACACCTTCCGGGGTCGAGGTCATGAAGACCGCGGTGCCCGGCACGCGCGTCGCGGAGCCCGCCGCGGACTGGATGAACACCTTGATCGGCATCGCCCCCTCGCGCATCCGCTCGACCATGAGGCGCCGGCCCTTGGCCCAGGTCGTCAGCAGCGTGAAGATCACGATTCCGGCGAGCAGCGGGAACCAGCCGCCATCGGGCACCTTGGTCAGGTTCGCGCTGAAATAGGCGAGGTCGACCAGGAAGAACACCGCGAGCAGCGGGATCGCATAGCGCTTCTTCCACTTCCACAGCGTGAACAAAAGCACCGCGAGCAGGCAGTTGTCGATCAGCATCGCCCCGGTCACCGCGATGCCATAGGCCGCGGTCAAGTTGGACGAGGTCTGGAAGGTCAGCACCAGCAGGATGATCGCCACCATCAGGGCCCAGTTGATCAGCGGGATGTAGATCTGCCCTGCGGTCGACGCGCTGGTGTGCGCGATGCGCAGCCGCGGGATGAAACCGAGCTGGATGCCCTGCTGCGTCACGGAGAAGGCGCCGGTGATCACCGCTTGCGACGCGATGATCGCGGCGGCGGTGGCGATGCCGACCAGCGGCAGCCGCAGGTATTCGGGCGCGAGCATGTAGAACGGGTTCTGCAGCGCGGTCGCGTCGCGCATCAGCAGTGCGCCCTGCCCCAGATAGTTGCACATCAGCGCGGGCAGCACGAACCACAGCCACGAGAAGCGGATCGGCTTGCGCCCGAAATGGCCCATATCGGCATAGAGCGCCTCGGCGCCGGTGACGGCCAGCACGACCGAGCCCAGCGCGAGGAACGCCGCGAACGGGTCGACCACGAAGAAATTGGCGGCATAGTGCGGCAGGAATGCCCATAGCACCTCGGGCGTCTGTGCCGCGCTGATCACGCCCAGCGTCGCGATCGTCGCGAAATAGGCGAGCATGATCGGCCCGAACATCGCGCCCACGCGCGCCGTGCCGGTGCGCTGGATCGAGAAGAGGAAGGCGAGGATCGCGATCGCGATCGGCAGCACCCAGTCGGCGAAGCCCGGCGCGGCGACCGCAAGTCCCTCGACCGCGGACAGCACCGACACCGCCGGGGTGATCATCGAGTCGCCGTAGAAGAGCGCGGTCGCGAACACGCCGAGCAGCACGATGCCCGCGGTCCAGCGCTTCTGCCCGCTGGTGCGGTTGATCAGCGCGAGCAGCGCCAGGCTGCCGCCCTCGCCCTTGTTGTCCGCGCGCATGATCAGCGTGACGTATTTCAGCGTCACCACGATCATCATCGACCAGAACATCAGGCTGATCACGCCCATGATATGCAGCTGATCGAGCGGCAGCCGGTGCTCGGGATGATGCGCCGCGCTGAACGTCTCGCGGAAAGCGTAGAGCGGGCTGGTGCCGATATCGCCGAACACGATCCCGATCGCACCGATCGCAAGCTTCCACAATGCGGCCTCGCGGCCATGCGGATGATGCGGATCGATGGGCTGGGAGGTCGAGTCGGTCGCCGGCTCGGGGCTTCCGTTGGTCTCGCTCACGGGAAGGCTTTGCGAACCGTGGCGAGCAATGCAGTGGTCATGTCAGACCGGCTACCTGTCCGTTGAAACGGCGGCGCAGTTAGCACGTGCAACATCGGGGCGCAATTGGCGGCGGCCTCACCGTCCCGCTGCGGGAAACAGCGCGTCGGCTTCGCTGCGTGTCGGCACCGCGCGCAGCACGAAGCTCGAGCTGATCTTCACCACCCCGGGCAGCCGCCCCATCTCCTCGCGGTGAAGCCGTTCGTAATCGTCGAGGTCGCGGCACAACACCTTGAGGCGATAGTCGTAGCCGCCCGAGACCAGCGCGCATTCGACGATTCCGTCGATCTGCGCCACCGCCGCCTCGAACCGCGCGAGATCCTCGCCCACTTCGGTGCCGAGCGTGATGTCGACCATCGCCGTGACGCTGTAGCCCAGCCGCCGCAACCCGAGCCGCGCCGCATAGCCCAGAATATGTCCCGATGCCTCGAGCGCCTGGATGCGCCGCGTGCACGCCGATTGCGACAGCCCCACCTCGGCCGCGATATGGCTGACAGGCGCGCGGGCATTGCGCGCGAGTTGCCTGAGAATCGATTCGTCGATTTTGTCCATTGCGCATAAAATCCCGAAACAACGGCGCCGATCAGCATATTCATGCAAGTGTCACGGTCCAAGCGCATAAGTTTGCAGAGATTCGCGGCGGTATCCTGCGTTAGATCTGCGAGAGACACAGACTATCGGAGAGTTTGGCCATGCGCGTCGGCGTGCCGAAGGAAATCAAGAACCACGAATATCGCGTCGGCCTGACGCCGCCGCTCGTCGCCGAGCTGACTGCCGCGGGCCACGAGGTCGCGGTCGAGACTCGCGCCGGGATGGGCATTGACTTCGAGGATTCGGACTATGTCGAGGCCGGCGCGCGGATCCTGCCCGACGCCGCGGCGGTCTTCGCCCAGTCCGACATGATCGTGAAGGTCAAGGAGCCGCAGCCGCAGGAGATCGCCCTGCTCGAGCCGCGGCACACGCTGTTCACCTATCTTCATCTCGCCGCGGACAAGCCGCAGGCCGAAGGCCTCGTGGAATCGGGCGCGACCTGCATCGCGTACGAGACCGTCACCGCGAACGACCGCACCCTCCCCCTGCTCAAGCCGATGAGCGAAGTCGCCGGCCGCATGTCGGTCCAGGTCGGCGCACACTATCTGGAAAAGGAACAGGGCGGCCGCGGCATCCTGCTCGGCGGCGTTCCCGGCGTCGCGCCGGCCCGCGTCGCGATCCTCGGCGGCGGCGTCGCCGGCATCAACGCCGCGCAGATGGCGACGGGCCTGCGCGCCGACGTCACCATCTACGACATCAACAACACCCGCCTGGCCGAGCTCGACATGCATTTCGGCAGCCAGATCAAGACCGCCTATGCCAGCAAGGCGGCGATCGCGGCGGCGGTGAAGAATGCGCATCTCGTCATCGGCGCGGTGCTCGTCCCCGGCGCCGCCGCGCCCAAGCTGGTGACGCGCGACATGCTCAAGACGATGAAGCGCGGCAGCGTGCTGGTCGACATCGCGATCGATCAGGGCGGCTGCTTCGAGACCAGCCATGCGACCACGCATGACGACCCGGTCTACGAGATCGACGGGGTGATCCATTATTGCGTCGCCAACATGCCGGGCGCGGTGGCGCGCACCTCGACCTTCGCGCTCAACAACGCGACGCTGCCGTTCGTGATGCGCCTCGCCAATCTCGGCGCGGAAGCGGCGATGGCGGCCGATCCGCACCTCGCCGCCGGCCTCAACGTCTACAAGGGCACGATTACGCACGAGGCAGTGGCCGAGGCGCTCGATCTGCCCTTCACCGCCTGGCGGCCCTGATCCTCAATCGAGCGCGGTGAGCCAGGTCTCGGCGGCGTTGGGCGAGAGGAAGATGTTCTGATACTCGACCAGCGTCCGCCGCAGCTGCATCTTGAGCAGGCTCGATTCGACGATCAGCGCGACGCGGTCCCCGGAGCGATAGAGCGCGAGATTTCCCATCCGCATGCGCTCCGCCGCCTCTTGCGTGCGCACCGGCGCGTTGCGCAGGTCGGCGAGCACGCGCACCCGGCCGAAACGCAGCCGCACGTCGCGCACGATCTCGCCGAGCACGGCGAGATACTGGTCGACCTCCTCGCGCGTCTGCACCGCCACCTGGTTGATCCGCAGGATTTTCAACCGGTCGTCGCGGATGATCTCATAGCGGTCGGACGCCGCGGCGACGACCAGCCAGTCCGCATCCTCCGCCGATCCGCCAACCGGTGTCATCAAATCCCCTCCCCGTTTTCGTTTCGTGAGCGATGTGACCAGTTAAGGTAAATAATCGGTGACGGCCCCGCGCGGCACGTGCCAAAGCCGGGATTTCCTTGCCTTTGCCGAGCAGTGGAGCTAAGGGGGCGCCCGTCCGGCGAGCGGGTGCTCGCGGAGGGAGGCGCGGAGCGTTTGGCTCACGCGCCGTTTTCGCTTTCATCTCGAAGCGTCAGTCTCTCCAACCGTGCCCGTCCATCGGATGTCGTGACCGGCATGCGGCCGCCACGGCGTTTCGGCCAAAAAGACCGCTGGATCCAACCAGCCGGCCGGAAAAACGAACATTTAGGACTGAACCCTTTATGGCCACTACGGCAAACCCCACGCGCGACGATTTCGCCGCGCTTCTCGACCAGACCCTGGGTCAGGCGGACGGCTTCGAAGGCCGCGTCGTCATCGGCACCGTCACCGCGATCGAAAACGACCTCGCCGTCATCGACGTCGGCCTCAAGAGCGAAGGCCGCGTGCCGTTGCGCGAGTTCGCCGCCCCCGGCCAGAAGGCTGAGCTCAAGGTCGGCGACGAGGTCGAGGTCTATGTCGACCGCGTCGAGAACGCGAACGGTGAAGCGATGCTCAGCCGCGACCGCGCCCGCCGCGAAGCCGCATGGGACAAGCTCGAACTCGAATTCAGCCAGGGCAACCGCGTCGAGGGCGTGATCTTCGGCCGCGTCAAGGGCGGCTTCACCGTCGACCTCAGCGGCGCCGTGGCGTTCCTCCCCGGCTCGCAGGTCGATATCCGTCCGGTGCGCGACGTGCAGCCGCTGATGGATCTGCCGCAGCCCTTCCAGATCCTCAAGATGGACCGCAAGCGCGGCAATATCGTCGTGTCGCGCCGCGCCGTCCTCGAAGAGAACCGCGCCGAGCAGCGTTCGGGCCTGATCCAGAGCCTGGCCGAGGGCCAGGTGATCGACGGCGTCGTCAAGAACATCACCGATTACGGTGCGTTCGTCGACCTCGGCGGCATCGACGGCCTGCTGCACGTCACCGACCTCAGCTACAAGCGCGTCAACCACCCGTCGGAGATGCTCAACATCGGCGACACGGTGAAGGTGCAGATCATCCGCATCAACCGCGACACCCAGCGCATCTCGCTCGGCATGAAGCAGCTCGAGAGCGATCCGTGGGACGGCGCCGGCGCCAAGTATCCGATCGGCGCGAAGCTGTCGGGCCGCGTGACCAACATCACCGAGTATGGCGCGTTCGTCGAGCTCGAACCGGGCATCGAGGGCCTGGTCCACGTCTCGGAGATGAGCTGGACCAAGAAGAACGTGCACCCGGGCAAGATCGTCTCGACCTCGCAGGAAGTCGATGTCGTGGTGCTCGAGGTCGATCAGGACAAGCGCCGCATCTCGCTCGGCCTCAAGCAGGCTCAGCAGAACCCGTGGGAGGCCTTTGCGTCGGCTCACCCGGTCGGCACCGAGGTCGAGGGCGAAGTCAAGAACGCCACCGAGTTCGGCCTGTTCATCGGCCTCGACAACGACGTCGACGGCATGGTCCACATGTCGGACATCGCCTGGGGCATCTCGGGCGAGGACGCGCTGGCGCTTCACCGCAAGGGTGAGATGGTCAAGGCCGTCGTGCTCGCGGTCGAGCCCGACAAGGAGCGCATCAGCCTCGGCATGAAGCAGCTCGAGCGCGGCGGCGTGCCGACCCCGGCCGCTTCCGGCGGCGCGCGCGTCAACAAGAACGAAGTGGTCACCGTCACCGTCCTCGAAGTTCGCGACGCGGGCCTCGAGGTGCAAGTCGGCGACGACGGCGCGACCGGCTTCATCAAGCGCACCGATCTCGGCCGCGACCGCGACGAGCAGCGTCCGGAGCGCTTCCAGGTCGGCCAGAAGTTCGACGCGATGGTCACCGGCATGGACCGTTCGAAGAAGCCGACCTTCTCGGTCAAGGCGATGCAGATCGCCGAAGAGAAGCAGGCGGTCGCGCAATACGGTTCGTCCGATTCGGGCGCATCGCTGGGCGACATCCTGGGCGAGGCCCTCAAGGCCCGCGAAGAGAAGAAGTGATTGCCTGCGGGGCGGTCCGGACGACGGATCGCCCCGCCAATCATTTCAACGGTTTCGCACCGGTGTCTCTGAAAAGCACGGCGGCGGCGCAAGATTCGATTGATGCAGGTAAGGAAACGCGCCTAAACCAGTCCAGCATTAGGCTTGCGAGCAAGGCGATGCGATTGTTCCCGGCGCGAATGACCGGGTAGTTGGGGACGCGGGATGATCCGTTCGGAACTCGTGCAGATGCTGGCAACGGACAATCCCGGCCTGTCCGCGCGTGAGATCGAGCGCATCGTCGACACCTTCTTCGAAGAGATCACGACGCGGCTCGTAGTGAACGGCCGGGTCGAGCTGCGCGGCTTCGGTGCTTTCTCCACCCGCGCACGCGATGCGCGCACCGGCCGCAATCCGCGCACGGGCGAGACCGTCGACGTCTCGGCCAAGCGGGTGCCCTATTTCAAGCCCGGCAAGGAAATGCGCGCACGCCTGAACGTGTGACGCGCTTGGCACATACCCCCTGACCCGATACAGCCGGCCCGATGCGGGCGTGGCGGAATGGTAGACGCACCGGACTTAAAATCCGTTGAGCTTCGGCTCGTGGGGGTTCAAGTCCCCCCGCCCGTACCAGTCGCCCCCTGCTGTCGCCGTCAGCGGTGCGGCGCGGCCGTCGATTGCCGCACCGTCAGCGTCGGCGCCACGACCACCGGGCTCTCCGGTGCCGCCTGCCCCGCCCGGCCCGCGATGATCAGCTCGACCGCTCGTGCGGTCACCTCGGCGATGGGCTGCGTGATCGCGGTCAGCGGCGGGTGGTTGAAGCGCGTGATCGGGGTGTCGTCGAAACTGATCAGCGAGAGGTTACCCGGCACGACCAAGCCGCGTTCGCGCGCAACCTCGAGCGCGCCGAGCGTCATCTGATCGTTGCTCGCGATGATCGCCGTCGCCCCGGCGTCGATCAGGCGCGCCGCCGCCAGGCGGCCGGACTCGCGGCTGAAATCGCCCTGCGCGAGCAGCCCTTCGGTCGCCAGCCCCGCCTCGGCCATCGCCGCGCGCCAGCCATCGACGCGCCAGCCGCTCAGCTCATATTCGTCCGGCCCGGCGATCAGCCCGATACGCTCATGGCCGAGCCCGGCGAGGTGCCGCGTGGCGAGCGCCGCCGCCAGGTCGTCCCCCATCGTCAGCCGGAACCCCGGTCCGTCGCGCAGCGATCCGATCCGCGCCAGGCTGATATGCGCGTCGTCCAGCAACTCGAGGATCGCCGGATTGGCCGAATGCGGCGGGGTCAGGATCACCCCGTCGGGCTGGAGCGCCGCCAGCGCGGCGGAAAGCTCGCGCTCGATATGGTCGCTGTGCGTGTCGACCAGCTCGACGATCAGGCGATAGCCATGCTCGGCGCAGGTCAGCATGCCGCCGAGCAGCATCTGGTCGACCCAGTCGGTGCCGTCGCGCGCGCGCCAGCCGTCGATCGTGCGCTCGCGGTCGTTGAGCGCCATGATCAGATAGGAGCGCGATCCGCTCATCCGCTGCGCCGCGATTGAGGGCACATAGCCGAGCTTGGCGATCGAGGCGCGCACGCGTTCGGCCATTTCGTGTCGAACGTTGGGCTCCTTGTTGATGACTCGGCTCACGGTCTGCAGCGACACCCCCGCATCGGCAGCGACGTGGCGGATCGTGACGGCCTGTTTGCGGCGTGCCATGCGTGGATCCGTCAGGCCGCGACCGGTTCGGCCGCGCCGCAATATTGCGCGACATAGGCGTGATGCTCGGGCAGCGTCGCGACGGTGCGCGCCACATCCTCGCGCAGCGTCGCCAGCAGCCGCGCCAACTCCTCGTCCGACAGCTTCTCGGCGATCGGGTGCCAGCTTTGCGGGTCGACTCCCTGCCCCATCATCACCTGCACCCAGCTGTTCTCCGCGAACAGCTCCTCATTCTTGCGGAAGGTGCGCCCGGTCTCACGGAACAGCTCGATCTTCTGCGCCAGCGAATCCGGTACCGGCATCGCCGCGACGTGCCGCCAGAACGCGCTGTCGCGCCGGTTGGTCGCCTTGTAGTGCAGGATCACGAAGTCGCGGATCTGCTCGATGTCCTGGCGCTGCTGCTCGTTGAACTCGGCGGCGTCCCGCTCGCTCACGCGGCCATTGGGCATCAGCCGCACGAAGCGCAGCACCGCGCGCTGGATCAGGTGCACCGTGGTCGCCTCGAGCGGCTCGACGAACCCGCCCGACAGGCCGATGGCGACGCAGTTGCGATACCACTGCCTGCGCCGCACGCCGCCCTTGAACTTGATGTCGAACGGCTCGATCAGCGGCTCGCCGACGGTCGAGATCAGCCGGTCATAGGCTTCGTCGCGCGACAGATAGCCGCTGGCATAGACGATCCCCGCACCCATACGGTGCTGAAGCGGAATACGCCACTGCCAGCCGGCGTCGTGCGCGATCGCCTGGGTATAGGGCTGCGGCGGCCCGAGATGCTTCGACTGCACCGCGATCGCGCTGTCGTTGGGCAGCCAGTGGCCCCAATCCTCGAACCCGGCGTGCAGCGCACCGTCGATCAGCAGGCCGCGGAAGCCGGTGCAGTCGACGAACATGTCGCCCTCGATCCGCCGCTCGCCGTCGAGCAGCAGCGCGGCGATATCGCCGGTCTCGCCGTTCAGCTCGACGCGCTGGATCTTGCCCTCGACGCGCTTGGTGCCCGCTTCCTCGGCAAGCTTGCGCAGATAGCGGCCGTACAGCGTCGCATCGACGTGATAGGCATAGTTCATCCGGTCCTGCGGCAGATGTGCGAACTTGCCCTGCATCGCGGCGGCGAGCTCGAGGCAATAATCGTCATAGGGCTCCTGATGCCCCCGCTCGCGGCCGTACAGCCAGAAATGCTGGAAGCCGGCGGACCAGTGATCCTTCCCCGACAGGCCGAAGCTGTGGAAATAGCTGTGCCCGTCATGCTTCCAGTTGTCGAACAGGATGCCGAGCTTGAAGGTTGCCTGTGCCGCGCGCATGAACTCGGCCTCGCCGATGCGCAGGATGCGGTTGAAGTTGACCAGCGGCGGGATCGTCGACTCGCCCACCCCGATCGTCCCGATCTGCTCGGATTCGACCAGGGTCAGGTCGATCGTGTGGCCCATCGTCCGGCTGATCGCGGCCGCGGCCATCCAGCCCGCGGTGCCGCCCCCGGCGATGACCACGCGTGTTGCGGGACGCGCGCTCATCGGTTCAATTGCCGCAGCAGATAGGCGCGGATGCGCGAGGCGGTCTCGGGCGTCAGCGGATCGAGGATGCCGCGCATTCCTTCAGGCAGATGTTCCGTCACATCGTCTCCATTGGCAAAGACATAATGGTCGAACAATGCGCGCCAGTGCGCCTTCTGTTCGGACGGTAGGTCGCGGATCGACAGGATCGCGTGGTTGAGCGCGTCCTGCGGCTGGCCGAGCCAGCGCGGGGTATCGCGCCACCAGTAATTGACGAGCACGTTGAACGGATCGAGCCCCTCGATGTGATGCCACCACATCATCGGGATGTGGATCGCGTCGCCCGGGCCGAGCTCGGCGACCATGGCGTGGTCGAGCGCCTCGCGGAAGCGCGGGAAGCGCTCGAAATCGGGATCGTGGAAGTCGACCATGCTCACCGCGCGGCCCGCCGGGGTATTGTCGATCGGCCCCAGATAGAGGTTGCGGAACTGGCTGGGCGGGAACAGCGTGAACCGCCGCCGCCCCACCGCGACGCAGGCGAGATTGTCGGGGAAGTCATTATGCGCGGCAATCAGCGTCCGCGTGCCGATCCAGATGCTCTTGAGCGGATCGCGTCCCCCCAGGTCGATCGGGTTTGCCGCGTCGAGCCCGTCGAAATGCGACGGGATGTCGATCGAGGCGAGATAGACGGTGCGGTTCTCGCCCAGGTCCTCGGCGGTGTCGATCCCCGCGAAGATATCGGCGAGCTTGCCCGTTCCGGTGCGGAAATTCATCTGCATGTCGGCGTCGTAGAACAGCCGCCCGTCATGGCCCGGCGGGCCGATCGAGACGGTGAAGGGCCGGTCGCGGGCATGATCCAGCAGATAGCTTCGCGCCGCGCGGGCGCCCTGTTTGCCCGCCGCGACCAGCGGCCAGTCGGCGACCAGCCCGCGCACGACAAAGGGTTCTCGCGCCGCCTCGAGCCACGCGTCGAGATCAGCCCCCTCCCCCCACTCGCGCTCCGGCACCGCGGCCAGCGGCTCGGAAGACAACGCTTCCCGTTCAACCACCGGCCAGCCTGCGGTTCTTGCGCGCGACAAGCGCGGAAATCTGCGACAGCGACGCGAGCGCCATGAAGATCGGCATCAGATGTCCGGCGGCATGCAGGCGCGCCAGCGCGTCCGCATCGAGCAGGCGCAGCTTCGCCTCGTCGATGATATGGTAGCCGACGAGCGAATGGACCGACATGTCGTCGAGCGTCACCTCGAGGCTGAAGGGTTCGAGAAGGTCGTGGGCGACCAGCGCCTCGAAGAAATCCTTGCTCGCGCGATACCCCTCGTCCAGCGCGCCGAGCCGTTCGGCCACGTCCTCGAGATAGGGCGTCGGCGCGCCATCGGCGTCGAACAGCCGCACGCCCTCGCCATCCGCCGCGATGCGCGGATGGCCTAGATCGACATGCACCTGGCCCGGCCCTTCCCCGCTTTGCGGACGTCCGATCAGGAACGGCTGGATCGCAAGCGACAGCGGGCGGTAGCGCGCATCCCAGCGATCACCGTCGAGAAAGAGATTCTCCCCGTTCTCGAAGCCGAACAGCGCGAGCGCGAAGAAATCGTCACGTCCCGCCTCGCGGCGAAACAGGATCGGGAAATGGCCCTGCACGTTGCGGAATTCGCTGGGCACGGTCAGCGTCCCCATCACGCCATCGCCCAGATCCATGCCCACATCGGCGCGCACGCGGAGCGCGCGGTGCGTGTTGCTGTCGAGAATGGCGTGCTGAGTCATACCCTTCTTTCGTGGCGCGGGGCCGCGGCGCCATGTTCGGCGTGCAGCATGTCCAGATAATCGCGGTTGGCGGGCAGCGCCGCGGCGAGCGCGCGGGCGCGCTGCCGGTTCTGCATCAGCATCGCGCCGGCCTTGTCGTTGGACTGCAGGCCGGCGGGCACCGGATGCCCCATGCCGTAGAGAATATACTGGTGGCTCTCGGCCGAGAAAATCTCGTCGACCTGCGGAAAGTCCCAGGTCGACGGGGGCTGGTCGCGCCACAGCGCCAGCATCTCTGCGAGCCGCGGCGGGATATGCGCCGGGTTGCGCTGTGCGAGCCAATAGGGCTCCTGGCGCCGGCTCAGCACATAATGCAGCTTCAGGAACTCGACGATGCGGTCCCAGCGATAGCGGAACAGGGCGTTGAAGCGCCCGGCGTGGATCGGCATCGCCGCCGCGTCGGCCGGAAAATTGTCGATCAGCGCATTCAGCGACAATTCGATCAGCACGATCGCCGACGCCTCGAGCGGCTCGATGAAGCCCGCCGACAGGCCGATCGCGATGCAATTGCCCTGCCAGAAGCGCGCGCGGTGCCCGGTCGGAAAGGCCAGGCGCCGCACCGGCATCACCGGCGCGTCGGGCAGGACGCGGGCGATATAGGCGCGCAGGGTCGCCTCCGCTTCCGCATCGTCCATGAAGCGGCTGGCATAGACGCAGCCGATGCCGCGCCGGCTGGGCAGCCCGATGTCCCAGATCCAGCCCGCTTCATGCGCGGTCGACACCGTCTGCGACGCGATCGCGCTCCCCGGCGCGACGGGAACCTGCGCGGCAAGCGCGCGATCGTTGAACAGCGTATCGCTGCGGTCGATCCAGTCGACGTCGAGCTCGCCGCCGATCAGCACCCCGGCAAGGCCGGTGCAATCGATGAACAGGTCGCCGGCGATCTCGCCCCGCTCGCGCGTGACGACCGCCGCGATCGCATCGTCCTCGCCGCGCCGCACGCCGGTGACATGCGCGACGACATGCGCAACGCCAAGCCGCTGCGTCGCGTGCGACGTCAGCAGCGCGGCGAACTTTCCGGCATCGAGGTGATAGGCATAGTTCGCGGCGCCCTGATAGTCGGGCATCGTCCGCTGGCGCGGCGCGAGATCGTGGTCGCAGACATGCGCCTGCGGGCTCATCGCGGCGGCGAAGGACAGATCGGGCGCCGTCGCCCGCCATGCCGCGAGCAGCGCCTTCGTCGCCGCGGCGGGCGGCGAGGTGAAGGGATGATAGTAGCGGTCTTCCGGGGTGCCATCGACCCAGCCGTCGAAGCGCGATCCCTGCTTGAACGACCCGTCGCACGCAGTCAGGAATTCGGCCTCCGACAGGCCGATCGCGGAAAGCGTCGCGCGCATCGTCGGCCAGGTGCCTTCGCCGACGCCGATGATCGGGATGTCGGGCGCCTCGATCAGCGTCACGCGGAGGCCGCCTGAGCGAGCGCGCGGCGAATTGGCGAGGCGCGACGCCGCCAGCCAGCCGGCCGTGCCGCCGCCCACGATGACAACCCTCTCGACCACGCTGTTCATTATGCCCGATCCTAGGCCAGCGTCCGGCCCGCGTCACCTGAAAGCGCGGGCCGGAGACACACCTGTCCTAGAAGTTGAACCTTATCCCCGCCGCGTAGCGCGCAAATCCCGGCTGCACGAAGGTCACGTTGTTCTCGTGCCGCAGATGCCCGCGCCGGCCTTCCCCGGTGAGGTTGATCGCCTCGACAAAGCCGGTGAAGCCGGGGATGAACTCATAGCTCGCGCTGGCGTCGAGCTGCCAATAGGCCTCGGTATAGGACGGGTTGGGGCCGGTCCCCGCGAGGAACTTGTCGCGCCAGTTCCATGCGACGCGCGCCTGGAGCCCGTTCTTGTCGTAATAGGCGACGGCATTGGCGCTGTCGCTGAGACCGGTCAGCGCGAACTGCGGCACCGACGACGGCAGCGTGTTGTCGTAGACCGCATCGCCGTTGACGATCGTATAGTTCAGGATCACGCCGAAGCCGGTGTCCCAGAAGGCGTGCTGGATCGCGAACTCCCAGCCGTTGAGCGAGGCCGTCTGATCACTGTTGATCGGCGTCGTGATCTCGAAATTGACCAGCGGGTCGCCCGGCGCGGCATTGATGATGTTGCCGGTGACCGTGCTGGGGAAGTTGGCGATGATGTATTGGCGGATCTGGCCGACCGTCGCGTTCGCCCCGAGCGCGGCGACCGCGGCGTTCCAGCGCGGCCCGTTCACCGGCGTGGTGAGGCCGAACGCGTTGGAGTTGATCCGCGTCGTGGAGATGAAGTTGCTCACATCCTTGTGGAAATAGCCGACCGAGATGTAGCTGGTCGGCGCGTAATACCATTCCGCCGATAGATCGATATTCTTCGACTTGAACGGAATGAGGCCGGGATTCCCCTGCGCCCCAAAGCCGCCGCCGACGCGGAACAGCGTGTCGATCGTCCGCCCGCCCTGCAGATTGGCATAGCCCGAACGCGTGATCGTATGGCTGTACGATGCGCGCAGCTTGACGTCCTGGAGCGGCGAAATGTCGAGATCGAACGCGGGCAGCCAGTTGTCGTACGAGCCCTTGAACCGGGTGAAGGCGCTGTCGCCCGAGAAGACGACGTTGAACTCGTTGTCGCCCACCCAGCGGGTCGTCACCGGCACCGGCACCAGCGCCGCCGAGGAAATGTCGGTGCTCTCGTAACGGATTCCCGCCACGAAATGCGCCGGGTTCTGGAAGAGCTCGAACTTGGTCGCGATCTGCAGGTACGGCGCCAGCGTCTTCTCGGTGATGCGCCGGTCGGTGTCGAAGTTGGCGAGGCAGGTGCCGGGCTGCGCCGATCCCGTCGCCGGATTGCTGCACGCCTGGTATTTCTGCTCGATCAGGTCGGCCATTCGCTCGAAATCGAAAGCGTAGAAACTCTGGATCATCCCCGGCTGCGCGAGGCCGGGAAACTTGTCCGGCAGGGTCACGAGTTCGAAGATGTCGTCCGGAATGTCCGATGCCGGTCCCGCGCCGCCCCAGGTGTCGTCGTTCTGGATCGTGCCGAACGCCGAGCGCACCTTGCTGTCGATATAGGAGACGCCGAAATCGATGCTGTCGAGGAACCCGTCGTCATGGTCGTAACGGCCGCGCAGCTGCGCCTGGTTGATCCGGTTCCGGAAATAGGCGTTGCGGAAGGCATTGCCGGTCGAGGCGATCATCGCCGGATTCAGCGGATCGATCCCCGGGAACATCTGATAGGAAATGACCGGCAGGTCGTTCTCGAAATTGATCGACTGGCTCTGAACGCCGAACACCGCGTTGCCCAGCGACATGCTCGAGCCGAACCGGTTGACCGGGTTCACCTGCGCGGTCGAATGGTGGAAGTCGAGCTCCACCGTCATCCCGCCCGGCGCCTTCCATTCCAGATTGGCGCCCAGCGACTTGTTCTCGGCGCGGTTCTCGGTCAGCGCGCCGCTGTACGAGAGATCCTTGCCGCCATAGAGCGCGTTCGGGCTGGGCACCCCCGCGGGCGGCGCGAAGCGTTCGGTGTAGAAGATCGGCCCGGCGACCGGGCCGTCGGTCCACGCGCTCGACGTGTCTTCATGGTTGAACCACACGCCGACATTGCTGTTCCGCGTCTCGACGGTGTTGCGCGAGTAGATGAAGTCGACCGTCGCGGTGAGGCTGTCGATCGGGCGGAATTGCAGCACCGCCTGGCCGTTGATGCGCTCGCGATTGATGTCCTCGAGATTGTAGGACGCGTTCTGCGCGACATGATAGACGTCGGTCGGATCGGGCCGGTTGGTGATGTTCGCGGCGCGCGGATCGCCTGGCTGCGCCAGTGACCCCCAGTTGTTCTCGTTGCCGAGATAGCCGTCGCGCCAGCCGACGTTGGCGGTGTTCGTGCTCGATTTGCGCTTCTGGTAGGAGCCGGCGATCATGATGCCGATGCGGTCGTCGGCAAAGGTCGAGCTGACGATGCCCGAGATTTCCGGGGTGACCGGATCGCCTTCATTGCGCGACGTGTCGTACACGCCCTTCACCGACAGGCTTCCGCGCAGCCCCGGCCGGTCGAGCGGGCGCGGCGTGCGGATGTTGATGGTCGAGCCGATGCCGCCCGATTCCATCGTGACTCGGCCGCTCTTGTAGACTTCGACCGCCGAAATGCCTTCGGAAGCGAGGTTGGCGAAGTCGAACGAACGCGACGAGGGCGGACTGCCGCCATCCCCGATGAGCGCGGTCGGCATCTGGCGGCCGTTGACCGTCACCAGGTTGAATTCGGGGCCGAAGCCGCGGACCGTCACCAGCGACCCTTCGCCGTTCTGGCGATCGATCGACACGCCGGTGATGCGCTGGAGCGATTCGGCGAGGTTGGTGTCGGGGAACTTGCCGATCTCCTCGGCGGAAATCGCGTCGACCACACCCTGCGCGTCGCGCTTGATCGTCATCGACTGTTCGAGGCTGGCGCGGATGCCGGTGACGACGACGTCCTCACTCTCCTCGGCGGGTGGCGGCGCGTCCTGCGTTTCCTGTGCCAGTGCCGGAGTCGCGGCCATCGCCAGCGTCGACACACCAATCACCAGTCGCGAAATAGAGCGAGTCGTGCCCCGCATCCTCGTCCTCCCCTGTACGGCGCAGTGAATCCGCGCTCGTTGAGAACGTTCACCTGAACCCTTTGTACAACGTTGTCAAGCACGGCCATGCACTGTGCGGCCTTCCACTAATGGCGGAAAACCAATATTGTGAACGTTCTCAGATTATGCTGTCTGTGCCGCCGAGACAGGCGGTCGCGCCGCGATCAGGAGAGGAAACAGGGATGAGCCGGACCATTGCCGCGCTGCTTGCAGCGAGTGCGATCGCTACCATTGGCGCAAATGCGGGATTTGCCCAGCAGGCGCCGGCCGCCAGCGGCGCGCGGGCGCGCGCCGAATCGATCGTCGCGCGGATGACGCTCGACGAGAAGATCGCGCTGGTCCACGGACTCTTCCCGCCGCTCACCAAAGCGCAGCCGGCGAACGAGCTGATCCCCTCTGCCGGCCATATCGAGGGCAATCCGCGGCTGGGCGTGCCGCTGGTGCGTGAGAGCGACGCTTCGCTCGGCGTCGCCAACCAGGTCGAGCAGCGCAAGGGCGATGTTGCCACCGCCCTCCCCTCCAGCCTCGCCACCGCCGCCACCTTCGATCCTGAGATCGCCCGCGCGGGCGGCGCCATGATCGGCGGCGAGGCGCGCGCCAAGCGTTTCAACGTGCTGCTCGCGGGCGGCGTCAACCTGACGCGCGATCCCTGGGGCGGGCGCAATTTCGAATATCTCGGCGAAGACCCGCTGCTCGCGGGCGAGCTCGCCGGCGCGCATATCGCGGGAGTCCAGTCCAACCGCATCGTCTCGACGGTCAAGCATTTCGCGCTGAATGCGCAGGAGACCGGCCGCATGGTGCTCGATGCGCGCATCGGCGAGGCCGCGCTGCGCGAGAGCGACCTGCTCGCCTTCCAGATCGCGATCGAGAAGGGCAAGCCCGCCTCGGTCATGTGCGCCTACAACAAGGTCAATGGCGACTGGGCGTGCGAGAACGACTTCCTGCTCAATCAGGTGCTCAAGCGCGACTGGGGCTTTTCCGGCTGGGTGATGAGCGACTGGGGCGGGGTCCACTCGACCGCCAAGGCGGCCAGGGCCGGCCTCGACCAGCAATCCGGCCAGGAGCTCGACCGCGCGATGTATTTCGACGCGCCGTTGAAGGCCGCGGTCGAGAAGGGCGAAGTGCCGATGGCGCGGCTCGACGACATGGTCGTGCGCTATCTCACCGGCCTGATCGAGAGCGGCGCCTATGACACGCCGATGCCGGCCAAGGCACAGACCCCCGACTATGCCCGCAACGCGCTGGTCGCGCAGCGCGCCGCGGAGGCGGGGATCGTGCTGCTCAAGAACCAGGGCGATCTCCTCCCCCTCGCGCGCACCGCGAAGAAGATCGTGGTGATCGGCGGCGGCGCCGATCTCGGCGTGCTTTCGGGCGGCGGCTCGAGCCAGGTGCGCTCGGTCGGCGGCGCCCCGATCGAGATCCCGCTCGCGCATGGCCCGGCGGCCTCGTTCGTGCGAGTCACCTACCATGCCTCCTCCCCGCTCGCGGCGCTCCGCAAGGCGCTGCCCGGTGCGCAGGTGAGCTTCCTCGACGGCCGCAACCTCAACGCCACGGTCGATGCGGCGAAGGCCGCCGACCTCGCCATCGTGTTCGCGACGCAATGGACGACCGAGGCCGAGGACGTCCCCGACCTCAGGCTCCAGCATCACCAGGACGCGCTGATCGCCGCGGTCGCCGCCGCCCAGCCGAAGACCGTGGCCGTCCTCACCACCGGCGGTCCGGTGACGATGCCGTGGCTCGACCGAGTCCCCGCGGTGGTGCAGGCTTGGTATCCCGGCCAGCGCGGCGGGGAGGCGATCGCCAACATCCTGACCGGCAAGGTCAATCCCTCGGGCCGGCTGCCGATTACCTTCCCGGCGAACGAGGGCCAGGCGCCGCGTCCCCAGCCGGTCGGTCTCGACGCCTTCACCTCGCTCCAGGCGGCCGCTGCGGCCAACCCGGCGAATTCGGGCGCATATGAGCTCAAGAGCTTCCCGGTCGAATATGTCGAGGGCAGCGACGTCGGCTATCGCTGGTACGAGAAGAAGGGCCAGAAACCGCTGTTCCCCTTCGGCCACGGCCTCAGCTACACGAGCTTCGCCTATCGCAACGCCACCGTCGCCGGCGGCCGTTCGCTCATCGTGTCGTTCGACGTCACCAACACCGGCAAGCGCGCCGGCGCGGACGTGCCGCAGGTCTACGTGACCCGCGAAGGCTCGGACAATCCGATGCGCCTCGCCGCCTTCCGCCGCCTTGAGCTCAAGCCCGGCGAGACGCGCCGCGTCACCCTCACCGCCGAGCCGCGCATCCTCGCCGATTACGACACGCGCCTGCCCGGCTGGCGCATCCGCGGCGGCAGCTATCGCGTCGCCATCGCACGCGATGCGACCGACCGTTCGCTGCTGCTCACGACCAGCCTCGACCCGGCGACGATGAAGCCCTAGCGTTCGAGGCGTCCCGGCGGCGCCTGCGGCCAACGCAGGCGTGGCGACCGGGGCGCGGACGGGGTGCCTTGGGGAGCAGTGTTCAGCCGGAGCCGCCGAACCGGCGATCGCTCCATTTCATCCTTCTCGTCGCGCTGGCCAACGCCGGCGGGGTGATCGGCTTCCTGCCGCTGCTCACCCTGCTGCTTCCGGTCAAGGTCGGGGAGATTGCGGGCGATGACCGCCTTGCCGCCTTCACGGCCACGGTGATCGTCGGCGCGATCGCGGCAAGTATCTCGAACCTGCTGTTCGGCTGGCTCAGCGATCGTTCGGTCGCGCGCGGGCGCGGGCGACGCAAGTGGATTGCATTCGGCCTCGCAGGCCTGGCCGCTTCCTTCGCCTGCGTCGACTTGGCCTCGACGCCGCTTCAGATCGTTGCGGCGATCGCGCTGTTCCAGACCGCGGTGAACGCCGTGCTGGCCCCGATGTTCGCGGTGATGGCCGACGAGGTACCCGACGCGCAAAAGGGCCTGGCGGGCGGGCTGATCGCGCTCGGCGCGCCGCTTGCGGCGGCGGTCGGGGCGATGATGCTCACGATCGGCATCACGCGTGAGCCCGCGCGGCTCGCCTTCGTCTTCGGCGCGGTGCTGCTCTGCGTTCTCCCATTGCTCGTCACCGCACCCCGGGCCGCGCCGCCAGGCCAGTCTGAAGCCGGCGAGTCCCGGTTGTCCGGCCGCGACCTCGCGGTCGCCTGGACGGCGCGGTTGCTGGTGCAGGTCGCCGGCAACGCGCTGTCGCTCTACCTTGTCTATTATTTCGCGACGGTCGATCCTTCGACACCCGCCGCGAAAGGAGTGGGCGCGCTCGGCCACCTCATGACCGTCGCCTATCTGCTTCCGCTACCCGTCGCGGTGCTCGCGGGCCGCTGGTCGGACCGGATCGGGCGCCGCAAGCCTTTCCTCCTCGCCTTTGGCGCGCTCGCCGCGCTCGGCTCGGCCGGGCTTGCGGTTGCGTGGAGCTGGTGGTCGGCGGCGATCGCCTTCGCCCTCTATGCGATGGGCTCGGCGGTGTTCCTCTCGCTGCATTCGGGCTTCGCGATGCAGCTGCTGCCCGATCCGCGCCATCGCGGCCGCGACCTCGGGCTGATCAACCTGACCAACACCCTGCCGGCATTGGCCGGCCTCGCGCTCACCTGGGCGCTGGCAACGCCGACCGATTTCAGCCTGGTGATGCTTGCGCTCGCCGGCCTCACTCTGCTGGGCGGGATGCTGGTGCTGGCGATCCGCCACCACCGCTAGGCGCGCGCCAATAGCGCACATAGTCGACATGCATGCGCTGCGGCAGCGCGGCATCGTCGATCCCGTGCTTCCCGCCCCAGTCGCCGCCCACCGCGAGGTTGAGGATCAGCTCATAAGGCCGCACGAACGGCCATGCCGCCAAGCCGCCGGGCTGGTCGTCCTTGACCTGCATATGCCCGCGCCCGTCGACCCCGATCGTGATCACGCCCGGCCGCCAGTCGAGCTGATAGCGATGATAGGCGGTGCACGCGCTCGGCACCGTCACCTGCGCGCCGCGCTGGGTGCCCTTGGCGTGGTTGAATGCGCCGGTGTGGAGCGTCGCATGGATCACATTGGCGTCCCACCCGACCATCTCCATGATGTCGATCTCGCCGCCATCGGGCCATGTCTCGCCGGACGGCAGCATCCAGATCGCCGGCCACATTCCCCGCCCGCACGGCAGCTTGGCGCGAATCTCGTAGAAGCCATAGCCATAGCGCTCGCGCGTCACGAGCTTGGCCGAACTATACGCCTGCCCGCCCCAGTCCTTGACCTTGCCCTTGAGCGACTCGCGCCGCGCCTCGATCACCAGCGCGCCATCCTCGATCCGCGCATTCTCGGGCCGCGCGTCGGCATAATATTGGCGCTCGTTATTGTACCAGCCCTCGCGGTTGCGGTGCGTGTCGAACCGCCATTTGCCGGTGTCGATCTCCGGGCCGTCGAATTCGTCGGCGAAGCTCGGCTTCGCAGCCGGCGCCGTCATCCGCACATCGGCCTTGACGTTGGTCGCGCCCAGGGATGCCGTCTGCATCGCGGCCATGATCGCAAGCCACATGGATCCGTCCTCTCCGTCAGCGTTGTGAACGTTCTCACGCAGCGCGGCCACCCGTCAATCGCTATCCCTCGGCCGCCTTCCGGCCGCTTCGCGTCAACAGGCGAGAGGTCGCGCTGGCTGGGGCGGCTGGATTCGAACCAGCGCATGGCGGTACCAAAAACCGCTGCCTTACCGCTTGGCTACGCCCCAGCATGTGCGGAAGGCACGCCCTTAGTGTGCCCTTCCGCGGATTGGAAGAGGTTCAGGCGAAGCGGTGCACCCAGTTGTGCGGGTCGGGCGCCTGGCCGCGCTGGATCGCGGTGAGCTTGGCCTTGAGCGCCTGCGTCACCTGTCCCGGTCCGCCGCTGCCGATGGTGAACTCGCCGTCGCGGCCCTTCACCTTGCCGACCGGGGTCACCACCGCCGCCGTGCCGCAGGCGAAGGTCTCGACCAGCTTGCCGCTCGCCGCGTCCGCCTGCCACTGGTCGATCGCATAGGGCGCCTCGCGCACCGCGATGCCCTGGTCGCGCGCCAGCGCCAGGATGGATTCGCGCGTAATGCCGGGCAGGATCGTGCCGAGCGGCGGCGTGGAGATGCTGCCGTCGTCGAACACGAAGAACAGGTTCATGCCGCCCAGCTCCTCGACCCAGCGGCGCTCGGCCGCGTCGAGGAACACCACCTGGTCGCAACCCTCGCGGATCGCCTCGGCCTGCGCCACCAGGCTCGCGGCATAGTTGCCGCCGCACTTGGCCGCGCCGGTGCCGCCAGGCGCGGCGCGGGTATAATGGTCCGACACCCAGATCGACACCGCCGGGGCGCCGCTCTTGAAATAATTGCCTGCCGGCGAGGCGATGACGAGGTAGAGATACTCCGCCGCCGGCTTGACGCCCAGGAACACCTCGCTCGCGAACATGAAGGGGCGCAGATAGAGCGAGCCGCCCTCGATCTGCGGGATCCAGTCGCGGTCGGCCTTTACCAGCGCCTCGATCGACCCGAGGAACAGCTCGTCGGGCAGCTCGGGCATCGCCATGCGCTGCGCCGACTCGCGGAAGCGGCGGGCATTCTCGAGCGGGCGGAACAGCGCGGTGCCGCCATCTTCCATGCGATAGGCCTTGAGCCCCTCGAAGATCTCCTGCGCATAGTGCAGCACGGCGGTCGCCGGATCGAGCGTCAGCGGCCCGCGCGCGGTGATCCTGGCGTCGTGCCAGCCCTTGTCGTCGGACCAGCGCACCATCGCCATGTGATCTGTGAAGACCTTGCCGAAGCCCGGATTCTCGAGAATACGGCTGCGCTCGCTCGCTTCGATCGGGGCCGGATTGGCTTCGAAGGCGAAGGTGGCGCTGCTCACGTCGGTCTCCTCAAAGGACATCGGAAGATGTGGTTGCGCACGCCTAGGCCCGATGGCAAAACAGGTCAACATGGCTGTCCCAACTGCCTCTCCCCTGTTCCTGCGCGAAGCCGAGATCCGGCGCGGGGTCGAATTGCTCTATTTCGGCTACAGCCATCTGACGCGCTCGATCGACGAGGGGCTGGCGGCGCAAGGGCTCGGCCGCGCGCATCACCGCGCGCTCTATTTCGTGGCGCGCCAGCCGGATCTGACGGTGGGCGAGCTGATCGCGCTGCTCGCGATCACCAAGCAGTCGCTCGGCCGCGTGCTCGGCGATCTCACCGAGCGCGGGCTGATCGAGACTCGCCCCGGCCGTGAGGATCGCCGCCAGCGCCTGCTGCGGCTCACGCCCGAAGGCACGAAGCTCGAAGCCGAGCTGTTCGACGCGTTGCGCGACAAGATGTCGGCCGCCTATTCGAGCGCCGGCCAGGGCGCGGTCGGCGGCTTCTGGGCGGTGCTCGAAGGCCTGGTCCCCGAGGCCGAGCGCAAGCGCGTCTCGGCGCTCGGCCGCTAAGGGCGGCTCCACTCACGCGGATACGCCGTCACCCTGAACTCGTTTCAGGGTGACGGTAGTGGGACGGGAGCGGCCGATCCGCTCAAGCCACCTTGAACCCTTCCTTGTTCATCGCGGTCGTCAACAGCTTGTTCTTCTCCTCCGACAGCTGCGTGCGCAGCGCCGGGAACAGCCGCTCCTCCTCCTCGTCCATATGCTCCTCGAGGTCGGCGCGGAACTTGCGCACCTTCTCGAGGAACGCCGGGCCGGTGTTCGGCATGTTCTCCAGCTCGTAGAGATATTGCTTCACATAGCCATGCTCGCGGTTGAGCTCGTCGGCTTCCTCGATCTTCCCGGACTCGCGCAACGCCGGATAGATCACATTCTCCTCCTCGATCGCGTGCTTGGCGAGCGCGTGCTTGATCTGCATCAGCAACATCGCGCGGCGGCCCGAGGCCTTGTCCTCGGTCGCCTCGATCGCGTCGAACAGCTTGAGCACCGCCTGATGCTCGGCGATCAGCCCGTCCATCCAGTCGCCCGCCAGCGCGGTCGCCGACTGCACCGCCGCCTTGCGCCCGAGCATCGCCAGCACCCCCAGCGCCGCGCCGCCGGCCACGGCCCCGGCGATCGCGCCGAAGTTGCCGATGCGATTGCCATTCTCGTCCTTGAAGCGGCCCTTGCTGTCGCGGGCCTGAGTCGTCGTCGCCATCACCTGCCTCCGTCCAAAGAGTGTGGCGCTTCAACCCATTGGCAGCGACCTCGTTCCCCTCAGCCGCGCGCTGCGGCCGCCATTTCGGCATCCCGCCGCACCGACGCGGCGAGCGTCTCGGCCAGCAGCCGCCTGATCGCATCGTCGGCATCGAGCACGTTCAGGCCCGCACGCGTCGAGCCGCCCGGACTCGCGACCTTGTCCGCCAGCACGGCGGGCGTGTCGCTGGATGCGGCCGCGAGCAAGGCCCCGCCCTCGACCGCCGCCAGTGCCAGCCGCAACGCCTGCTCCGCCGGCACGCCGAGTTCGGTCCCCGCCGCCGCGAGCGCGTCGATGAAGCGATAGGCATAGGCCGGCCCGCAGCCGCTGAGGCAGCCCATGACGTTGAACTGCGCGGCATCGGTCCATTCGAACAGCCCGAGCGGCGCCATCAGCGCCTCGACCGCCGCGCGCGCGTCGGGCCCGGCGCCGTCGGATTGCAGGATCACCACGCCCTTGCCAAGCTCGACCGGCAGGTTGGGCATCGCCCGCACGATCGCCTTCGCCGCGAACCTTGCCGCGACCGCCGCCTCGTCCGCCCCGGCGAGGATCGACACCAGCAAGGGCACGCCCGCGATGCGGTCCGCGACCTGCCCCGCCACCTCGTCGATCTGCTGCGGCTTCACCCCCAGCATCACCGCATCGGGCAGCGGCCCCTCGGGCGGCACCCGTCCCTGCCGCACGCCGCCGGGCAATTCCTGCTCGCGCCGGTTGAGCACGAACACGTCCTCCCCCCGCACCGTCCCCGCCGCGATCCACCGCCGCAGCATCGCCCCGGCCATATTGCCGCAGCCGATCAGCCAGAGAGTCTTGGGAAGGGCCATGTCTCGCTCCCGAACGTCACCCCGGCCGCGTGCCGGGGTCCACCGCGTCCGGCGTGTCGCCCGAGCCGCAAGCCCAGCCCTTGCGGCAAGCTGCGCCCTGGCACAAGGCCGGGTGACGACCGGATGGGCTTTGTCCACCGGCGTTCCGGTTGCGGACATTGGCGGTGCCTCGGATGGGCGCGTTGGCGATCCTGCCAGGGCATGTTAATCCCATGAAGTATCTGCGCACTCATCACGGGGCGGGGACATGTCGACTGTCGCGGCGCCAAGCTTGCAGCTAACCGGAGAGCGACGCTTCTTCCTCGCGATGGCGGTTGCGTTGGCGATCTGCACCTTTGCCGGGTTCGCGAGAAGCTATTACCTGATGACCTACACGGGTGCCGCGAGCCTCGCGCCGCTGGTTCATGTTCACGGGGCCCTCTTTACCACCTGGGTGTTGCTCTTTGGCCTTCAGGCAAGCCTGATCTCCGCCCGGCGCCCGGACATCCACGTCGTGACCGGCGCAATTGGTATAGGCCTTGCCATAGTCATGATCGTGCTGGGGATCGTGGTGGCGATCACTCGGTCACAGCCTCCCCCTGTTTTCACACGCGAGGCGTTCCTGATATTTCCATTTATCGCGATCGGCTTGTTTGCGCTGTTCGTGGCGTGCGCATTCGTCAATCGCCATCGGCCGGACTATCATAAGCGCTATATGCTTTTGGCGACGATCAACGTGGTATTCCCGGCCTTGGCCCGGATGACGGCCTTGCTCCCGTTTCTGCCTCGCGGCGTACTTGGAGCGATGATCATTGCGAACCTATTTCTGGCGGCCCTGGTCCTGTTTGACCTGCGGTCCTCGGGGCGCCTGCATCCGGTCACGCTTTGGGGTGGGATTCTCACCCTGATTTGCGAGCCGCTCAGATTTGTGATTGCCGGCAGCGCCTGGTGGTCCGACGTCGCACGATCGCTGATCAATTAGGCGGGTGGCTACACAGATTGCGACACCCCGCCTTCCACCCGTGACGTTCCCTGACCCTCAGGCCTCGCCCTGGGTCTCGATCAGCGCCGCGGCCAGTGCCTCCTTCGGCGACTTGCCGCCCCACAGCACGAACTGGAACACCGGGTAGAAGCGCTCGCACTCGTCGATCGCGCTCTCGACCAGCAGCTCGGTCTGGGCGAGTGACATCGCTGCGCCATCCTCGCCCGGGATCATCGCCGCGTGGCGGAACAGCAGGATGCCGCTCGACGACCATAATTCGAAATGCCCGATCCACAGCTGCTCGTTGACCAGCCCGATCGCCTCGTAGATGTCGCCGCGCCGTTCCTCGGGCACGCGCACGTCGGGGAACGCCAGGAACTGGAGCACCCCGTCGTCCTCGCGCCAGATCGCGCGCAGCTCATATTCGGTCCAGCTGCCCTTGACGCGCGCGACGACCTCGTCGTCCTCGCGCTCATGGCTCCAGCCATGCGCCGCGTAATAGCTTTCCAGCATGTCGATCGGCGCGGCATCGTCGCGCTCATATTCGCTCTCGTCGAGCATCCGGTCGTCCTCCGCCCGGCCCTTGCCTAATGCATGGGTGCCTTGCGTCGTTGCGCTGCACAAGCGCTGATGGTGAACAAAGCGTAAATAGATGTGGAAAAGCGCGGTTCCAGAAGGGCCGTCGCGGCCCCAAAACTAGAGCGCCGGATCGGCATCGCCCTTCTTGGTCCGCACCTTCTTCGGCGTCGTGGCCTTGGGCGCCTTGGCAGCGGACGCCGCAGCCGCGCCGTCCAGCTTCGCCTCGAGTGCCTCGATCCGCGCCTTCAACGCCTCATTCTCGTCGCGCGCCGCCGCGGCCATCGCCTTCACGGCCTCGAACTCGTCGCGGGCGACGAAGTCCATCCCGCCGACAAAGCCCTTGAAGCGCTCGCGCGCCGCCGCCTCGCCCTCGCGCGCCATGCCCGCAAAGGTGCCGGCCGCGCCGTTGAGTACCTTCACGAAATCGTCGAAAATGCGGTTGTCGCTCTGCATGTAACTCGGCCTGATACTGAAATATTTCAGATGGACATTTGGGGTGCGGATTGCCCGGGCACAAGGGTTTCCGCATTGGGGTTCAGCTGGTCGATCTTGTAGTTGAGCACGCCGGCGAAGCCCAGCCACGCCAGATAGGGCACCATCAGCCACGCCGCGCCCTTGCGGATCCGCCCGAACAGGATCGCCGTGGCGAGCGCGAGAACGAAGATCGCCCCGATCAACAGCAGTGCCGCCGACACCTGGTGGAAGCCGAAGAACAAGGGCGACCAGGCGAGGTTCGCCGCCATCTGCACGCCGAACAGCGCCAGCGCCGGCCCGCGCAGCCGCGATCCGCGCGCGTTGATGATCATCGCCAGCGCCAGGCCGAGCAGCACGTAGAGCGCGGTCCATGCCACCGGAAACACCCAGCCCGGCGGAGTCTCGGCGGGCTTCTGCAGCATCTGGTACCACAGATTCGCCTCGCCGCTCGGGAACAGCCGCCCCGAAGCGAAACCCAGCAGCAGGATGAACGGTACGGTGACGATCGCCCAGCGCAGAAAGGCGAGGCGCAGCTGACCCTTGGACGCAATCTCCATCGAATCCCTCTATTGGATGAGGTTTACGCGGGCATTACTCGGCCGGCCCTTACTCCACCGCCCCTTACTCCGCCGGCTGCGGCGTCCCCATCGCCGCGTCCAACTCGCGGCTCACTGCTTGCGGCGAACCGGTCCACTTCGCAAGCCTGCTGTAGAGGATCGGGATCAGGAAGAGCGTGATCAGCGTCGCCAGGATCACGCCGAACACGATCACGACGCCGATCGACTGGCGCGCCGCGGCGCCCGCGCCGGTCGCGATCATCAGCGGCACCGCGCCGGCGGCGGTCGCGATCGAGGTCATCAGGATCGCGCGCAGGCGGCGGGCGGAGGCCATGCGGATCGCCTCGCCGATCGCCTTGCCCTCGTCGCGCAGCTGGTTGGCGAACTCGACGATGAGGATGCCGTTCTTCGCCGCCAGCCCCACCAGCATGACGATGCCGATCTGGCTGTAGAGGTTGAGCGTCTTGCCCATCAGCGCGAGCCCGAGCATGCCGCCCGCCACCGCCAGCGGCACGGTCATGATGATCACGCCGGGATGCACGAAGCTCTCGAACTGCGCGGCGAGCACCAGATAGACGATCACGATGGTCAGCGCGAAGACGAGCAGGATCGATCCGCCGGTCTCGACGAACGCCTGGCTCTCGCCGCGATAGCCCACCGCGATCACCTCGGGCGATGCCGCCGCCTGGTTCTGCAGGAAGGTCAGCGCCTCGCCCAGCGAATAGCCGGGGGCGAGGCCGCCCGACAACGTGATCGCGCGCAGCTTGTTGTACCGGCCGAGGTCGCGCGGGCCGGACACCTCGCGCGTCGTCACCAGGTTGGACAGCGGCACCAGCCCGCCGTCGCGCGCGCGGACATAGATGCTGGCAAGGTTGGCGAGCGTCGAGCGGCCCGCCGCATCCGCCTGCACGATCACGCGATATTCCTCGCCGCGGTCGACATAGGTCGAGACGCGGCGCGAGCCGAGCAAGGTCTGCAGCGCCTGGCTGACGTCGTTGACCGACACGCCGAGGTCGCCCGCGCGCGTCGTGTCCACCTCGACGCGCAGCTGCGGCTTGGTCTCCTTATAGTCCGAATCGAGGTTGATGATCCCCGGATTGTTCGCCGCCGCGGCCAGGATGCGGTCGCGCGCGCGCGCCAGCTCCTCATAGGTGTTGCCTGCGATCACGAAGCCGATCGGCTGGCCGCGCCCGCGGCTCAGCGCCGAGCGCACCTGCGCGTTGCCGCGCACGGCCGGCTCGTTGGCGAGGATGCGGTTGATCTGCTGCGCCACTTGCTGGGTGGTCGTCTCGCGCTCCTCCCAGGGCTTCAGGAACACCACGAACGCACCGTTGTTGAAATCGTCGCTCGCGCCGAACCCGCCCGGGGTGCGCGTGATGATCGACCGCACCGCGCCGTCGCCGACCATCGGCAGCAGCTTGGCCTGGGTGTCGGTCATGTAGCGGTCCATCTGGTCGAAGCCGGTGCCCTCGGGCGCGGTCAGCTGCACCTGCGCCACGCCCTGGTCCTCGGCCGGGACGAGCTCGGCCTGGAGCGTCAGGAAGCCCGCCACCGCGACGCCGAGGAACAGCACGACGCCGGCCAGCGGGATCAGCGGGCGGTCGATCGCCTTGTCGAGCCAGCGCCCGTAGAAATTCTCGAGCTGCCGGAACCGGTCGTCGATCCACCCGGTGAAGCGCCCGCGCTCCTGCTTCTTGAGCATCTTCGAGCACAGCATCGGCGTCAGGCTGAGCGCGAGGAAGCCGGAGAACGCCACCGCACCGATCATCGCCACCGCGAGCTCGCGGAACAGCAGCCCGGTCTGGCCGGCAAGGAAGCAGATCGGCACGAACACCGCGCACACCACCAACGTGGTCGAGATCACCGCGAAGCCGACCTGCCGCGTGCCCTTGAACGCGGCGACGAGCGGCGGCTCGCCTTCCTCGATGCGGTGATAGACATTCTCGAGCACCACGATCGCGTCGTCGACGACCAGGCCGATCGCCAGCACCAGTGCGAGCAGGGTCAGCAGGTTGATCGAGAAGCCGAACGCCCACAGCACCGCGAACGCGCCGAGCAGGCAGATCGGCACCGTCACCGCCGGGATCAGCGTCGCGCGCCACGATCCCAGGAACAGGAAGATCACCAGCACCACCAGCACCGCCGCCTCGGCCAGCGTGTGCCACACCCCGTCGATGGCGCGGCCGATGAACTGCGAATCGTCGGACCCGACCGTGATCGTCATCCCCTCGGGCAGGTTCGGGCGCAGCTCCTCCGCGGTCTTCTTCGCGGCGTCCGCCACCGCCAGCGTGTTGGCGCCCGACTGGCGCACCACGCCCAGGCCCACCGCCGGCTGCCCGTTGAGGCGGAACGAGCTGTACGGGTTCTCCGCCTCCTGCTCGACCTTGGCGACGTCGCCCAGCCGCACCAGATAGCCGTCCGGCCCGCGCCCGACGACCAGCCCGGCGAAGCTCTCGGCCGATCCGAACGGCCGGTCGACGCGCAGGGTGACGTTCTGCTGCTGCGATTCGATGCGCCCGGCGGGCAGCTCGACATTCTGGTTGCGCAGCGCGGTCTCGACGTCCGCCGGGGTCAGCGCGAACGCCGCCAGCTTGTTGGCGTCGAGCCACACGCGCATCGACGGCCGCGCCTCGCCGCCCACGAACACGCGCGCCACGCCGTCGATCGTGCTGAACCGGTCGACCAGGTTGCGGTCGACATAGTCGGACAGCTGGAGCCGGTTCCAGCCCGGCCGCGACACGACGAGGAACAGGATCGGGTTCGAATCCGCATCGACCTTGCGCACTTCGGGCGCCAGCGCCTCCTCGGGCAGGTCCTCGGTCACGCTGCCGATACGGTCGCGCACGTCGTTGGCGGCGGCGTCGATATCGCGGCCCGGGCGGAACTCGATCGAGATGTCGGACGAGCCGTCGCGCGAGCGCGAGGTGATCGTCTCGATCCCCTCAATGCCCGACAGCACTTCCTCGATCGGCTGGGTGATGCGCGCCTCGACCACGCTCGCCGCGGCGCCGGTATAGACGGTCTCGACCGACACCACCGGCGGGTCGGTATCGGGATATTCGCGCACCGACAGGCTCAGGAAGCCGACGGTGCCGACGATCGTCAGCAGGATCGCCAGCACCGCCGCGAAGACGGGCCGCCGGACCGAGACGTCGGAAAGCTGCATCAGCCGGCCTTGCCGCCGCCGGCCGGGGGGTTGGACGCCGCCGCCTTGGGCTGCCCACCGCCCGGGGCGCCGGTGCGCACGTCCTGGCCCTCGGCGATCTTGACCACGCCCTCGGTCACCACGCGCTGCCCGGGCCGCAGCCCCTCGACGATCTCGACCACGCCGTTCTGGCGCAGCCCGGTGCGCACCATGAGGCGCTTGGCCTTGCCGTTCTCGACGGTGAAGACATAGCTCTGCTCGCCCTCGCCGACGATCGCCAGCTCGGGCACGGCGGGCGAGGTCCGCGCCTGCGCCTCGATCGCCACGGTCAGCAGCATGCCGGGCTTCAGCCGGCGGTCGCCATTGGGCAGCACCGCGCGCACCGTCGCCGCGCGCGTCTGCGGGTTGAGCACCGGGTCGACCGTGTCGATCGTGCCGCGGAAGGGCTGGTCGGGATAGGCGGCGGCGACCGCCACGATCGGCTGGCCCGGCCGCACCTGGGCCAGCAGAGTCTCGGGCACCGCGAAGTCGAGCTTGATGCGGCTGACGTCGCTCACCGTCACGATCTCGGTGCCCGCGGTGACCACCGCGCCGGCCGAGATGTTGCGCAGCGACACCCAGCCGCCGAACGGCGCGCGCACGATGCGGTCGGCGATCCCCGCGCGCGCCTCGGCCGCCTCGCCGCGCGCCGCGCCCGCCAGCGCGGCCTGCGCATCGACCGCGCTGCGTGTCGCGAAGCCGCGCGCCTTCAGCGCCTCGAGCCGCTCGAGCTGCTGGTGCGCCTCGCGCGCCCGCGCCTGCGCCTGGGCGAGCTGCGCATTCTGCGTCCCCGCCTCGAGCACCGCGATCACCTGGCCCTTGCTGACATAGGCGCCGTCGTCGAAATTGAGCCGCACGATGCGCTGCGTCACCGGCGCGGTCAGCGTCACCTGCTCGTTGGCGCGCGCCGTGCCCACCGCGTCGATCCGCTCGACGAAGCGCGCCGGCTGCACCGGTGCCAGCGTCACCAGCGGCGCCTGGCGCCCCTTCTTCTCGGCGGCGTCGCCACCACCGCAAGCCGAAAGCATCGCCGCAGCGGCGAAAAGGGGGAGGATCGTTCGCATGAACCCAGTGCGCTATGGACACCTAAGGAGGAAGGCAAGCTTGTCACACGAATTTGTCGCAAAAGTGTGTCAGTTCTTTCGCAGTGCAGCATAGAGCCGGCGCTCGCTCCACCGGCCCTGCCGCCGCATCTCCCGGACGTCGCGGGCATCGCAATACCCATTCCGGCGACCCGTTGACACAATCCCAACCTTTGCCTGCGATCCGCGCCCTTACGGTGCGCGCGATGTTGCCGCCGGACTCATGGGCAGGAAGCGCGGCACTCGGCATGTTCCACCGCAACGATTTCGCCAGCACGCCGGACGACCGCTACGCGCGCCAGCTGCGCCGCGGCTTCCGGCGGCTGCGATTCGAGCCCGCGGTCGAGAGCGAATATCGCCGCGCGCTGATCGAGACCGAGCGGCTTTCCGCGGCGATCTGCGCGGGCGTCGGCGGCTGCGTCTGGCTCGCCTTCGCGCTGCTCGATCTCCACCGCATCTCGGCGCTCGGCCTGTGGCAGCAGATGGACGCCGCCGTGTGGCTCTGGCTCGGCGCGCGCTGGTCGGTGCTGGTCCTGCTGCTCGGCGGCGCCCTGGTCATCCGCAATCGCCGCGGCGACTATGGCTGGCTGTCCTGGACGATGTACACCGCGATGGGGGTGGCCATCGCCTTCAGCTCCTGGATCATCCACACCAAGGGCGGGTTCGCCGCGGACAGCGCCCAGATCGTGGTGGTGATGGCGGCCTTCCTTCCGCTCGGGCTTACCTTCCGCCGCGCGCTCGCCGCGGCCTTGGTCGTGGCCGCGGTCTCGATCTTCGTCCTGCTCGTGCTGGATGCGCATTACGAGCTCGCGCATCGCATGCAGATCGCCGCGATGCTCCTCCTGGCCATGCCGGTCACGGCGATGGGCGGCTATCTGCGCGAATATTCGCAGCGCCGCCAGTTCCTGCTCACCGCGATCCTCGACCGCCAGGCGCATACCGATCCGCTCACCGGCCTCGCCAATCGCCGCAGCCTGTTCGCGCATGCCGAGCGCGTCGCGCAGCTCGCCGCGCGCGACGGTTGCGGCGTCGCGCTGGCGATCATCGATGTCGATCACTTCAAGCACTTCAACGACGGCTATGGCCATGGCGCCGGCGATCTCGCGCTCCAGCGCGTCGCCGAGGCGCTGGGCGCGGACCTGCGCACTCCCTTCGACATGGCCGCGCGCCTCGGCGGCGAGGAGTTCTGCGTGCTGCTCTACGGCGTCACGCCCGACGCGGCGCAGGCGCGGTTCGACGCGCTGCTCGGACGTGTCCGCCAACTCGCCATCCCCCACGCCGGATCGCCCGCCGGCTTCCTGACGCTGAGCGGAGGCGCGGCGATGCTCGGGCCCCATGGGCGCTTCGACGTCCTCGCCGACCGCGCCGACGCCGCGCTCTACCGCGCCAAGCGCGAGGGACGCGACCGGCTCCGCTGGGCCTGAAAAGCCGGTGCCGCCTCGAAATGCGCTCTTCCGCGCATTTCCAAACAGGCTCCGTCAGAAATTCCGGCAGTTGCTCGGCGCCGGACGCCCGGCGAAGCGCGCGTCGATCCAGTCGAGCGTCGCGGTCGCTTCGGTCCGCGCGACGGTGGCATGTTCGCCGCCCTGGATGGACAGGAAGCGCACCGTCTTGCCCTGCCGGCACGCGCGCTGCGCGAAGTCGCGCACCACCGCCGGCGCGACCACCACGTCGCCGGTGCCGGTCGCGATCAGCGCCGGCACCGGGATCGCGGCGGGCGACGGGCTGTTCTCGCGCATCAGCCGGCCCCATGGCTGTTTCTTGCTGAGGTCGAGGTTGCGGATCGCCCGCTGCGCGATGGCGATGCCGATGATCGTGCCGAGCTTGGGCTTGGCGTTGAACTGGACGCAGTTGTTGTCGGCCAGCCGGGTCATCACATTCTGCACCGAGCGCGAGCCCAGGTCCGACATCGGCGCGCCGTAATGCCGCGACCAGCTCGTCGCCACATAGGCGGTGAGCATCGCTCGCACGCGCAGGTCGCTGCCCTCGGCGAAGTTGCGCGGGAGGTCGGTCGGCGGAACGATCGCCGCGATCCCGGTCAGTTGCAGGTCGGGAGCGTAATTCGACCAGATCTGACCGGTCCACAGCGCGGCGTGCCCGCCCTGCGATTCGCCCCACACCGCGAAGCGAATCCCGGCATTGGCTTGCGGAATGCCGCGCGCCGCCCGCACCGCGTCGAGCGCCGAGCGGCCCTCGCTCTGCCCGACCAGCGCGGGATGCACGCCTTCAGAGCCGAGCCCCGGATAGTCGGGCGCGACCACGGTATAGCCGCGCGCGATCGCGTCCTGCAGCCCGGGGATGACGGTGAAGTTGCCGTCGCCGATCGACGGCGCACAACGATCCGAAATGCCGACCAGCCCGTGAGTCCAGGCGATCACCGGGCGCGGCGGGCCGCCGGCACGGCCATCGGGCGCGATCACCATGCCGGTCACCTGGATCGGCCGGCTGCGGTCGCTCGTCGTCCAGTAGGTCACGCGCCACGCGCGCATCCCCGCGGGCGCGGTGCGCACCGGCTGAGCCGAGATCAACGTCCCGGCGCGCGGCGCGCGCTGCGCCGATGTGATGCCCGGCACGACCAGCAGTGCCATCGCCGAGACCCGCGTCAGGATACCGAACACACCACGCATGCGACCCCTCCTGTCAGATTTCGCTTGCGAAACGGTCAGGGCCCTAGTCGGTTCCACGCCACGCGCCGGGCGCCAGTCCGTCGAGTGTCCACGCCCCCACCCGCCAGCGCACCAGCCGCAACGTCGGATGCCCCACCGCCGCGGTCATCCGCCGCACCTGGCGGTTGCGGCCCTCGCGCAAGGTCAGCGCGATCCAGCAATCGGGCACGCTCTTGCGAAAGCGCACCGGCGGGTCGCGCGGCCACAGCTCGGGCGGGTCGATCCGCTCGGCCTGCGCCGGCCGCGTCATCCCGTCGTTGAGCTTCACCCCGCGCCGCAGCGCCTCCAGCGCGGCCGCATCGGGCTCGCCCTCGACCTGCACCCAATAGGTCTTGTCGAGCTTGAACCGCGGGTCGGCGATCCGCGCCTGCAGCCGCCCGTCATCGGTCAGCAGCACCAGCCCCTCGCTGTCGCGGTCGAGCCGTCCTGCCGGATACACGCCGGGCACGTCGATATAATCCGACAGCGTCGCGCGCGGCGTCACCGTCCCCTTGTCCGTGAACTGGCACAGCACGTCATAGGGCTTGTTGAACAGGATCAGGCGGGGCACGCGCTCAGTCCCCCGCGAACCCGAACGGCGACACCCCCGCCTCGCGCTCATTGAACAGCATCGCCCGCCCGACCGGCGCCGCGCTGCGCTGCGGGCATTCGCGCGTGCATGCCCGGCAGCCCAAGCCCACCGGAGTCGCCTCGCCGCCGAAGTCCAGCCCGCGCGCCGCCGCCAGCCCCCTGGCCGCCTCCGCCGCGAGCCCCAAAGTCACCACGAACCGTGCCTTGACCGCCCCCGCCCAGCCCCCCGGCGGCGACACGCAGCGCGAGCTCGTGAACCAGCGCGACCCATCCTCCAGCTCGACCAGCTGCACCACCCGCTCGTCGGCGCGCTGGAACGCGGCATAGGCGTCGAGCAGCGGGCACGGCATCAGCGATTCCACCAGCGGCGACCCGCTGGCCCCGGCAAAGCGCTTCGACACCTGCCCCGCCCGGTCGATGCGCAGCATGAAGAAGGGCAGCCCGCGCGCGCCGACGCGCTGCAGCGTCGTCAGCCGGTGCGCGACCTGCTCGGCGCTCGCCCCGAAGCGCCGCCGCAGCAGCTCGAGGTCGTAGCCCGTGGCCTCGCATGCCCGCAAAAACCGCGCATAGGGCATCATCACCGCCGCCGCGAAATAACCCACCAGATGCCGCCGGTAGAGCCGCTCCGCCACCCGGTCGGCGAACCCCGCGCCGCGCACCAGCGCGTCGATCTCGCTGCGCGCCTCGACCGCGAGGTGCCGCCCCAGCGCGAACACCCGGCTCGGCGGGTCGAGCGCTTCGCTCAGCTGCAGCTGCCGCGCATGCAGGTCGAGCCGCGTGCGCAGCCCGCTCAGCACCTCGATCGGCAGCACGCGGATCGACAGCTGGTGCTTGACGCGCAGCCGCTCGGCCATCGCCCCGAACGGATCGCTCGACGCGATGCGCAGCTCGTCGGCCAGCGTCTCCGCCGCCGCGTCGAGATCGGCGAAATGGTTGCGCCAGCGCTCGACCTCGCGGCGCACCGCCATGCCGGGCTCCTCGCCCTCCCCTGGCGCCGCGCCCGCGCCGCCCGCGCCGATCCGGTCATAGGCACGCGCGAACGCCTCCGCCCCGCCCGGCGCGCCCGCCAGCCATTCGGTGAGCTCGGCGCGGTCGATCTCGATATCGGCGAACAGCGGGTCGGCCAGCCGCCGCCGCATCGCCTCCTCGCCCCCGCCCGGCTCGCCCGCCGCCAGCGCGCGCGGGTCGAAGTCGAAGGTCTGCGCAAGGCCGAGCAGCAGCGTCGCCGAGAGCGGCCGCTGGTTGCGCTCGACCAGGTTGAGATAGCTCGCCGAGACGCCGAGCATCTCGGCCATCGCCGCTTGCGTCAGCCCCTGCCCGCGCCGCAGCCGCCGCACCGCATGCCCCGCGAACAGCTTGCGCTCCGCCATTTTCCTACACGCCCCGCTCCTGTTACGTTCGCTGCGCGATGCCTGCGAACGAACCTGTTAATTTTTTACAATCTTTCGAAGTGCGTGTCATGTGTCAACCACACCGTGACCGCGTTCCAGGAGCATCCATTCTGTCAGCTTTGTCAATCACGAGTCATACAGGATGCACGAACTTTACAGGAGTATCACCGATGAAGACCCCCGAACCCGCCAGCGCCCGCCCGGTCTTCTCGACCGCCGACTTCGCGCTGCTCAAGGAAGCCGTCGCCGATTACACGCGCAAGATCGCCGACGATCCGCGCTCGGTCCAGTTCGCCAATCTCTACCATCGCCTCGGCCGTCTCGGCTGAAGCCACCCGTCCTGGGGAGGACGATGCCCGCCGGAGCAACCCGGCGGGCATTTGCGTCGTCAGCCCGGCTCGATATGTGCGCGGAACCAGTCCGAGAGCTGATCGACGGTAAGCTCGCCCGCGGCCAGCGCGAGAAAGGTCGTCACCAATTCCACATCGTCACACGTCAGCCGCAGGCCATTGAGCACCAGGAAAGTTTCGCTCACCACCGCCGCCGTGCGCTTGTTGCCATCCACGAACGGGTGATTGCGGGCGATGCCAAAGGCATACGCGGCAGCCAGCTCCGCAGCATCGGGCTCGCCATAGGCAACCAGATTGAGCGGCCGCGCCATCGCGCTTTCGAGCATGTTGGGATCGCGAACGCCGATCGCGCCGCCATGCTCGGCGAGCTGCTCCTCATGCGTCGCGATCGCGACCGCAAGATCGACCCAGATCCAGCTCATGCGCTATTTGGCGAGTTCGCGCAGCGCGTTCCGCCGCCGCGCCATCACCTCACGCGCCGCCTTCATCTGCTCCTCGAAGCCCCCATCATGGCGACGCAGGGTCACACCGTCCGGGGTGTCGGACACACTCACCTCGTCCCCCTGCCCAACCCGCAGGCGCGCGAGCACCTCCTTGGGCAGGATCACGCCCGTCGAGTTCCCGATCTTGATGAGCTTCAGCGGCTTGTTCATACGAATGTTATAACGCAATTCGCACCGGCAGCCAAGCCATCCCCCTCATCCGGCCGCCGGCTCCGCCGCCCCGGCGCCTGCCGCGATCCGCGCATCATGCTCGGCCTTGCCGAACGGGAAATGCGCATAGAACCACGCCGCGCCCCAGCCGAGCGCGAGGTAGCAGAGCGTGAACGCGATCGTCAGCCGGTCGACCGTCGCCTCGGGCACCTGCCCCGGCTTCGCCCCGTCGGGGAAGCCCGCGACCCACAGGATCAGCCCGGCCAGGCCGATGCCGATCCCGCTGGTGCATTTCTGGACGAAGAAGGATCCGGCGAAGAACACGCCTTCGGACCGCCGCCCGGTCTGCGCCTCGGACTGCTCGACCACGTCGGCCATCATCGAGGCGCCGAGCATGAAGGCGGAAACCGTGCACACGGTGTTGACGATGAAGATGCCGAACAGCGCCGGCAGCATCGCCGGATCGCCCGGCGGCGGGAACAGCCCCGCGAGCCGCAGCCAATAGGGCAGCCCCAGCAGCACCGGCGCGAGGCTCATGAACACCGCCGCCGCCTTGCGCTTGCCCCAGCGCGCGGCGACTCGCGGCGCGAGGAAGAAGGCGCCGAGCACCCCCACGAACAGCACCCCGCCCAGCCACATGAAGGCCGAGAGCGGGAACAGCCACACGAAGGTGTAGTTGTAGTTCGACAGCGCGAAGCTGATCCCCTGCGCCGAATAGGCGCACAGCCCCGCGAGCATCAGCAGCGCGAACGCGCGGTTGCGCACCGTCTCGATCAGCTCGCGGAATACCTGCCCGAGCGTGGTCCTCTCGATCTCGGGCCGCGGCAGCCGGTTGATCTCGTGATGCGTGCCCAGCGCCGAGATCAGGATCGCACCCGCCATCGCCGCCGCGCCGACCGCCGCGAACAGGCCATAACCCTCGCGGTTGAGCAGCCCGTTGGGCTGTCCCTCGCCCGGCACCAGGAACAAGGTGTAGGCCGCGACCAGCATCGCCAGCCCCCCGGCCCAGCCGAACAGATAGCGATACGCCATGATCCGCGTGCGCTCGTCATAGTCCGCGGTCAGCTCCGGGGTCAGCGCCACCGACGGCACCTCGTACGCCGACACCGCCGTCCGCACGATCACCGCGGTCGCGAACACCCAGCCGAGCATCGCCGCGTTGGGCAGCTCGGGCGGGTTCCACAGCAGCAGCCAGCCGACCGCGATCGGGATCGCCGATCCGTACATCCACGGGTGCCGCCGGCCCCAGCGGCTGCGCGTGCGGTCGGACGCCGCGCCGATCGCCGGATCGATCATCGCGTCGAGGATCAGCGCCGCCATGATCGCCGCGCCGACCTGCACCGCGGGCAGCCCGATCACCTGGTTGTAGAACAGCAGCAGGAAGGTCTGGAACCCGGCGTCCTTGACGCCATAGGCGACCGCACCGAAGCCATAGGCGAGCATCGACTGCTTGCCGATCCGCCGCGCCTGCGGGGTCGCCGCGCCCTGCGCCATGCCGCTCATCGCTCGCTCTCCCCAGCTGCCGGTTCGCATCGTGCATGCCGTTTTTTGCGGTTTCGGGTCAGCATATGGCGGCGCGCCGCTGCGTCAATCCGTCGATTTTCAAAATCAGGGTATGTTGCGCAGCTCCGCTCAGCCGCTATAGCTGCGGCATCTTCAGGGGAGGATCGCATGGCGCTCGACGCCGAAACCTTCGATGCCTTGCTCGATACGGTACGCCGCTTCGTGGCCGAGCGCCTGCGCCCGCTCGAGGCCGAGGTCGAGGCCGCCGACGCCATCCCCGAGCCCATCGTCGCGGAGATGAAGGCGCTCGGCCTGTTCGGCCTGTCGATCGCCGAGGACTATGGCGGGCTCGGCCTGACGATGCTCGAGGAATGCCGCGTCGCGATCGAGATGGGCCGCACCACCCCCGCCTTCCGCTCGACCTTCGGCACCAATGTCGGCATCGGCAGCCAAGGCCTGGTCATGGCCGGCACCCCCGAGCAGAAAGCCGAGTGGCTCCCGCGCATCGCCAGCGGCGAGATCATCACCAGCTTCGCGCTCACCGAACCCGATGTCGGCTCCGACAGCGGCGCGGTGAAGGCCCGTGCCGTGAAGGACGGCGACGTCTATCGCCTCTCCGGCACCAAGCGCTTCATCACCAATGCCGACAAGGCGCAACTGTTCACCGTGATGGCGCGCACCGGAGACGCGCCCGGCGCACGCGGCGTCTCCGCTTTCCTCGTCCCGCGCGACCTGCCCGGCGTGTCGATCGGCGAGCCCGAGAAGAAGATGGGGCAGAAAGGCGCCAAGGTCGCCGACGTGATCTTTGACGACGTCCCCGTCCCCGCCGCCAACCGGCTCGGCGAGGAGGGCGAGGGCTTCAAGATCGCGATGCGCGTGCTCGACCGCGGCCGCCTCCATATCAGCGCGGTCAGCGTCGGCGTCGCCGAGCGCCTCATCGCCGACTGCGTCGCCTACGCCTCCGAGCGCAGGCAGTTCGGCAAGCCGATCGCCGAGCACCAGCTGATCCAGGCGATGCTCGCCGACAGCAAGACCGAATGCCTCGCCGCCCGCGCGCTCGTGCTCGAGACCGCCGCCGCGAAAGACGAAGGCAGGGACGTCGTCCTCGAATCCGCCGCGGCCAAGCTGTTCGCGACCGAGATGGTCGGCCGCGTCGCCGACCGCGCCGTCCAGATCTTCGGCGGCGCGGGCTATATCGCCGACTATGGCATCGAGCGGCTCTACCGCGACGTCCGCCTGTTCCGCATCTACGAGGGCACCAGCCAGATCCAACAGCTGATCATCGCGAGGGAGACGCTCAAGCGCGGCGGATAACCAAATCCGTCACCCAGCGAAGGCTGGGTCTCCACCTGCGGAGCGAACGGCCTGACGCACAAGACCCCGGCCTTCGCTGGGGTGACGATCTTGGAGAGAGACATGGACACCAGCAACTTCTTCGACCTGACCGGCAAGACCGCGCTCGTCACCGGCGGCAGCCGCGGCATCGGCAAGATGATCGCCGCCGGCTTCATCGCCCAGGGCGCCAAGGTCTACATCTCCTCGCGCAAGGCCCCGGCGTGCGAGGAGACCGCCGCCGAGCTCGGCCCCAATTGCATCCCGCTCCCGATGGACGTCTCCACGGTCGAAGGCTGCAAGGCGCTCGCCGCCGAGCTCGCGACGCGCGAGGACCATCTCGACATCCTCGTCAACAATGCCGGCGCCGCCTGGGGCGTGGCGTTCGAGGAATTCCCCGAGAGCGGCTGGGACAAGGTCATGGACTTGAACGTCAAGTCGCCCTTCTTCCTCACTCAGGCGCTGCACGGCCTGCTCAAGGCGCGCGCCAGCTTCGACGCGCCGTCCAAGGTGATCAACATCACCTCGATCGACGGCCTGCGGCTCAACCCGTGGGAGACCTACAGCTATCATGCGTCCAAGGCGGCGCTGATCTACCTGACCAAGCGCATGGCCGCGCGGCTGGTCCGCGACGGCATCATCGTCACCAGCCTCGCCCCCGGCGCCTTCGCCAGCGAGATGAACCGCGCCGCGCGCGACCATGGCGAGATCGTCGCGAAGGCGATTCCGATGCGCCGCGTCGGCACGCCCGAGGACATGGCCGGCGCCGCGATCTTCCTCGCCAGCCGCGCCAGCGATTATGTCGTCGGCGACACGCTGGTGGTCGATGGCGGCCTGGTCAACGCCGCGCTGGGCAGCAGCATCGACGCGTAGGAATGGCAGCGCCAAGCTCGTCGCATCTTCCCTCTCCTCTCGCGGGGAGAGGCGGATTGAAGACGGCCCTGTGACGGTCGATCGGTCCTACAGCCGCCGCCCCTTCACCCCGGCCTCCTCCCGCGCGCGAAAATAGGCCCGCCGCACCTCAGGCCGCATCTCGCCGACGATCCACGAGCGCAGCATGTCGGTGCAATAATAAGGGTCGGCGCGCGAGGCGTACGGCGTCATCTCCGGGCCGTGTACCGCGCAATAGCCGCGTGCCGCGCCGGCCACGCGCTGTCGCAGCATCGCCCGCCCCTCGCGGCTGTCGAGGCTGAGGTCGCCATAGGCTACCCGCGCGGTCACCGCCTCGGCCCGCCCCTCGACGCAGCCGGCGAGCAGCAAGGCCGGGATCAGGATGGTCAGTCGCATCGTCGCTCTCCCTTTCGAAGTCGCCGGACAAGCCGGTCCCGTGGCGCGGAATCCGCGCGTTCTTGACGGTCTTGATGAGGTCCCGGGGCTAGGCGGCGATCAGCCGCCCCGCCCTCTCAATGCGCGTGCCCGGGCGTCGAATTCGTCGGCGGTGGCGCGCATCAGCTTGACCCGGTCGCGAATCTCCGCGCGCTTCGCCGCGGTCACGCCCGGCAACTCCGCGGTCAGCTCGACCTCCCTCGCACCTTTGCGCATCTCGACCGCGGCCTGGCTGACCTCGTCGGCGGCATGCTTCGCCCAGTCGGGCGTCTCCTCCGTTGCGGGGGTCGGTGCCGCTACCCGGGCCGCGGTGATCGTCACGCTGTCGCCGTTTCGCACCACCTCCGCGCCGCCCTGTCCGACGATCCGCATCTCTTGCGGCGCCGGCCGCGGCGCGTTCGCAAGCTGGGGCGCGGACGCCGCGGCTTGCACCGGCTCGGCTATCGCCGCCACCCGCACCGGGCCGCTCCCGGATGTACCCGGCCGGATGACTGCTTGTGGCGCCGCCACGGGGGCGTTCGTCACCCCGCTGCTCGCAATGCCGGCCGCCACCGGGCGTTCGGCCGATGGCGTGCGCGCCGCGGCGGTGGTCCCCGGACGGGGTCGCGATACCACGCGATCCGGCCAGGCCGTGCGGCTCACCGGCTCAGCCGGCACCGCATGCACCAGCCTCGCCGCCGCCAGCGGGGGCGCGGCAAGCGCTACGCATGCCAGCGCCACCACGGGCACGGCACGGCTCCCGCGCCGCTGCCGGTGCATCGCGATATGCGCGATCCGCTCCGCCAGCGCGTTGGGCCACAGCGCCATGCCGGTCGCCGCGGCACGCGTCGCTGGCGCCGCCGCAAAGGCAAGCAATGCCTCGGCATAGTCGGCGCGCTCGATTCCGCGCACGGCGGCCTCGTCCGCCGCGGTCTCGCCGCGCCGCGCCAGCGTCCGCGCCAGCAGCCACACCAGCGGGTTGAACCAAAACAGCGCCACCGCGATCCGCGCCGCGACCAGCATCGGCCAGTCGAACCGGCGGATATGCGCCGCCTCGTGCGCCAGCACCGCATCGGCCTGGCCCGCCCGCTCGAGCGTGGTCGCATCGATCAGGATCCACGCCGGCGCGATCCCCCAGCTGATCGGGGTCGTGACGTCGCGCGACACCAGCAGCCGCACCGGCCGCCGCAGCCGGGCCGTGGCGCGCGTCATCGCCTCGGTCCATTCGGCGCCGTCCACCGGCGCGCCGCGGCGGGTCCACCGCATCAGGATCGCGATCCCCAGCGCAAGATGCAGCATCACCGCGCCGACCCCGCCGGCATAGAACAGCCCGGCAACGTCGATTCGAGGGTTCGGCGGCAGCGCGGCGGGCAGCGCCGCGCTCGCCGCAACGACAGGCACCGCTGGCGCGGGCGCTACCGGCGCCGGCAGCCACGCCAGGTCGAGCGACGGCAGCAGCAGCACCGCGACCGGCAATGCCAGCAGCAACCCGATCGCCAGGCGCAGCACGAACACCCGTTCCGCAGCCGGCCGCCCGCGCAGCATCCGGTCCGCGATCAGCGCCGCGCCCGCGATCAGCGCCGATTTCCAGCCAAGTTCGATCAGCAATGGCAGCATCACTTCGCCTCCCTGCGCGCCTGGTCGATCACCCGTTGCAACGCCTCGATCTCGTCGGGCTCGAGCCGCGGCTGCATCCCGAGCAGCGCCGTCGCGGCGCTCGCCGCCGAGCCTTGGAAGAAGGTCTGGACCAGCTTCTGCAGCGCGCTCTCCGCCACCGCTTCGGCGCGCGGGGCGGGCGAATAGACATAGGCCTGGTTGACCGACTTGTGCGCCACCAGCCCCTTGGCGACCAGCCGCGCGAGCAGGGTGCGCACCGCCGAATCCGACGGCGCGTCGCTCATCGCGCTGCGCACCGCGGCCGCGGTCGCTTCCTCCAGCCCGCACAGGATCTCGAACACCTCGCGCTCGCGGCGCGGCAACGACTCGATCATCTCGGCCTCCTGCTACGTCTGTAGCATGCTACAAATGTAGCAGCAACCGGTTACATGATCAGGGCCGATCGAGCCTTGGCGCCGCCCCCGCCCGCCGCGCCAGCGCGCCGCTCGCCGCCGCGCGGACGATGCGCTGGAAGGTCGGGCATTCCATATGGCTCGGCGCCGGGCACGCCGCGGCGTGCCGCAGCCCGTCGCGCATCGCCGCCAGCCGCTGGATCAGCGCATCGAGCTCGTCCGCCTTGGCGCGCAGCATGTCGCGGTCGATCACCGCCATGCCGCGCGCGTCGAACATCGCCGCGATCTCGTCGAGCGAGAAACCCGCCTGCCGCCCGAGCGCGATCAGCGCCAGCCGCTCGAGGATGCCCGGCTCGAACACGCGCTTGAGCCCGCGCCGCCCGATCGAGGCGATCAGCCCCCGCTCCTCGTAATAGCGCAGCGTCGATGCCGGAATTCCGGAGCGCTGCGCGACTGCGCTGATATCCAGGGCATGCATGGCTTGACCTCAAGTCGGCTTGAAGTGGCACAGTGCCGGCTCCCGAACCCCGAATCAAGCGAAAGGACGATCATGGAAGAGGTGAAGACCCCGGCGATGGACCAGGCGCAGCTGTGGAACGGCCCGGCGGGTGAAGCCTGGCTCGCGATGCAGCCGCAGCTCGACCGGCTGTTCGCGCCGTTCGAGGCGCTGCTGGTCGGCGCGGTGCGCTGGCACCAGCCGGCCCGCGTGCTCGACATCGGCTGCGGCACCGGCGCGACCACGCTCGCCATCGCGCGCGAGCTCGCGGGGCGCGGCGGCTGCACCGGCGCCGACCTCTCGCAGATCATGATCGACCGCGCCCGCGAGCGTGCCGCCGCCGAGCCCGCAGGGGTCGAGGCGAGCTTCGTCGGCGGCGACGCCTCGCGGATCGAGCCCCCGGCGCCGTTCGACATGGCCGTCTCGCGCTTCGGCGTGATGTTCTTCGAGGACCCCGTCGCCGCCTTCGCCCGCCTGCGCGCCGCGATGGCGTCCGGCGCGCCGCTCGCCGCGATCGCCTGGCGCTCGCCCGCCGAGAACGCGTTCATGACCACCGCCGAGCGCGCCGCCGCGCCGCTGCTGCCGCCGCTCCCGCCGATGGAGCCCGGCGCGCCCGGCCAGTTCGCCTTCGCCGATGCCGACCGCGTCCGCGCGATCCTCGGCGAAAGCGGCTGGCAGGGCATCGAGCTCAACCCGGTCGACATCGAATGCACGATGCCGGAGGGCGAGCTGCTCCCCTACCTCTCGCACCTCGGCCGGATCGGCATCTTCCTGCGCCAGTTCGACACCGCCACGCGCGACCGCGTGCTCGCCACCGTCCGCGCCGCGTTCGAGCCGTTCGTCGACGGCGGCACCGTCCGCTTCACCGCCGCCTGCTGGATGATCGAGGCGAGGGCTTAGGTATTCAGGTCATCGCCGGCCCTACCGCTCGCGGAACCGCGTCCAGTCGGTGGGGCATATCGCGACCGCCTTGGGCCTGGCCTGCGCGCCCTCGATCGTCCAGCATTCGTCGAAGATCGAGCAATAGCAGGAGCGGACCTTGAGCTTCCACCGCTCCTTCTCGAACCGGTCCCACACCGCCTTGTTTTCGGGCGTTTCGACGATTTGCAGGAAGTTGATCGACTCGCCGGGGCGGGCGACGATATCGGACGAAGGCGAGGTGGAAAGACTGAGTCCGCGCAGCCCGTCCGGTCCGCAGCATTTGCGCAGCAAGTCGCGCGGATCGCGGACCGGCTGCCCCTGATAGCTGATCTCGATCGGACCGAGCAGCGCGGGGCCGACGCCATTGTTGGACAGCACGAGCGAGATCACCCGCTCGCCCTTCTCGTTCACGTTGCTGGTGCCGTAGGAGAGGAACGGCCAGGCATCGGCCTGCTGCATCTTCTTGGTCGCCTCGGCCTGGACGAAGGTGGCGTAGGCGACGCCGAGCGAGATCAGCAAAGCGGGCGCGCCGATCAGGAAATGGCTGGCCATCAGCCACGGCATCAGCTTGAGCAGCCTGGTCAGCCGGGTGCCGACCCCGCCGTCGCGCGCGGACAGCTCGGCGACCTTCGCCTCCAGCTGGGCGATACGGTCCTGCTCGGGCGGCGGCGCGGTCATTTCGGTTGGATAGCGAAGGCGTCGGGTGGCGACAATCGCGCCGATGCGCACGATCTGTGCGGATTCTCGCACAGAATGACCGCCGCGACCGCGCGCGCCGTAACGGCATTGCCGCGAAACCCTTGCAAAGCGCCGGATTGCGGTGGTGCGGAGCCGTCCCTAAAGGGTGCGGAACCGGGAGAGAAGAATGTCCGAAGAAGCCAATGTCCAGTTTTCCGAGCGCGAGGCGCTGCTGTTCCACTCGGAGGGCCGGCCCGGCAAGATCGAGATCGTCGCATCCAAGCCGCTGACCACGCAGCGCGACCTGGCGCTGGCCTATTCGCCGGGCGTCGCGGTGCCGGTGCAGGCGATCGCCGACGATCCCGCGACCGCGTACGACTATACCGCCAAGGGCAACCTCGTCGCGGTGATCTCCAACGGCACCGCGATCCTCGGCATGGGCAATCTCGGCGCGCTCGCGTCGAAGCCGGTGATGGAAGGCAAGGCGGTGCTGTTCAAGCGCTTCGCCGACGTCGATTCGATCGACCTCGAGGTGAAGACCGAGGATGTCGACGCCTTCATCAACTGCGTCGAACTGCTCGAGCCGAGCTTCGGGGGGATCAACCTCGAGGACATCAAGGCGCCCGAATGCTTCATCATCGAGCAGACGCTGCGCGAGCGCATGAACATCCCGGTCTTCCATGACGACCAGCACGGCACCGCGATCATCACCGCGGCCGGCCTGATCAACGCCTGCCTGCTCACCGGGCGGCGGCTGAGCGAGATCAAGGTGGTGGTGAACGGCGCGGGCGCGGCGGCGATCGCCTGCACCGAGCTGATCAAGGCGCTGGGCGTCAGGCACGACCATGTGCTGATGTGCGACCGCAAGGGCGTGATCACGCCGGACCGCGAGGGCGTCAACCAGTGGCAGTCGGCGCACGCCGTCGCCACCGACCGCACCACGCTGACCGAGGCGCTGGTGGGGGCGGACGTGTTCCTCGGCCTGTCGGCGGCGGGCGCGCTCAAGCCCGAGATGGTCAAGGACATGGCGCCCGCGCCGATCATCTTCGCGATGGCCAATCCCGAGCCCGAGATCCGGCCCGAGCTGGCCAAGGGCGTGCGCCCCGACGCGATCGTCGCGACGGGGCGCTCCGACTATCCCAACCAGGTCAACAACGTCATCGGCTTCCCGTTCATCTTCCGCGGCGCGCTCGACGTGCGCGCGACCGGGATCAACGAGGAGATGAAGATCGCCGCGGCGCAAGCGATCGCCGAGCTGGCGCGCGAGCAGGTGCCCGAGGAAGTGGCGCTGGCCTATGGCCGGGCGCACAGCTTCGGACCCGATTACATCATTCCCGCGCCGTTCGATTCGCGGCTGATGGAGAATGTCCCCGCCGCAGTGGCCAAGGCGGCGATGGATTCGGGCGTCGCGACCAAGCCGATCCTCGACATGGCGGCCTATCGCCACGCGCTGCGCGGCCGCCTCAACCCGACGACGTCGGTGCTGACGCTCGCCTATGAAGGGGCGCGCGCGCACCCCAAGCGCGTGATCTTCGCCGAGGGCGAGGAAGAGGTGGTGCTGCGCGCGGCGATCGCGTTCCGCGAGGGCGGCTACGGCACGCCGGTGCTGGTCGGGCGCGACGATGTCTATGACCGGCTGAAGGCGTTGGGCGTGGCCGATCCCGACAGCTTCGAGCTGCACAACAGCCGCCACTCGCCGCTGGTGCCCGCGATGGTCGATTTCCTCTACAAGCGGCTCCAGCGCCGCGGCTATCTGCGCCGCGACTGCGAACGGATGGTCAACCAGGACCGTAACATCTTCGGCTCGCTGCTGCTCCAGCTGGGCGAGGGCGACGCGATGATCACCGGCGTCACCCGCACCTATGCCCAGACGATGCGCGAGGTGCGGCGCGTGATCGACGTGGCCGACGGCAAGACCGCGTTCGGCGTGCACATCATGGTCGGGCAGAGCCACACCGTGTTCATCGCCGACACGACCGTGAACGAGCGCCCCAATGCCGAGGAGCTTGCCGACATCGCCGAGGAGACCGCGCAGGTCGCGCGGCGCATGGGCCACGAGCCGCGCGTGGCGTTCCTGAGCTATTCCAACTTCGGCAACCCCAAGGGCGCGTTCCTCGAGAATATCCGCGAGGCGGTGAAGGTGCTCGACGCACGCAAGGTGAGCTTCGAATATGAGGGCGAGATGGCGCCCGACGTGGCGCTCAACCCGCGCCAGCTGGCGAATTATCCGTTCGCGCGGCTGTCGGGCCCGGCCAACATCCTGATCATGCCGGGGCTGCAGTCGGCGCACATCTCGGCCAAGCTGCTGCGCGAGCTGGGCGGCGATTCGATGATCGGGCCGATGCTGGTGGGGATGGAGAAGCCCGTCCAGGTCGCGCCGATGACGAGCACCGCGAGCGAGCTGGTGACGCTGGCGGTGCTCGCGGCTGGCGGGATCGCGCGCTAGGTTGAGGCCTCTTGTTCCCTGATCGTCCTCCCCGATTGGATGCAGGGGAACATGTCCGCCCCACGAACTCGGTGACTTATATGGGTTCTCAACCTGGGCGCCGTTTCGGGCAAGGCGGAAAACCTTCGCGTTCGCAAGCAATAGGATGCCGGAAATTGCGACCGCGATTTCTACCGCGCGCCGACGAGGCTTGCGGTTGAAGCCGACCGTGAAGCGCATGAACAAGGCGATCGTCCGTTCCGCGGGCGTTGGGCCATCGATCTTTCCCTTTCGTCGCCCGCGGCTTGATCCGGGGTCCATGCCGCCACCCGCGGCTCGGTCGCCTGCGGAGAAATAGGCCCTGGAACAAGTTCAGGGTGACGGTAGCGGAGGCAGCGTGTCCGCGACCGAACCACCTTCCACAATTTTGCACCGCCCAGCCCCTTGCCGCCCGCGCGCGAAACCGTATCGAGGGCGGTGATGGCCGACGCCGCTCCCACCCCGATGATGGCGCAGTATCTCGCCCTGAAGGCGGAGGCGGACGACTGCCTGCTCTTCTATCGCATGGGCGATTTCTACGAGCTGTTCTTCGACGACGCCAAGCTCGCCAGCGGCGTGCTCGACATCGCGCTGACCGCGCGCGGCGAGCATGGCGGCGAGCGCATCCCGATGTGCGGCGTCCCCGCGCATGCGATGGACGGCTATCTCGCCCGCCTGATCAAGGCCGGGCACCGCGTCGCCATCGCCGACCAGATCGAGACGCCCGAGCAGGCGAAGAAGCGCGGCGGCTCCAAGGCGCTGGTGGCGCGTGCGATCATCCGCGTCGTCACCGCGGGCACGCTGACCGAGGAGAGCCTGCTCGACAGCCGCAGCGCCAACTGGTGCGCCGCGATCGGCGAGGCCGCGGGCGAGACCGCGATCGCCGCCGCCGACATCTCGACCGGCCGCTTCGAGATCCTCGAATGCGCCGCCGACGCGGTGGGCGCCGCGCTCGCCCGGCTCAATGCCGCCGAGGTGATCGCGCCCGAGGACTGCGAGCGTCACGAAGTCACCAGCACCCGCCCCCGCAGCGAGTTCGACAGCAGCCGCGGCGAAGCCCGGCTCAAGCAGCTCTACGGCGTCGCCACGCTCGACGGCTTCGGCCAGCTCGGCCGCGCGGCGCTCTCCGCCGCGGGCGGGCTCGTCGCCTATCTCGAGCATACCGCCAAGGGCGCGCTTCCCTTCCTGCGCCCGCCGCGCGTCACCCGCAGCGACGCGTGCATGGCGATCGACGCCGCCACCCGCGAGAGCCTCGAGCTGACCCAGAGCCAGGCCGGCACGCGCAGGGGCAGCCTGCTCGACGCGGCTGACCGCACCGTCACCGGCGCCGGCGCGCGCCTGCTCGGCGCCGACATCGCCGCGCCCTTGATGGACCGCGCGGCGATCGAGGCGCGGCTCGACCTCGTCCAGCGCTTCCACGACGAGCCCGGCCTGCGCGAGGACCTGCGCGCCGCGCTCCGCGCGCTCCCCGATATCGGCCGCGCGATCGGCCGCCTCGCCGCCGGGCGCGGTTCCCCGCGCGACCTCGGCCAGCTGCGCGACGGCCTCGATGGCGCGTGGCGGCTCGGCGAGACGCTGGGCAAGCTCAACGCCCCCCCTGCCCTTCTCGCCACCCTCGCGCCCGACTTGCGCGGCCATGGCGCCCTCATCGACCTGCTCCAGCGCGCGCTCGTCCCCGCCCCGCCGATCGACGCCGCGAACGGCGGCTATATCGCCGAGGGCTATGACGCCGCGCTCGACGATCTGCGCGACGCCGGCGCCGGCGGCCGCCGCGCGATCGCCGCGCTCGAGGCCGAGTTCAGGCAGCGCACCGGCATCGCCGCGCTCAAGATCAAGCACAATGGCGTGCTCGGCTATCATATCGAGGTCGCGGCCAAGCATGCCGACGACCTGATGCGCCCCGACAGCGGCTTCACCCATCGCCAGACGCTCGCCGGGGTGGTCCGCTTCAACGCGCCCGAGCTGCACGAGATCGCGCTCAAGGTCACGCAGGCCGGCGCCCATGCGCTCGCCGCCGAGGCCGCGCATCTCGAGGATCTCACCGCCGCGGCGCTCGACCGACGCGAGGCCATCGCCGCCACCGCCGACGCGCTCGCCCGGCTCGACGTCGCGAGCGCCCTCGCCGAGCGCGCGGCCGAAGGCGGCTGGACTCGCCCCGCGCTGGTCGACCATGCCTGTTTCGAGGTCGAGGGCGGCCGCCACCCGGTCGTCGAGGCGGCGCTGGACCGCGGCGGCGAGCGCTTCGTCGCCAATGACTGCGTCCTCTCGGAGAGCGACCGGCTGTGGCTCGTCACCGGTCCGAACATGGGCGGCAAGTCGACCTTCCTGCGCCAGAACGCGCTGATCGCCGTCCTCGCCCAGGCCGGTGCCTTCGTTCCCGCGGCGCGCGCGAAGCTCGGCCTCGTCGACCGCCTGTTCAGCCGCGTCGGCGCGTCGGACAATCTCGCGCGTGGCCGCTCGACCTTCATGGTCGAGATGGTCGAGACCGCCGCGATCCTGGCCCAGGCGACCCCGCGCAGCTTCGTCATCCTCGACGAGGTCGGGCGCGGCACCTCGACCTATGACGGCCTCGCCATCGCCTGGGCGGTGGTCGAGGCGATCCACGAGGACAATCGCTGCCGCTGCCTGTTCGCGACTCACTATCACGAGCTCACGCGCCTCGCCGAGCGCTGCGACGCGCTGTCGCTCCACCATGTCCGCGCGCGCGAGTGGAAGGGCGACCTGGTCCTGCTCCACGAGGTCGCCGACGGCCCCGCCGACCGCAGCTACGGCCTCGCCGTCGCGCGCCTCGCCGGCCTGCCCCCCGTCACCATCTCGCGCGCCAAGGCGGTGCTGGCCAAGCTCGAAGCGGGGCGCGAGAAGACCGGCGGGATCGCCGCGGGGCTCGACGACCTGCCGCTCTTCGCCGCCGCGGCCGAGCAGGAAGAGGAAGCCGTCGATGCCCTCCGCGCCGAGCTCGCCGGGCTCGACATCGACAGCCTGACTCCGCGCGAGGCGCTCGACACGCTATATCGGCTCAAGACATTGATGGACGGCTAGGTTCTGATGCGCGAATCCGGGTTTGTGGGCCTGCTCCAGGTCATCTTCGGCTGCGTCCGCGACGGCTTCGGCGCGCGCCGCGCCTGGGCGATCATGCTCGTCGTCGTGCTGCTCCTCGCGCTCCCCGTCGCGCTCCTCGCCCTGCTGGTGACGCTGGTCGTCTAGCACCAGCCTTCCTTCGTCGCCCCGGACTTGATCCGGGGCCCCGCTCCACCGCTGGAAAGTCACGTCGCCACGCTCGCGTCGCAATGTTCGACATTTTCACCTGAAAGGTGAACGCGCCAAAAGCCGAAACCCGAACATCGTGCGCACCTTGTTCTCCATTCTCCTCCTCTTGGGCCACCCGCGACAGCCGCCAACCCACGTATTTCCGGGCCCGCCCAGGGGTTCCACGTAGAACCCATTTGGTTATAACTGGAGAATGGCGGACACCATCTAGAATGGCGGCTGCACCCGCCCGCGATGCGCCTTTGCCGCCTCGACCCACCACAGCAAGTCGTCGGCGAACCGCTCGAACCCGCGCTCCAGCGCCGCCCCGCTCTCGCCCTGCGGCACGTCGTCGGCATCGATCGTCTGCCCGATCTGCGCGACGGTCAGCGTCGAGGGGACGACCACCATCCCCATCTCGGTCAGCGTCGGATGCCACATCGAATTGCTGCGCGCGCCGCCCAGCCGCCCGCCCGAATAGCTCGCGATCGCCGCGGGCCGCCAGAACCACTCATGGAAGAAATGGTCGGTCAGGTTCTTGAGCCCGGGCTGCATGCCCCAATTATACTCGCCCGCGACGAACACGAACCCGTCCGCCGCGCGCAGCTTGTCCGCCAGCTCTTCGATCACCGCCGGCGCCTCGCCCGGCGCATAGTCCATGTAACGCTTGTCGAGCATCGGCAGCCCGACCTCTTTCGCGTCGATCAGCTCGACGTCGCAGCCGCGCGCGGCCAGCCGCGCGGTCAGCCACCGCGCCAGCCGGATGCCCATCCGCGCTTCGCGGTACGAGCCGTAGAAGACCAGAATCCTGTGCGGCATGAACCCCTCTCTCGCGCGTGAACCGCGCCCAAAATGAAAGAGGCCACCGGGGCCATCTCTGGCACCCGGTGACCTCCGACATGGTCAGCGGCCGGAAGCTCCAGCCCGGGAGACCATGCGGGCCGCTTGTCCGCTGCTGGCGCCGTTGATTGGGGGAGGATACCCCCCGTGCGCCTTGCCGGTGGAGGGCTTCCACCGGGTGCAGTCAGAACTTAGCGGCGCGTCTCCCGAACGAACTGAACCGACCCCATTGCTGAACCATGAGACATCGGATCACCTCCTTTCGCTTGTTAAGACGGCGTGCCCGAACTGGGCACGACTCACTTTTGAATCATCCTGATTCACAGAACAAGTCTTGTATTGCATTGCGAAATCGGCGATTCATGGAGGTCTGGGCGTCGCGGATCGGACCGCGCCTTCAGGCCCGGCAATCCTCAGCGACGCGCAGCACCTCGGCCCAGGCCGGCACCACCAGCGGCGGAGCGCCTGGCCGTTCGACGATGAAGCGGCCGCGACTGAACCCCATCGCATCGATCAACGGGTCATTGGCCGGCAGCGCAGCCCGCCCGGATACGATCGGCAGGACCCGGGTCGCGCTGCTCGTGCGGATCGTGAACGAACCGGACGGGACGCCACCCACGGCAATCAGGAATTGGCGCGCCTCGCGCTGGCATTGCAGGACGAGTGCGCCGCCTCCGTCGGTTCCGCCGTAAATGGCAAGCGAACCACGCGCATCCGGACGGTAGATCCAATTGCCCGGCGTCAGCGGCCAGTCGCGCCAGTCGCTGCTCGCGGGCGGCGGCGGAGCGGGTGCCGGGGCCGGCGCCGGAACCGGTAGAGGCCGTGACGGCGCGGGCGGCGGGGCGGACGGCGCCACGCAACCGGCAAGAACGGCGAGCGAAGCGAAAGCAAGGATTTGACGCATGCCGAGCCTTATGGGCGAAGCCACCCGGCGGCTCAACCACTCGCGCCCGTTCAGCGCCGTCCCCCGCCCCACTTCCGCTGCACCTTGCCGAAGCGGGTCTTGCGCGTCCCCGGCTTGCCCTCGTTGCTGCGACCCATCACCGGCGCGCGGCGCTCGTCGTGAGGCAGCCCCAGCTCCTCGGCCTCGAGGCTGCGGATCTCGTCGCGCAGTCGGCCCGCTTCCTCGAACTCGAGGTTGGCGGCGGCGTCGCGCATCTTCTTCTCGAGCTCCTCGATGTACGCGCGCAGGTTGTGCCCGACCATGTGCGCCGGGCCGTCGTCGATCTCGACCGTCACCTGGTCCTTGCTCGCCACATGCGCGATGATGTCGCCGATGTTGCGCTTGATCGTGGTCGGCGTGATGCCGTGCTCGGCATTGTACGCCTGCTGCTTCTCGCGGCGGCGATTGGTTTCGTTGAGCGCGCGCTCCATGCTGCCGGTGATGCGGTCGGCATAGAGGATCACCCGCCCCTCCACGTTGCGCGCGGCGCGGCCGATTGTCTGGATCAGCGAGGTCTCGCTGCGCAGGAACCCCTCCTTGTCCGCATCGAGGATCGCGACCAGCCCGCACTCGGGGATATCGAGGCCTTCGCGCAACAGGTTGATCCCGATCAGCACGTCGTACACGCCGAGCCTGAGGTCGCGGATCAGCTCGATGCGCTCCAGCGTCTCGACGTCGCTGTGCATGTAGCGGACCTTGATCCCCGCCTCGTGCATATACTCCGTCAGGTCCTCGGCCATGCGCTTGGTCAGCGTGGTGACGAGCGTGCGGTAGCCCATCTCGGTGGTCTTGCGGCACTCGACGATCAGGTCCTGCACCTGCTCCTCGACCGGCTTGATCTCGACCGGCGGGTCGATCAGGCCGGTGGGGCGGATCACCTGCTCGCTGAACACGCCGCCGGTCTGGTCCATTTCCCACCCGCCCGGCGTCGCCGAGACGCACACGGTCTGCGGCCGCATCGCGTCCCACTCGTTGAAGCGCAGCGGGCGGTTGTCGATGCAGCTCGGCAGGCGGAAGCCGTACTCGGCGAGCGTGATCTTGCGGCGATGGTCGCCGCGCGCCATCGCACCGATCTGCGGCACGGTCTGGTGGCTCTCGTCGACGAACAGCAGGGCGTTCTCGGGCAGATACTCGAACAGCGTGGGCGGCGGCTCGCCGGGCAGGCGGCCGGTGAGGAAGCGGCTGTAATTCTCGATCCCCGCGCAGCTGCCCGTCGCGGCGATCATCTCCAGGTCGAAATGCGTGCGCTGCTCCAGCCGCTGCGCCTCGAGCAATTTGCCCTCGGCGTGCAGCTCCTTCAACCGCTCCGCGAGCTCGTGCTTGATCGCCTCCATCGCCTGCTTGAGCGTCGGCCCCGGCGTCACGTGGTGCGAATTGGCGTAGACGCGGATATAGTCGAGGTTCGCGACCTTGGCCCCGGTCAGCGGGTCGAACTCGGTGATCTCCTCGATATCGTCGCCGAAGAAGCTGATCCGCCAGGCGGTGTCCTCATAGTGCGAGGGGAAGATCTCGAGGCTGTCGCCGCGCACCCGGAAATTGCCGCGGGCGAAGGCGGCGTCGTTGCGCTTGTACTGCAGCGCGACGAGCTTGCGGATGATCTCGCGCTGGTCGGCCACCTGCCCCTTCTTGAGGTCGAAGATCATCGCCGAATAGGTCTCGACCGAGCCGATGCCGTAGAGGCACGAGACCGAGGCGACGATGATCACGTCGTCGCGCTCGAGCAGCGAGCGGGTGGCCGAGTGGCGCATCCGGTCGATCGCCTCGTTCACCGAGCTTTCCTTCTCGATATAGGTGTCCGACCGCGGCACATAGGCCTCGGGCTGGTAATAGTCGTAATAGCTGACGAAATACTCGACCGCGTTCTCGGGGAAGAACGACTTGAACTCGCCATAGAGCTGCGCGGCGAGGATCTTGTTGGGGGCGAGGATCAGCGCGGGACGCTGCAGCGCCTCGATCACCTTGGCCATGGTGAAGGTCTTGCCCGAGCCGGTGACGCCGAGCAGCACCTGGTCGCGCTCGCCGGCCAGCGCCGCCTCGGTCAGCTCGGCGATCGCGGTCGGCTGGTCGCCTGAGGGCTGATAGTCGCTGACCAGCTTGAACGCCTTGCCCCCCTCGCTCTTCTCGGGCCGCTGCGGGCGGTGCGGGACGAAGCCGTCCCCGGTCTCGGGCTCGGCGAGGCTGGTGCGGATCTGGATGGCCATGGCGGGAATATGGGGCCTTCGAAAGAAGAGGCAATCGGGTTCAGGGGACGCCCGAGCGGAAGAAGTCGGCCGCCTCCCTTCTCGTCTCCGCGATACCGCCTGTATAAGAACATATCAAGAACGATATGCGCAGAGCCCATTCTTAAATAAGGCGAAAATGTGGCAGCTCCGCCACATTGTTGACAAAATTCGCTTGGCGTGGGTTATTCCCGGCGGGCCGTGCCCCAAGCGTAACGAAGCAGGAGCCATTTATGTCCCGTTTGACCCCGCTGATTTTGCTTTGCCCGCTCGCGCTCGCCGCGTGCGGCGGATCCGAGCCCGCCGTGAAGGCGGAGAATGCGTCGATCGATCAGGTCGCCAAGGCCACCCAGGACGCCGTGAAGATGCAACCCGGCCAGTGGCAGACGCAGATCAAGTTCGTCTCGGTCGACGTGCCCGGCATGCCCAAGGCGCAGGCCGACATGATGGGTCAGCAGATGGCCAAGATGTCGGAAACCACCGCCGAGACCTGCGTCACGCCCGAAATGGTCAGCAAGCCGCCCAGCGAGATGTTCGGCGGCAAGGCCGGCAACGGCTGCACCTACGAGAAGTTCGAGCTGGCCGGCGGCAAGGTCGATGCGGTGATGACCTGCAAGCCGCAGACCGGCGGCGAGATGAAGGCCACCACCACCGGCACGATGAGCAGCACTTCCTACGAGCTCGCCAGCGACACGACCATGTCGGGCATGCCCGGGATGCCCGGCGGCGGCATGACGATGAAGACCCAGATCACCGGCAAGCGCGTCGGCGACTGCCCGGCCGCGACCAAGGGCTGAGATCAGCGCGCCGGGCGATAGGCCACGCGCCACATCGCCACGGCGATCCCGGCCGCGACCAGCGCGATCAGCGCGCTGGTCGCGGTCGCGCTGAGCCAGCGGAACAATGCCGTACGCGCGTCGCTCGGCGGCGCATCGAGCAGGCCGAAGCCATAGGTCTGCCCGGCGATGAAGACGATCATCGCCAATCCCGCGCCCAGCGCCGCGGCATGCCAGGCCTGGCGCCAGCCGAGAAGGTGAAGCACCAGCCACAGCGGCGCGGCCACGGTCGCGATTCCCAGCGTGACGAACAGGGCGCCGAGCGCCCAGGCCACGAGCAGCGATGCGGGATCGGACTGCCCGCCGGCGAGGACGAGCAGAAGGACCAGGACTCCGCCGAGCCCGCCCCCCGTCGCGAAGGCGAAGCCGGCGCGGTCGAGCGTCGTTTCATAATGGCGCGGCGGCGCGCGCATCGCGGTATCGTCCACGAATCCCCTCCCCAGGAGGCGCGCTGCATATCACCGGCGGGCAGCGGTGCTCAAGCGGAACGCCTCTATCCGACGTAACCGCTTGCGCAGTGTATGAGCTTTGCGCCACACCTCCCGCCGATCTACAGGGAGAATCGCATGTCCCGCTGGCTCCGCCGCGCCCTCGTCCTCAGTCTCGCGGCCTCCGCGCCCGCCCTCGCGCAGGAGGCCCCCGTCCCTCCCGTCGCGGCCAAGAAGCCGCATGAGGTGAAGGCGCCGTTCGGCGCGACGCGCGAGGACGAATATTACTGGCTGCGCGACGACACGCGGAAGAACCCCGAGATGCTGGCCTACCTCAAGGCCGAGAACGCCTATGCCGATGCGGTGATGGCGCCGACCAGGCCGCTACAGGAGGCGTTGTACAAGGAGATCGTCGGCCGCATCAAACAGGACGACAGCACGGTCCCGTATCTCGACAATGGCTACTGGTACTATACGCGCTTCGAGACGGGCGGGAACTATCCGATCGTCGCGCGCCGCAAGGGCCGGATGGATGCGCCGGAGGAAATCATCCTCGACCAGCCGGAGATGGCCAAGGGCGCCAACTTCTTTTCGATCGGCGGCCGCCAGGTCAGCCCCGACAACCGCCTGCTCGCCTATGCCGAGGACAAGGTCGGCCGCCGCCAATATGTGCTCAAGGTCAAGGATCTCACCAGCGGCCGGACGCTGGCCGACGAGATCCCCAACGCGCAGCCGGGGTTCGCCTGGGCGGGGGACAGCAAGACGATCTTCTATATCGAGAAGGATCCCGTCACCCTGCTCGGCAAGCGGGTGAAGGCGCATGTGCTGGGCACATCGGTGAGCCAGGACCGGCTGGTCTATGAGGAGAAGGACGACACCTTCTCGCTCGGCATCGGCCTCACCAGCTCGGAGAAGTTCGTCTGCATCTTCAGCAGCAAGACGGTGAGCGACGAGCAGCGCTGCGCGCCCGTCGACAATCCCGCGACCTTTACCGTGCTGGCGCCGCGCGAGCGCGACTTTCTCTATGGCGCGGACCATGTCGGCGACCACTGGGTGATCCGCACCAACTGGCAGGCACCCAACTACCGCCTGATGACCGCTCCCGACCGCGCGACCGGCGCGGGCAAGACGGCGTGGAAGGACCTGGTGCCGCACAGCGCGGACACCTTCATCGAAGGGTTCCAGCCGTTCGACCAGTATCTCGCGATCGAGGAGCGCTCGGGCGGCAACAAGCGGCTGCGGCTGCTCGACAATGACGGCAAGTCGAACTTCGTCGAAGCGGACGAGCCGGCCTATTCGATGGCGCTCAGCACCAATGCCGAGACCGCGACCGACTGGGTGCGCTACACCTACAACTCGCTGACGACCCCCTCGACGGTGATCGAGGCGAACATGAAGACCGGCGAGCGCAGGACGCTCAAGGTCACGCCGGTGCCGGGCTACGACAAGTCGAAATACGTCACCGAGCGCGTGTGGGCGACCGCGCGCGACGGGACCAAGGTCCCGGTAAGCCTGGTCTATGCCAAGGGCTTCAAGAAGGACGGGTCGGCCGCGCTGTTCCAATACGCCTATGGCAGCTACGGCTATTCGACCGATCCGGGCTTCTCGCCGATGCTGCCCAGCCTGCTCGACCGCGGCATGGTCTATGCCATCGCGCATATCCGCGGCGGGCAGGAAATGGGCCGCAAATGGTATGACGACGGGCGCATGTTCAACAAGAAGAACAGCTTCACCGACTTCATCGACGTCACCGAATATCTGGTGAAGGCGGGCTATGCGAAGAAGGGCCGCGTCGCCGCGATGGGCGGCAGCGCCGGCGGCCTCCTGATGGGCGGGGTCACCAACATGGCGCCGCAGGACTATGGCGCGATCGTCAGCCTGGTGCCGTTCGTCGATGTCGTGACGACGATGCTCGACCCGACCATCCCGCTCACCACCGGCGAATATGACGAGTGGGGCAATCCGGAGAACAAGGCGAGCTACGACTATATGCTGAGCTACTCGCCCTACGACCAGCTGACCCGCAAGGCCTATCCGGCGATCTTCGTCGGTACGGGCCTGTGGGACAGCCAGGTGCAATATTACGAGCCGGCCAAGTACGTCGCACGGCTGCGCACGCTCAAGACCGACAGCAACCCGCTGCTGTTCCGCGTCAACATGGAGGCCGGGCATGGCGGCAAGTCGGGGCGGTTCGAGCGGTTCCGCGAGCAGGCCGAATATCTCGCCTTCGCGCTCGACCAGTTGAAGGTGCAGTGACGGCGCGGTAGCGGGAGGCCATGGAAAAGCTTCCCGCTACCGAGACCGAGGCCGCCGCAGAACTGGAAACGCTGGCGAGCGAGATCGCGCGCCACAACCGGCTCTACCACACCGACGACGCGCCCGAGATCAGCGACGCCGAATATGACGCGCTGATGCGGCGCAACGCGGCGATCGAGGCGGCCTTTCCCGATCTTGTCCGCGCCGACTCGCCCTCGAAGCTGGTGGGTTCCGCGCCCGCCGGACATCTCGCCAAGGTGCGCCACGCCCAGGCGATGATGAGCCTCGACAACGCCTTCTCCGACGACGAGGTGGTCGAGTTCGTGCTGCGCGTGCGGCGCTTCCTCAAGCTCGGCGAGGACGACCGCGTCGCGCTCACCGCCGAGCCCAAGATCGACGGCCTGTCCTGCTCGCTGCGCTACGAGAACCGCAAGCTCGTGCTCGCCGCGACGCGCGGCGACGGGCAGGTCGGCGAGAATGTGACACCCAACGTGCTGACCATTTCCGACATCCCGACCGAACTGCCAGCCGATGCCCCGGACGTGTTCGAGGTCCGCGGCGAGGTCTATATGGCGAAGGACGACTTCCTCGCGCTCAATGCCCGGCTGCTCGCCGAGGCCGAGGAAGCGGGTAAGGAGGCGCGCCAGTTCGCCAACCCGCGCAACGCCGCCGCCGGATCGCTGCGCCAGAAGGACGCCGCGGTCACCGCGGCGCGCCCGCTGCGCTTCCTCGCGCATGGCTGGGGCGAGGCCTCGGCGGTGCCGGGCACCACGCAATATGAGGTGATGAAGACGATCGAGCGCTGGGGCTTCCCGCTCCACCCGCTGTTCATCGAGTGCGTCCAGGTCGAGCCGGCGCTGGCCCAGTATCGCAGGATCGAGAAGCAGCGCGCCGACCTGCCCTTCGACATCGACGGCGTGGTCTACAAGGTCGACCGGCTCGACTGGCAGGCGCGGCTCGGCAGCGTCGGCCGCGCGCCGCGCTGGGCGATCGCGCACAAATTCCCGGCCGAGCGGGCGCAGACCACGCTCAACGCGATCGACATCCAGGTCGGCCGCACCGGCAAGCTTACCCCCGTCGCGCGGCTCGAGCCGGTGACGGTCGGCGGCGTCACCGTCACCAATGCGACGCTGCACAATGCCGACGAGATCGCCCGTCTCGGCGTCCGCCCGGGCGACCGGGTGGTCCTTCAGCGCGCCGGCGACGTGATCCCGCAGATCGTCGAGAACCTGACGCGCGACGACGCGCGCGAAGCCTATATCTTCCCCACCCACTGTCCGATCTGCCAGTCCGAAGCGACGCGCGAGGAAGGCGAGGTCGACTATCGCTGCACCGGCGGGCTGATCTGCCCCGCCCAGCGCCACGAGCGGCTGCGCCATTTCGTCAGTCGCGGCGCGCTCGACATCGAGGGGCTGGGCGACAAGACCATCGCGGAATTCCTCGAGCTCGGCTGGATCGCCGAGCCCGCCGACATCTTCCGCCTCGCCGCGCATCGCGACGAGCTGCTCGGGCGCGAGGGGTGGAAGGACAAGTCGGTCGACAACCTCCTCGCCGCGATCGAAGCCAAGCGTGCGCCCGACGCGGTGCGGCTGCTGTTCGGCCTGGGCATCCGCCATGTCGGTTCGGTCACCGCGCGCGACCTGCTCAAACGCTATTCCACCTTGCCCGCCATCCAGGCGCTGGCCGACGAGGTGATCGCGCTGCGCGGCGCGATGACGCCGAACGAGGGCGAGGAGGCCAGCAAGTTCCAAACCCGTCTCGACAAGGCGATCGCCGAGCATATCGGGGTCGAGAATGTCGGCGCGGCAGTCGGCCATGCGCTCGCCGATTTCTTCCACGAGCCGCACAACCGCGCGGTGTGGGACGACCTCCTCGCCGAGGTGTCTCCTCCGCCCTTCGTGGTCGAGGCGCGCGACTCGGAAGTAAGCGGCCAGACCATCGTGTTCACCGGCAGCCTCGAGACGCTGAGTCGCGACGAGGCCAAGGCGCAAGCGGAGTCGCTCGGCGCCCGAGTCGCGGGGTCGGTGTCCGCGAAAACCGACCTCGTGGTCGCCGGCCCCGGCGCCGGATCGAAGCTCAAAAAGGCCGCGGAACTCGGAATCCGGGTGATCGACGAGGCGCAATGGGCGGAAATCGTAGGTTCTGCCCGCTGACGGGGGGTGATGCTTTTTTGCAACGCACAACGGGCTTGAATCAATTGTAACAATCTCGCAAAGAATCCTTCCCATGGGGCAGCGCAAGACGGTGAAGATCACCGCATGCGCAGGCTTTCAGAGCCGATCCTAAGGGGACAATAATGCGAAACCATCTGCTTTTCGGTGCGGCCGTTGCCGCGCTCGTGATTCCTGCCGCGGCGAGCGCGCAGCAGATCACCTCCGGCATCGTCGGCACCGTGACCGACGAGAACGGCACCCCGCTCACCGGCGCGAGCGTGACGATCACCGACACCCGCACGGGCGCCGAGCGCACGCTCACCACCGGTGCCGGCGGCACCTTCAGCGCCTCGGGCCTGGTCACCGGCGGTCCCTACACCGTCACGGCGACCGCTGACGGCTTCGAGGGCCAGACCGTCAACGACATCAACACCACCCTTCAGGGCAACACGAGCCTGACCTTCGCGCTCGCGTCGGGCGGCGGCGAGATCGTCGTGACCGGCAGCCGCGTCCGCGCGACCACGCTCGCGGTCGGCCCGGGCACCTCGTTCGGCGCCGAAGTCCTCGCCGCAGCCCCCAGCTTCAACCGCGACGTGCGCGACGTGATCCGCATCGACCCGCGCGTCAGCCTCGACCGTGACGATGGCGGCTCGGGCCAGGACCGCATCTCGTGCCTCGGCGGCAATGACCGCGGCAACACCTTTACCGTCGACGGCATCGCGCAGAGCGACATCTACGGCCTCAACGATACCGGTTTCTCGGCGCGCAGCTCGACCCCGCTGCCCTATGACGCGATCCGCGAGACTCAGGTGCAGTTCGCGCCGTTCGACGTCGACTATGGGCAGTTCACCGGCTGCGCGATCAACGTCGTCACCAAGTCGGGCACCAACGATTACAAGGCTGGCGCCTATTTCGAATATTCCGATTCGAACCTGCGCGGCGAGACCGTCGCCGGCCGCGCGGTCGCGCCGATCAAGCCCGAGAAGCGTTGGGGCGTGAACCTGGGCGGCCCGATCATCAAAGACCGCCTGTTCATCTTCGGCGCCTATGAGCATCATGAGGCCGGCCAGTCGCAGGACGACGGCCCCACCGGCGCCGGCTATGCCAATCCGCAGACCGGCATCAGCCTCGCGCAGTTCAACGAAATCCGCGAGGTCCTGAGGACCACCTACGGGATCGATACCGGCGATCTGGTGACCAGCCGCGACTATAAGAGCGACCGCTATTTCGGCCGCGTCGACTGGCAGATCACCGACAACCATCGCCTCGAGGGCACCTATCAGCGGCTCGAAGAGTCGACCGTCCGCCCGGACGACCTGTTCACCGGCAGCTCGCCCCAGGCGATCGGCGCGAACACCTATTATCTGAGCGGTACGGTCTCCGACTATTATTCGGGCCGCCTCTATTCGCAGTGGAGCGACAATTTCTCGACCGAGCTGCGTTATGCCCGCTCGGAGATCACCGACCGGCAGGATCCGGTCGGCGGCGGCGAGGCGCAGTCGGGCAACCCGATCCCGCGCATCATCGTCGGTATCGACAATGCGACCGGCCCCGACGGCGCCGTGCTCGCCGGGCCGGGCACCTCGCGCTCGGCCAACGACCTGCGCACCAAGATCAGCCAGTATCGCGCCGTCGCGAATCTGACGATGGGCGATCACCGCATCAAGTTCGGCGCTGAGCTCAACCAGGCGGATCTGTTCAACCTGTTCGTCCAGAACGCCACCGGCACGCTGGCGTTCGAGAGCGTCGCCGACCTGCGCGCCGGCCTGCTCTCGCGCGGCCGCACGGTTGCCAACACGCCGCCCCTCACCGGCAACCTCTGCTCGTCCACCACGACGACGACGCCGATCAACCTGGTCAACGGCTGCACCTATGGCGCGTTCGGCAACTTCACGCCGACCGGCGACATCACCACCGCCGCCGCCGAATTCTCGCGTAGCATCTTCTCGGTCTATGCGCAGGACGAGTGGCGAGCGACCGACGCGCTGAAGGTCACCGCGGGCATCCGCGTCGACTGGTATGATGGCGGCCGTCCGGACCACAACCCGGTGTTCCAGCAGCGCTACGGCTTCTCGAACAGCACTGGCTTCAGCAACATCGATCCGGTGATCCTGCCGCGCGCCGCCGTCACCTATGACTTCGGCAATGACGGCATGTTCTCCCGCACGCAGCTGCGTGCCGGCGTCGGCATCTTCTCGGGCGGCGATCCGCTGGTGTGGTTCGGCAATGCCTTCCAGAACGACGGCAGCACCTTCGCCACGGGTCAGAGCACGACGGCGGCTTGTGGCGCGGCGCGCCTCAACGTGCTGAGCGGCGGCACCTTCAGCGGCGTGCCGACCTGCATCCGTGCCGCGGCTCAGGCAAGCGCGGGGGCCAGCCAGGGCAACACCCAGTCGATCGATCCGAACATCAAGATGCCGACCGTGCTTCGCGCGAACATCGGCCTGCGGACCGAGCTGAACCTGGCGCCGAGCGGCTTCTTCAGCGGTTGGAACATCGATCTCGACTATATCTACAGCAAGTATCGCAACCCGTTCACGCTGGTCGATCTGGCTCAGGCGATCAACCCGGCGATCGGCCTCAACGGCTACACCATCGACGGCCGCCCGATCTATCGCACGATCGATCTGCTCGCCACCGGCTGCACCGGCCGCCTGGTCGATGCGGGCGCACCGCCCGTCTTCACCGGCCTCAACGCAGCCTGCTTCACCGGCAGCCGCGGCGCCGAGCTGATGCTGACCAACCAGGACGGCTATCGCAGCCATATCGCGTCGTTCCTCCTCTCGAAGAACTTCGAGGGCGGCCTGATCACCGAGGGCGGCTCGACCTATGTGAACATCGGCTATGCGTACACCGACGCGCATGACCGCCGGAACATGTACAACTCGACCGCCGGCTCGAACTATGGCCAGAGCGCCGCGTTCGACCGCCAGAACCCGGCCGAATCGACCGGCTTCTACGAGAGCCGCCACAACATCACCTTCTCGGCGAACTTCCGGAACGAGTTCTTCTCGGATCTCGGCACCTCGCTGGGCATCAGCTTCGTGGCGCGCGCGGGCCGTCCGTACAGCCTGACCTGGTCGGGCAACAACGTGTTCAACCCCACCAATGGCGGTCTGACCACCAACGACAACGCGCTGGTCTACATCCCCACCGGCGTCAGCGATCCCAACATCGCCCCGACCTCGAACGCGACGGCCGTCTCGGACCTCGTCACCTTCGTGAACGGCCTGGATTGCGCCAAGAAATATGCGGGCCGCACGATCCCGCGGAATACCTGCCGCAACGACTGGTATTTCGACATGGATCTGACCTTCTCGCAGGAGCTGCCGGGGCCGGGCCGTCTGTTCGGCCGCAACGACCGCATCAAGGCGTTCGTGATGGTCGACAACTTCCTGAACCTGCTCGACGAGAATTGGAACGTCCAGCGCCGCCGCAACTTCTTCGGCGTGCAGGACATTGCCTCGACCTCGGGCGTGGATGCGCAGGGCCGCTACATCATCACCAGCGCGGCGGGTTCGACCACCTTCGCTGCCGACAACCAGATCAACGTCTCGTCGTCGGTGTGGCGCCTGAAGTTCGGCGTCAGCTACGACTTCTGATCCTTCGCGATCAGGCGAAAGCGAAGCCGCCGCTCCGGAAACGGGGCGGCGGTTTTCGTTTGAAGCGGCGGCGGAATGGGCACGGGCCAGCCGCGGGCGCTCGCCGCAGTACACGATGCGCCTGGCCAACTATTCGCCGCCGATGTGAGAAGGTGGGAGCCGGGACGACCCGACACGAAAATCGTTACGGCTGCTTCCTTCCGGACCTGACCGGGTTGGCGACGGCATCGTCCGCCCGACTCCCGCGGCGCATATGGGGGAAACCTCCCCCGATTGCAATGTTCAGGCGAACAACAGCCCCACCAGCTCGCCCACCTTGGCATGCGCGGCATTCGCCTGCGCCAGCGGCAGCATCGGCGCGTCGATGTAGCAGGTGATCAGGATCGGCTTGCGGCCGGGCGGGGTCGCGATCGCGACGTCGTTGACATAGCCCTCGCCGCTGGTGCCGGTCTTGTCGCCGACGCGCCACGTTTTCGGCAGGCCGGCGCGCAGCCGCTCCTTGCCGGTGGGCGAGGCCTCCATCCAGCCCGTCAGCTTCGCGCGCGACTCCGGCGACAGCGTCTCGCCGAGCAGCAGCGCGTTGAGCAGCCACAGCATCGCCTGGGGCGTGGTCGTGTCGCGCACCTCGCCGTTGCGGACGATGTTGAGCGTCGGCTCGTCGCGGTCGGAGCGGGTGATCGCGTCCCCGGCCGCGCGGATGAACTTGGTGAGCCCGCGCGGGCCCGAGATCTGGCCGAAGACGAGGTTGGCGGCGCTGTTGTCGCTCATCACCACTGCCGCTTCGAGCAGCGTCTCGATCGGCAGCGCACCCTTGGCGAGGTTGGCCTTCACCACCGGCGCGTGGTCGAGCAGGTCGGCCTCGCTGAAGCGGATCTCGCGCGACAAGTCGATCTCGCCGCGATCGGCGCGCGCCAGCACCGCGGCGGCGAGCGGCACCTTGAAGGTCGAGCACATCGCGAAGCGCGCCTCGGCGCCGTCGAAGAAACGCCGCCCGGTGCCGCTGTCATAGACCGCGAGCCCGAGCCGTCCGCCGGTCTCCTCGCGGATCCGGTCGAGCGCGCTCTTCTTCTGCGCCAGCGCGGCGGCGGGGAAGGCGGCGAGCGCGGCGGCGCCCGCGATCATGTGGCGGCGAGTCGGTGTCATCATCTTCCCTGCATATCGCGATGTTCTGACGGGAGCCTGACCGTCAATCCGTCGAGCGACGGGTCGAGCACGATCTGGCACGAAAGCCGGCTGGTGCGCGTGGCACCCACGGCGAGGTCGAGCATGTCCTCCTCCTCCTCGCTGGCGCGCGGGAGGCGGTCGAAATCCTCCGACGCGACGATGACATGACAGGTCGAGCAGGCCATCTGCCCCTCGCACGTCCCTTCCAGCGGCATGCCCCTGGCCTGTCCCACCTCGAGCAGCCGCTCGCCCGGTGCCGCCTCGGCCTCGCAGGCGAGGTCGCCGTCGGGCGTCAGGAAGCGCACGCGGATCATGCCGCGAACCTCTGTTCGCGCGCCGCGGCGTCGATCCGCTCGACCGCGCCGAGCAGTTCCTCCTCGGTCGTGTAGCGGCCGAAGCCGAGCCGGATGCTCGACCGCGCATCGGCATCGCTGAGGCCGATCGCCTTGAGCACATGGCTCGGCCGCCCCGACCCGCTCGCGCAGGCAGAGCCCGCCGAGAAGGCGATGTCGCGCAGGTCGGAAATCAGCCGCGCGACGTCGAGACCGGGGTAGCGCATGTTGAGATTGCCGGGATAGCGCTCGCCCTGCGAGCCGTTCAGCGCCCACCCCGCCCCGCCCAGCGCCTGAAAGGCCTTGCGGTGCAGCCGCGCGACATGCGCGCGATCGGCGCCGAAACGCTGCTTGGCGAGCCTGGCCGCCGCGCCGAACCCCGCGCACAGCGCCGGCGAGAGCGTGCCCGAACGCCCGCCCGGCTCCTGCCCGCCGCCATGGAGCAGCGGCTCCAGGGTCACCCCGTCGCGCACCCACAGCGCGCCGACACCCTTGGGCCCGTGGACCTTGTGCGCCGACACCGCGACCAGGTCGCACGCCTCGGGGATGATCTCGCGGGCATAGCCCTGCACGGCATCGCACAGCAGCAGCGCGCCGGCCTGCTTGGCCAGCGTCGCGAGTTCCTCGATCGGCTGGATCGTGCCGATCTCGTTGTTGACCAGCATCGCCGCGACCAGTCCCGTGCCCGGCTTGATCGCCGCGCGCGCCGCGGTCAGCTCGACCAGCCCGTCGCTGCCGACCGGGAGCACGGTCACCTCGCGCCCGCGCCGCGCTTCGGCCGCGACGGTGTCGAGCACCGCGGCATGTTCGGTCGCGATCGTCACGATCGGGCCGGTGCTGCCCTTGATCGCCCAGTTGAGCGCCTCGGTCGCGCCGCTGGTGAAGCTGACGGTGCCGTTGTCGGGCATCAGGGCGGCGACCGCTTCGCGCGCGACCTCGACCGCCGCCTTGGCCTTGCGCCCGGGCGCGTGCGCCGAATGCGGGTTGGCGAAGTCGTCGCTCAGCCAGCTGCGCATCGCCTCCAGCGCCTCGGGTGCGAGCGGAGTGGTCGCCTGATAGTCGAGATAGGTCATCCTGCCTTCGCCGCTGCCCCCATTGCGATGTCGATCCACGCGTCGGTGAACCGCCTGATCTCCCCGGCGGTCGTCGACCAGCCGGTGCTCAGCCGGATCGTCCGCGCCGCCACCTCCGGCTCGACCCCGAATGCTTCGAGCACCCGGCTCGGCTTGAGCGTGCCCGAGGCGCAGGCGCTGCCTGCCGATACCGCGAATCCCTTCAAGTCGAACCGCACCAGCTGCGCCGCGGCGCTGAGGTTCGGCATCGCCAGCGCGCTGATCGCACTCACGGTCTCGCCATAGCCGGTGAGATGCCGCGCGCCATAGGTTTCGAGCGCGCGATGCATCTCGCGCAGCGCCTGATGCCGCTCCGCCTCGGGCGCCCCGCCGCGCTTCGCCGCCCACGCCTCGACCGCCGCCGCGAAGCCCAGCACCGCGGGGAGGTTCTCGGTGCCGCCGCGATAGCCGAACTCCTGCCCGCCCGAGGGCTCGAGCAAGCCGAGATCGCCGACCAGCAGCGCGCCGACGCCGATCGGCCCACCGAGCTTGTGCGCGGAGATGACGATCAGCTGCCCTTGTCGCGGGAATCGCTCCAGCCCCCAGAGCTGCGAGGCATCGCTCACCAGCACCCCGCCGCCGGCCTCGATCATCGGCGCATAGCGTTCGACCGGCTGGACCTTGCCCGTCTCGGGATTGACCCACTGGATCGCGATCACCGGCCGGTCGCCGGCCGCCAGCGCATCCTCGACCGCATCGGGATCGACATCCCATTCGCGGTTGACCGGCAGCACACTGGCCTCGGGCGCCGCACGCAGCACCGCATCATGCTCGACCGAGGAACGCCAGCGCCGCCCGCCCTTGGCGCGCCGCAGCGCGATTCCCAGCGCCTCGCTCGCCCCGCTGGTGAACAGGACCTGCCCCTCCCAGCCCAGCGCCGCCTTGATCCGCTCGCGCGCATCTTCGAGCGCGGCGCGCGCAGCGCGGCCCTCGGCGTGCGGCGAGGAGGGGTTCGCCCAGCGCAGCATCCCTTCGATCATCGCCTCGCGCGCCTCCGGGCGCATCGGCGAGGTCGCGGCATGGTCGAGATAGATACGCTCGGTCAGGGTGGGACTCGTTTGAAATTGCGTGCAGGGGCTTGGCGACTATATAGCCTCCATCACTTTTCGCGCCACCGCGCGTCCCACATACTCAAGCAGGTAGCTCTTGCCCGAAGTCATCATCCCCGGTCCCGAAGGCCGTCTCGAAGGGCGTTTCGCCCCCGCTCCCCGTCCCCGCGCGCCGGTGGCGATGATCCTCCACCCGCATCCCAATGCGGGCGGCACGATGAACAATCGCATGGTGCAGGAGCTCTACAAGACCTTCCAGCGCCGCGGTTTCGCGACGTTGCGCTTCAACTTCCGCGGTGTCGGCAAGAGCCAGGGCACGTTCGACAACGGCATCGGCGAGCTCAGCGACGCCGCGTCGGCGCTCGACTGGGTGCAGAGCTTCCATCCCGAAGCCTCGACCACCTGGATCGCGGGCGTCAGCTTCGGCGCGTGGATCGGCATGCAGCTGCTGATGCGCCGGCCGGAGATTCGCGGCTTCATCTCGATCGCGCCGCCGGCGAACATGTACGACTTCACCTTCCTCGCCCCGTGCCCGTCCTCGGGCATCATCATCCAGGGCGAGGCGGACGAAGTGGTGACGCCGAGCGCGGTGCAGAAGCTGGTCGACAAGCTGCGCACGCAGAAGCACATCACCATCCACCACGACACCATCCCCGGCGCGAACCATTTCTTCGAGCACGAGATGGATCAGCTGATGGGTAGCGTGGACAAGTATCTCGACATGCGGCTCGACCCGAACTCGCCGATCCGGTGAGGGCTTCCAGCCCTCTCCCGCTTGCGGGGGAGGGCTGGGCGAGGGCCTTCCACGATCGACAGAGGCCGGGGCGATGCCTCGGCCTTTTGCTTTTCGGCGAACGCGATGCATGATGGCGGCATGAAGCAATCGACCGCGATCAAGATCGCCACCGGCGTCGCCGCAGCCGCGATCGGCGGCCTGTTCCTCTATTCGCGCGCGACGCGCCCGCCGGTGATCAACCCCCGGGTGCCGCAGCCCGCCAGGCCGGTCGACCTCGCGCGCTATGCCGGCAAGTGGTTCGAGCTCGCCCGGCACGAGAATCGCTTCCAGAAGGGGCTGGACGCGGTCACCGCGGAATACACGCTGGAGAAGGACGGCAAGGTCCGCATCGTCAACAGCGGCCTCCGCGCGGGCGACAAGGAGCGCGACGTCGCCGAGGGGCTCGCGATCGTCGCCGACGAGGCGACCCGCGCCAAGCTCAAGGTCTCGTTCTTCGGGCCGCTCTACACCGGCGACTATTGGGTGCTCGACCATGGCGACGACTATGACTGGTCGATCGTCGGGGAGCCGAGCGGCCGCTATCTCTGGGTGCTGAGCCGCGATCCGCACCCGGCGCCCGAGCTGGCGCAGGCCCTTCGCGAGCGGGTCGAGGCGCTGGGTTACGACCGCTGGGCGCTGCGCATCACGCGGCAGGACTAGGGCAGCGCATCGATCCACGCGTCCACGATCGCCGTCCCCGGATAGTCCGGATCGCCGAGCGACCGGTTGATCTCCATATGCCCGCGCAGCCCCCGGCCGCGCAGCCCGCGCACCTCCGCCGGCGTGCCCGCCTTGCGCAATGCTGCCGCCAGCGCTTCGGACTGGCGGCGGCCGTCCTCGCGCTCGACATGCAGGATCAGGAAGCGCGGCGCGTTGGGCGCGGCGGCGTGGAGCGTCGGCGAGAGCGCGCGCTGCCGCGCCGGATCGGTGCCGAACGCCTGGGCATAGGTCGGGCGCATGATCCCCGGCCCCTCGCCCGATTGCGCGGGCACGTCATAGGCCGCCCCGTCGAGCAGGATGACGCCCTTGAGTTGGTCCATGCCCACCCCGGCGCGCTTCAGATATCGCGGGTCGGTGGCAATCAGCGCCGCGAGGTGCGCGCCCGCGCTGTGCCCGGCGAGCACGAGGCGCGAGGGGTCGATGCCGAGCGTTCGCGCGTCGCGGATCAGCCGCGCGATCCCGTTCGCCACGTCCTGCGCCTGATCCTCGACCTCGGCATCGGGCACCAGCCGGTAGTTCACCGACGCGAAGGCGAAGCCCCGCCCCGTGAAGTGCGCGATCTTGGCCGCGCCGGTCGCGTTGCGTTTGTCGCCGCGCTTCCAGCCGCCGCCATGGACGAAGACGAACAGCGGCGCGGGTCCCTTGGCGCTGGCGGCGGGGTAGAAGTCCAGCCGCTGCAACGCGTCGGCGCCATAGGCGATCTCGCGCGCTTGAGGCGCCGCGGGGCGCTGCGCTGCCACCGGCGCGGCCGCCAGCGCGGCGAGGATCAGTGGCGGCAGGATCGATCGGATAGGCATGGCTCGCACCTGTCGGTTGGTCGAAAACAGCTACCCCGCGCCGCGCGCTGCGGCCATCAAAACAGTGTAACGATTTGTTGCGAGGGACCGATGGAGCGGATCGACATCACGGTGACCGGCGGGTGCCAGTGCGGCGCGGTGCGCTATCGCGCGACGCAGATGCTCGACAATGCGCATCTCTGCCATTGCCGCATGTGCCAGAAGGCGGTCGGCAACCTCTTCGCCGCCTTGGTGGCCGCGCCCAACGAAGCGCTCGAATGGACGCGCGGCACGCCCGCCGCGTTCCGCAGCTCCGAGCATGTCGACCGCGGCTTCTGCGCCGATTGCGGAACCCCGCTCTACTATCGCAACCTCAAGGGCAGCCGCACCAACCTCACCATCGGCTCGCTCGACGATCCCACCGCCTTCCCGCCCCGGACGCAGATGGGCAGCGAGGCGCGCATGCCGTGGTTCGGCGACCTCCCCGCGCTCGAGGACATCGGCGCGACCGAGGCGCAGGACGCGGACTGGGCCGCCGCGATCGCCGCGAGCAACCGCCAGGCGCCGGATCGCGACTGATCGGTCGAACCGAGCGACTGGCACGGTGACATGTGCGGCCGGCCTTGGCCCCGGAAATGCCGCTGTCGCATAGTTCCGGCAGCTCATGCTCGAGGGGAGCACGCATGCCGCACGCCGCATCGAAGATGGTCCTGCTCGCCGGCCTCGCAGGTCTGGCGATGGAAGCGCAAGCCGCGCCGCCGGGCGTGGCAGGCGCGCCACGGCCGGCCCCGCAGAAAGCCTCCCGTCCCTGCTCCCCGGACAGCCTGTCGCAGGCCGAGCAGCAGCGGCTGATCAGCGGCTATCGCCAGCGCCTGCGCACCGACGGCAAGGCCGCGGCGCAAGCCTGGGCGCGAGTCCAGTCGGACCGCGCCTATCGCCAGCTCGTCGCCGAGGGCGTGTGCCCGGGACCCGGCGGCCGGAGCCCGCAGACCGCCCGGGCGACCCGGCGCGCGGCCCCCGGGCGCCTGCTCAACAAGCAGGGCAAGCCGTGCCGGCGGATCGAGGTGGAAAACCAGGTCTTCCCCAATTTCGGCGGGGCGCCGATGACGATGGGGCTGGTCAGCGTCTGCAAGGACTGACGACCCCGCCCCTCACACCGTCCAGATCAGCACATTCCCCAGCGCCACCAGCGCGCAGACGATCATCAGCACGCCCTTCTGCCGCTCGCCCTTGCGGATGAACCACACCCCGCCCCAGGCCAGCGCGAAGGCGGCGAGCATCAGCAGCGCGAGGACGGTGGAGCCGGCGGTGGGTAGGCTTTCCATGCGCCACGCCATGCCCAAAGCCGAGCTTCGCGTCGAGCGAAGATATAATTGCGATTGACTCGCAATAGCCAATCGATAGGAAGGCGCGGAAGGGAGCGCCCGTGTATCATTATCTCGACCGCAGCGTCTCGTCGCTCGATCTCGGCGGCCGGTTCATCGTCTGGGCGGCGCGCGGCTGGGTGCAGGCGGTGAGCCGGCGGCAATGCCCGTGCCATGCGCTCGGCGACGGCTTCACCCGCTGGAACGCGACGGCGGCGTTGCAATCCTTTTCCATGGCCATGGCAATTCTTAATTGCGAAGCTGGCGAACCGCTCTATTTCCGCGCCCCAGGCCATAGCCGCGTCAGCGACGACGAGGCGCTGCTGCTCGACCTGTTCGAGCAGGCGCCGCGCCGGCCCCAAAACGAGATGCGGGAGATGCTGGGCATGATCGTCCCTCCGACGAGCGCGCCCTCGCTCCAGATCGCGATCGAAACCGCGGCGGCGGCGCTGGAGGCGATCGGCCTCGGCCCGTCGGCGCAAACTGGAAACTGAAGTGATGAGTGACCGCAACCATATCCCCCTCGCCCCCTCGGCGGCGCTGACGGTCGAGACCGTGACCAGCGTTCGTCATTGGAACGAGCATCTGTTCAGCTTCACCATCACGCGTCCGCAGAGCTTCCGCTTCCGCTCGGGCGAGTTCGTCATGCTCGGCCTGCCGGGGGACGGCCGCCCGCTGCTGCGCGCCTATTCGATCGCCAGCCCGGCATACGCCGAGGAGCTCGAATTCCTCTCGATCAAGGTGCCCGACGGCCCGCTGACCTCGCGGCTCCAGCTGATCCAGCCGGGCGACCAGCTGTTCCTCGGCCGCAAGCCGACCGGCACGCTCGTCACCGACGCGCTGTTGCCCGGCAAGCGGCTGTTCTTCCTGTCGACCGGCACTGGCCTCGCGCCCTTCCTCAGCCTCGCGCGCGATCCCGACGTCTACGACATGTTCAACCAGATCCTGCTGGTCCACTCGGTGCGCCGCGTCAGCGACCTCGCCTTCCGCGAGGAGCTGGAATCGCAGCTCGCCGGCGATCCGCTGGTGCAGGACCAGGCGCTGCTCCAGTTCGGCTACCTCCCGACGGTGACGCGAGAGCCCTTCCCGACCGACCAGCGCATCGGCACGCTGATCGAGAATGGCGCGCTGTTCGGCCCGCAGATGGGCGGCGAGAAGCGCCTCGACCCGGAGACCGACCGCATCATGCTGTGCGGCAGCATGGAGATGATCAAGGACCTGTCGGCGATGCTCGACGGCCTCGGCTTCGAGGAAGGCTCGAACGCCAAGCCGGGTCATTACGTGATCGAGCGCGCGTTCGTGGGGTGAGGTTGGGGCGGCGGCGCTGATCGTGATGTCCGCTATGGGTGGAAGCGGCCTTTCTGCTCAGCACTTCATTCGCTCACAATCTCGGGCACGGTGATCATGGGTTCGAAGGTTACCGTAATTCGCCGCAGCGAGTAACCTTGCGCCTCAACCTCGGCGAGAGTGCCGCGATCAATGCCCTGCTCGATGCGCGGATCAGTCTTGGCGATTGCCTTTACGAACTCCCACGGAGCATAGGCCGACGGCAAATTGCTCCCAGTCGGATCGGCGGTTGTTCCCCAGAAATTTTGCGCGCCCTGGAAAATGTAGAGCATTTCAGCTCCTTTGCCCCCCGCTCGCCCGAGTATGACATAACTTTCTGTTACCAGCGCGGTCGTGATGTCCGCAATGGGATCGTTTACGGCCATCCGCTTTCCGTCATCCCGGCCTTGTGCCGGGATCCACGGCGCCCCGGACGCCGGAACCGGCCGTCAGCGGCCCGGCCACAAACGGCTCGCCCCCTTCCAATGTTGGAATTCATCTGATCTACCCTGATCGGTGAAACCCCGGCCAGCCAGTCCCGATTCCAGCACGCATCGCGCGAGCATCGCCGCGCCGGTGGCGCGCGAGCGGCGCATGCCCGCCGCGTCACCGGCGCCAAGCCGCGTCCCCGCGCGTTACCGCCGCGCTGGTGGCGCGTCGGTGGCGCGTGACTGCCGCGTCGCTGCCGCGCGCCCGGCGCGTCCCCGCCGCGTCGCCGGCGCGAACCCGCCGCGTTCCCGGCGCATCTGCGACAAGCACCGCGTTTCGAGTCAACCTTGTCAACCCGGCCGGCGCTCAGTCGGTCGACCCAAGCACCTTGGCATAGGCCTCCGGATCGGCATTGCCGCCCGACAGCACGACCAGCGTGTCGGGTGTCGGATCGACCTTCCCCGCCAGCAGCGCGGCGAGCGCGACCGATCCGCCCGGCTCGACCACCAGCCGCAGCCGCCGCGCCGCCCAGCGCTGCGCCGCGCGCACCTCGGCCTCGCTCACCGTCACCCCCTTCGCATCGCGGCGCGAGAGCACGTCGAAGGTGAGCGGCGAGGGCTGGAAGGTCTGCAGCGCGTCGCACGCCGTGGGCGGCGGCGAATCGCCGACCGATTCGATCCAGCCATTGGCGAGGCTGCGGCACATGTCGTCCCAGCCCTCGGGCTCGACGATCGTGGTTTCCGCCTCGGGCAGCGCCAGCGTCACGCCGGCCGCCAGCCCGCCGCCACCGCACGGCACCACCACTTGGCCCGGATCGGGCAGCCGCATCTCGGCGCATTGGGTCAGCACCTCGATGCCGATGCTCCCCTGCCCCTCGATGATCCACGGATCGTCGAACGGCGGCACCAGCGTCGCGCCGCGGGCATGGGCGAGGTGCGCCGCGATCTTGGTGCGGTCCTCCTTCATCCGGTCATAGGCGACGACCTCGGCGCCCAGCGCCAGCGTCGCCTCGCGCTTCGCCGCGGGCGCGTCGGCGGGCATCACGATCACCGCCGGCATGCCGAGCCGTTTCGCCGCCCAGGCCACGCCCTGCGCGTGGTTGCCCGAGGAGAAGGCGACCACGCCCTTGTCCTTGTGCTCGGGGGCGATCGCGGTGAGCCGGTGCCACGCGCCGCGGATCTTGAACGCGCCGATCGGCTGCAGGCATTCGGCCTTGAACATCACCGGAATCCCGCGGATTTCCGCCACCAGCAGCGGAGTCGGCGGCAGGATCGCCGCCACCTTCGCCGCCGCGTCGCGTACCCCGGCCCGGGTCGGTTGTCGCAAAATCGTCACAAATCACCCCGCATCGAAAAAACGGACCCCGAATCGCTTTACAAGGGGGACCCCCGACCCTATGTGGCCTGTCCGCTGCCCCATGGGACTTCCACCGCAAGGCAGTGTTTTTTCACCGTACGCCGGCAAGGCAATTGGAGGTCCCTTGAGTTGCACAAGCATCATAGCGCGCTGGGGCTAGCGAAAGCCCTTCGTCCCGTCGAGCCGGTAACGCTCGTTCGTCCGCACGCTGCAAAGCGAGCCGCCCGCTTCTTCGTCGAGAAGTTTCCGGGAACGGTTCTCTATGCCGTGAAGGCGAATCCCTCTCCCGAACTGCTGCAGATCCTGTGGGACAGCGGCGTGACGCATTACGACGTCGCGTCGATCGGCGAGGTGCGCATGGCGCGCCGCGCTTTGCCCAAGGCGACTTTGTGCTTCATGCACCCGGTCAAGGCCGAGGAAGCGATCGAGGAGGCCTATTTCGTCCACGGCGTGCGCACCTTCAGCCTCGACACGATGGACGAGCTCGAGAAGATCGTGCGCGCCACCCGCGGAGCGCAGGACCTGAACCTGTGCGTGCGCATCCGCGTGTCGTCGGACCACTCGAAGCTCAGCCTCGCGGCCAAGTTCGGGGCGGAGCCCGAGGACGTGAAGGAGCTGCTCGTCGCGACCCGCCAGGCGGCCGACGCGCTTGGCATCTGCTTCCATGTCGGTTCGCAGGCGATGACCCCGGCGGCCTATGCCGAGGCGATGGAGCGCGTGCGCGCGGCGATCGTCGCCTCGTCGGTCACGGTCGACATCGTCGATGTCGGCGGAGGTTTCCCCTCGACCTATCCGGGGATGGAGCCCCCGCCGCTCGAGGCCTATTTCGGCGTGATCCACAACGCGTTCGAGAACCTGCCGATCTCGTACAGCGCCGAGCTGTGGTGCGAGCCGGGCCGCGCGCTCTGCGCCGAGTACAGCAGCCTGATCGTGCGCGTCGAGAAGCGCCGCGGCGACGAGCTCTACATCAACGACGGCGCCTATGGCGCGCTGTTCGATGCGGCGCATGTCGGCTGGCGCTTCCCGGTCCGCCTTCTCCGTGAGGGCGTGGACGCGGAGACGGCGGAGTTCAGCTTCTACGGTCCGACCTGTGACGATCTCGATCACATGGCGGGTCCGTTCGAGCTGCCGGCGGACGTGCAGGCGGGCGACTATATCGAGGTCGGCATGCTCGGCGCGTACGGCGCGGCGATGCGCACCGCGTTCAACGGCTTCGGCTCGGACATCGTCCACGAAGTGACCGACGAGCCGATGGACACGCTCTATTCGGGCATCGCGATCGAGCGTCCGAGCAACGTCGTCAGCCTCGACCAGTTCAAGCGCCGCGCGCGCCGCTGAGGCTGATGACTCGCTGGCGAAACAGGGCCGTCATCCTCCGGGGTGGCGGCCCGTTTCCATGCTGACACCAAAACGCAGCTTGAGCGTCTATAGTGCCGCCCGGTCGAATCACCGAAGGAGAGGTTAGATGAAGATCGTGACCAGCCTGAGCTTCAAGGGCCAGTGCCGCGAGGCTTTCGAGTTCTACGCCCAAGTCCTCGGCGGCAAGGTCACCGCCGCCATCCCCTATGGCGACGGCCCTCCCGACATGCCGGTCGGCGAGCAGTATAAGGACTGGCTGATGCATGCCTGGCTCGACGTCGGCGACGAGTCGATCATGGGCGCCGACATGGACACCGACTGGGCCCCCAATATCGACAAGCCCAAGAACGGCTTCGACGTCACGCTCCACACCGAGGACAAGGCCGAGGCGCAGCGCTGGTTCGAGGCGCTGTCCGAGGGCGGCCGCGTCGTCATGCCGTTCGCCGAGACCTTCTGGTCGCCCGGCTTCGGCTCGCTGGTCGACAAGTTCGGCGTGCCGTGGATGGTCAACACCAACCCCACGGAGGGCTGGACGCCGGCACAGGGCTGAAGGCGAAGCGGCTCCCTGGTCCTTCCCAGCGCCGGGGAGCCGCGTCACGCGTCGCCGCTCGCGTCGCGTGCCGCCACGCCCATGGCCCGTTCATTCGCCCTTCGACCAGGCGATGGCATCGGCGCCGGCTGGCAGCACCATCGGAATGCCCGGATCGGTCGCGGCGCGATAGATTGCATCGGCGACGTCGTGAGCGGTTGTGACATTGCCCGGATCCCCGGACTGCAGGGCTGCCAGCGTGCGTTGAGCGAACGCTTCATAAGCCTCGGGGAACCATCCGCGTCTCGCGATCCACGCTTGCGCGGTTGTCCCGAAGCTCGTTGCGGGCGCACGGCCCGGCACGACGACTCTCGCCCGGATGCCGAATTCGGCGAGCTCGGCCGCTGCCGACTCCGTCAACGCGGTCATCGCCGCCTTGCTCGCGCGGTAGACGGACAGCAGCGGGAGGGGCTTGTAGATCGTGCTCGAGCTCACGTTCACGATCACGCCCGAGCGCCGTTCGCGCATCCCCGGCAGCACCGCCTGCATCATGGCGATGGTGCCGAACAGGTTGGTCTCGAATATCTCGCGCACCGTTTCGACCGGCGTGCCTTCCACCGCATTGAGCCACCCGATGCCCGCGTTGTTGACGAGCACGTCGATCGGTCCGGCTTTCGAGACTGCCTCCGCGATGCTGCTGCTATCGGTCACGTCCAGCGGCAGCACGCGCAGCTTGTCGGAAACCGGTAATGTGCTGGCGGCTGGATCGCGCATCGTCGCCACGACGGTCCAGCCACGATCGAGAAAATAGCGCGCGGTTTCGCGCCCGAACCCGGTCGAGCAGCCGGTGATGAGAACATTATTCATGAAAATGACTCCTTGCGAGGCAGCGTTCGCAGGGTAATTTATGAACGATCCTTCAGTTCTGGTATTCGCATCTATGAACCGCCCCGCACCCGCGTTGCTTCAGCCCAGAAAAGCGCCCCGACAAGCGCGTTCCGCGGCAACGATCGATGCGATTCACACCGCGACCATTCAGGTTTTGCTGGCGGAAGGCGTGGGACGCTTGACGACCACGCGAGTGGCCGAACGCGCCGGTGTTTCGATTGGATCGATGTATCAATATTATCCGCACAAGCAGGCGCTTCTCTTCGCGATCGTCGAGCGCCAGCTCCAGTCGATCATGTCCGCAATGCTGGTAGCGGCACAGCATCTCGAAGGTCGCGACGTCGCCACCGTCGCGGAGGGTCTGGCGATCGCTTGGCTCGACGCGAAGACGGCGGACAGGGTCGCGTCGCGCGCCATCTACGGTATCGCCGCTGAATTCGATCTTGGCGAGGTGATGGGCGAGGCCAAGCGGCAGATGACACAGGTTATCGGCCAGTTGCTCGCCGCGGCGCCCGATGCGCGTTTCGCCGATCTCGCCTCGGCTGCCTTCATGCTCACCGCCCTGCTCGGCGGTTCGGTGCGCATGGTGATGGAAACCGAGGATTCCGAAGATAGCCTCGCGTGTCTGCGCCAGGAGCTGCCCCGAGCCTGCAAAGCTTATCTGGCGGCCGCCAACTGGGGTGCGGCGCAAGGTGCCCCTTGCCTGCGAGACTAGACCTTACGCCTTGCCGTCGAGGATCGCCTCGATCTCCTCGGTGACCTCGGCGATGTCGGCCATGCCGTCCACCCGCTTCACCAGGCCGCGCGCCTCGTAGATCGGCAGGATCGGCGCGGTCTTGGCGCGATACTCGGCCATGCGCGTGCGCACGGTCTCCTCATTGTCGTCGGGGCGGCGCTTGAACTCATGCCCGCCGCACTGGTCGCAGGTCTCCGCTACCGCCGGCAGCTTGAACTTGTCGTGATAGCCCTCGCCGCAGGTCGCGCAGGTGAAGCGGCCCGTGATGCGCTCGACCAGCGCGTCCTCGTCGACCACCAGCTCGATCACATGGTCGAGCTTGCGGCCGCGCTCGGCCAGGATCTGGTCGAGCGATTCAGCCTGCGCCGCAGTTCGCGGATAGCCGTCAAAGATCGCGCCCTTCTCGGGACCCAGCTCGTCGAGCTTCTCGCCGATGATGCCGCTGACGATCGCGTCGCTGACGAGCTCGCCGGCCTCCATCACCGCCTTGGCCTGGAGGCCCACCGGCGTGCCTGCCTTCACCGCGGCGCGCAGCATGTCGCCGGTCGAGAGCTGGACCATGCCGCGCTCGTCCTCGAGCCGCGACGCCTGGGTGCCCTTGCCGGCCCCCGGAGGCCCCAACAGGATGATGTTCAAACCATTTCCCCTCTGTTGCCGCTCCGTCTCAGCGGAGGCGGCCGCCCTTCAGCTTCGCCTTCTTGATCAGGTCGCCATATTGATGCGCCAGCAAATGCGACTGGATCTGGGTCACCGTGTCCATCGTCACGTTGACCACGATCAGAAGGCTGGTGCCGCCCAGATAGAAGGGGATGGCGAGCGCCGACACAAGATATTCCGGCAACAGGCAGATGACGGTGAGGTAGGCCGCGCCGATCACGGTGATGCGCGTCAGCACGTAATCGAAATAGGCCTCGGTGTTCTTGCCCGGGCGGATGCCGGGGATGAACCCGCCGTACTTCTTGAGATTCTCGGCCGTCTCCTCGGGGTTGAACACCACCGCCGTATAGAAGAACGAGAAGAAGATGATGCCCGCGCCGTAGAGCAGCATGTATACCAGGCTGCCGTGCTGCAGATACTGGTTGAGGCTGATGATGAAGTCGCCCCACCAGCCCTGGCCCGCCTGCTGCTGGCCGGCGAACTGGCTGATCGTCAGCGGCATCAGCAGCAGCGAGCTGGCGAAGATCGGCGGGATCACGCCTGCGGTGTTGATCTTGAGCGGCAGGTGGCTGCGCTCCGACTGCATGCCGCGCTGCGTCTGGCGCTTGGGATATTGGATCAGGATGCGGCGCTGCGCGCGCTCCATGAAGCAGATGAACAGCACGAGGCCCGCAACCGCGGCGATGATCGCGACCAGCGTGATCGGGTTCATCGAGCCCGAGCGGCCGCCTTCGAACAGCTGGACCAGCGTGGTCGGAAGGTGCGCGACGATGCCGGCCATGATGATCAGCGAGATGCCGTTGCCGACACCGCGGCTGGTGATCTGCTCACCCAGCCACATCAGGAACATCGTGCCGCCGATGAGCGAGACCACCGCAGCGACGCGGAACAGCATGCCGGGATCGACCACTGGGGTGAGACCCTGGTTGGCGCCCAGCGTCTCGAGCCCGACCGCGATGACATAGCCCTGCACCGCGGTCAGCGCGACGGTGCCGTAGCGGGTATACTGGTTGAGCTTCTTGCGCCCGCTCTCGCCTTCCTTCTTGATCGCGGCGAGCGCCGGCGACAGCGAGGTGGCGAGCTGCACCACGATCGAGGCGGTGATGTAGGGCATCACGCCGAGCGCGATCACCGACATGCGCTCCAGCGCGCCGCCCGAGAAGGTGTTGAAGAAATCGAGCACCCCGCCGCGCGTGGTCTGCGCGAGCAGGTTGAGCTGGGTCGGGTCGATGCCCGGCAGCGGCACGAAGCTCAGCATCCGGAAGATGATCAGCGCGCCGAGCGTGAACCACAGGCGCTTCTTGAGTTCGGTGGCCTGGCCGAATTTGGACAGGTTGAGGCCGGATGCGAGTTGATCGGCTGCGGATGCCATTCAGATAATTCCCGGAAACCAAAGCGGCGGAGAAGCGTTACCCGCTGCCCCGCCGCCCATATAGGTTACTGACGGAGCAGGGCAATGCGCGGCATTGCCCCGTCCACAGCTAGATCAGGCCTTGCCGGCCTTCTTGGCGGCGATTTCCTTCTGCTTCGAGCGATGCTTGGCAGCATGCTTCTCGGCAGCCGGGACGATCGTCGGGATGGTGACCGAGCCGCCAGCCTTCTCGACCGCCTCGACCGCACTCTTCGACGCGCCGGCGACGGTGAAGTTGAGCTTCGCCTTGAGCTCGCCCTTGCCGAGCAGGCGCACGCCGTCCTTGCCGCCGCGCGCCAGGCCGACGGCCTGCAGCGCCTTGTGGTCGATGTCGGTCGCGGTCAGCTTGCCGGCATCGACCAGCTTCTGGATCGCGCCCAGATTGACCTCGGCATAGTCCTTGGCGAACGGATTGTTGAAGCCGCGCTTCGGGATGCGCATGTGGAGCGGCATCTGACCGCCCTCGAAGCCGTTGATCGCGACGCCCGAGCGCGCCTTGGCGCCCTTCTGGCCGCGGCCCGCGGTCTTGCCCTTGCCCGAACCGATGCCGCGTCCGACGCGCATCCGGCCCTTGCGGGCGCCGTCATTGTCCTTGATGTCGTTCAGTTTCATCGTCTGCACTCGCTTTCGCTTTTGTCGCGCGTGATTTCCGGAATGTCCGGAAATCGGAAAGGGGGCCGATAGCCCCCTCCCCTTCATCTGTCACCTGGAAAGGTGCCGGGGGCCTTAGCCCTCGATCACCTCGACCATGTGATGCACCTTGCGGATCATGCCGCGAACTTCAGGGGTGTCCTGCAGCTCGCTCACCTTGTGCATCTTGTTCAGGCCCAGACCGACCAGCGTCGCGCGCTGATCCTTGGTGCGGCGGATCGGCGAACCGGTCTGCTTCACCTTGACGGTCTTGGCGGCTTCCTTCTTGGCCATGTGCCTTACTCCACGATCGCCGCGGCATCGGCCTCGGCGGTCTGTGAACCGCCACGGCCGAGCAGGTCGGCGATCTTCTTGCCGCGCCGCTGGGCGACCGCCTTCGGCGAAGACTGGTCGTTCAGCGCCTCGAAGGTGGCGCGGATCATGTTGTAGGGGTTCGAGGTGCCGACCGACTTGGTCACCACGTCGGCAACACCCAGGCTCTCGAAGACGGCGCGCATCGGGCCGCCCGCGATGATGCCGGTGCCCGCAGGCGCCGAGCGGACAGTGACCTGGCCGGCGCCGAAATGGCCCTTGCCGTCATGGTGCAGCGTCCGGCCCTCGCGCAGCGGCACGCGGACCATCTTCTTCTTGGCCGAAGCGGTCGCCTTCGAGATCGCCTCGGGGACCTCGCGAGCCTTGCCATGGCCGAAGCCGACGCGGCCCTTGCCGTCGCCCACGACCACCAGCGCCGCGAAGCCGAAGCGCTTGCCGCCCTTCACCGTCTTCGAGACGCGGTTGATGTGGACCAGCTTCTCGATCAGTTCCTCGCCGCCGTCCTCGGCATTGCCGCCGCGACGGTCGTCACGACGGCCGCGGCCGCCGCGATCGCCGCCGCGCCCACCGCGCTCGCCGCCACCGCGGCCGCCACGGCCACGACGGGGGGCATCGGCTGCGCCGGCCTCGGGACCGCCCTCGACGGGCGCCTGATTCAGTTCGTCAGCCATAATTAGAACTCCAATCCGCCTTCACGGGCGGCATCCGCCAGCGCCTTGACGCGTCCGTGGAACAGGAAACCGCCGCGGTCGAACACCACCTGCGTGACGCCGGCCTTCTTGGCGGCTTCCGCGATGCGGATGCCGACGGCCTTGGCGGCATCGATGTTCGCGCCGGTCGAGCCGCGCACGTCCTTGTCGAGGGTCGAGGCAGCGGCGAGGGTCTTGCCCTGCGCGTCGTCGATCACCTGGACGTAGATGTGCTTGCCCGAACGGTGCACCGAGAGCCGCGGACGGCTGCCCGAGCGCGCCTTGAGCGCGGTGCGATTGCGGCGACGCCGCTTCTCGAAGAGCGAGAGACCCTTGCTCATTACTTCTTCTTCCCTTCCTTGCGGAAGATGAACTCGCCGTCGTACTTGATGCCCTTGCCCTTGTACGGCTCCGGCTTGCGCCAGCGGCGAATTTCGGCCGCGAACTGGCCGACCTTCTGCTTATCGTTGCCCGAGATCTCGACCGTGGTCTGATCCGGCGTCTTGACCTCGACGCCTTCCGGCACCTCGAGATCGACGTCGTGCGAATAGCCGAGCTGCAGCTTGAGCTTGCGGCCCTGGGCGTTCGCGCGATAGCCGACGCCGGTGATCAGCAGCTTCTTCGAGAAGCCGTCGGTCACCCCGGTCACCAGGTTCTGCACCAGCGTGCGCTGCATGCCCCAAAAGGCCTTGGCGCGCTTGGTGTCGTTCGCCGGCTTGACCGTGATCGTGCCGTCGCCCACCTCGTACGAGATGTCGTCGGCAGTCGGCATGCTGAGGGTGCCCTTGGGCCCCTTGACGCTGATCTTGCCGCCCTCGACGCTGGCGGTGACGCCGGCGGGGACGGTGATCGGCTTCTTACCGGTGCGGCTCATCAGAACACCTCCGCCAGCACTTCGCCGCCGACATTCTGGTCGCGCGCTTCGGCGTCCGACAGAACGCCACGCGGCGTCGAGACGATCGTGATGCCGAGGCCGTTGCGAACGCGCGGGAGCTCCTTGCTGCCCGAATAGACGCGGCGGCCCGGCTTCGAGACGCGCGCGATCGACTTGATCGCGGGCTGCCCCTCGAAATACTTCAGCTCGATACGGATGCCGGCCGCGGGGCCCATCTGCTCTTCGCTGTAGCCACGGATATAACCCTCGCGCTGAAGCACGTCGAGGACACGCGCACGCAGCTTGCTCGCCGGCGTCAGGACGGAGTCCTTGCGGGCGCGCTGGCCGTTGCGGATGCGGGTGAGCATATCACCCAGGGGATCGGTCACTGCCATCTTCGTAACCCTTACCAGCTCGACTTGGTGACGCCGGGGATCAGGCCCTTGTTGGCCAGATCACGCAGCATGACGCGCGCGAGACGGAACTTGCGGTAGTAGCCGCGCGGACGACCGGTCAGCTCGCACCGGTTGCGGATGCGGGTCGGGTTCCCGTTGCGCGGGATCTCGGCCATCTTGAGGCGAGCGATCAGGCGCTCGGTCTCGTCGAGCGACGTGTCCGCCGCAATCGCCTTCAGCTTCGCATAGCGGCCGGCATACTTCTTCACCAGCTTCTTGCGACGCTCGTTCTTGTTCACGGAACTCAGTTTCGCCATGACTTAAGTTCTCTTTCCCTTACGCGGCCTGCTTCGCTTCGCCGTCCGCATCGCGCGGGAACGGGAAGCCGAAGAGACGGAGAAGCTCGCGGGCCTCCTCGTCGGTCTTGGCGGTGGTGGTCACGATCACGTCCATGCCGCGCACCTTCTCGATGCGGTCATAGTTGATCTCGGGGAACACGATCTGTTCCTTGATGCCGCAGGCATAGTTGCCGCGGCCGTCGAACGACTTGTCGTTCAGCCCGCGGAAGTCGCGAACGCGCGGCAGCGCGATCGTGATGAAGCGGTCGAGGAACTCGTACATCCGCTCACGGCGCAGCGTCACCTTGCAGCCGATCGCCATGCCCTCGCGCAGCTTGAACTGCGCGATCGACTTCTTCGCCTTGGTGACGACCGGCTTCTGACCGGCGATCAGCTCCATTTCGGCGGCTGCGGACTCGACCTTCTTCTTGTCCTGGGTCGCTTCGCCGACGCCCATGTTGAGCACGATCTTCGAGATCTTCGGCACTTCCATGACGTTCTTGTAGCCGAACTTCTCGGTCATCGCCTTGGCGATGGTCTCGTCATAGAGCTTCCGCATGCGCGGCGTGTAGGTGTCAGCCATTGATGACCTCCCCGGTCTTGACGGCAACGCGCACCTTCTTGCCGTCACGCTCCTCGAAGCGGACGCGGGTCGCCTTGCCGTCCTTGGTCACGTGCGCGACCTTGGAGACGTGCAGCGGCGCCTCGGCGCGCTCCAGGCCACCCTGCGGGTTGGTCTGGGTCGGCTTGCGGTGACGCACCGCGATGTTGACGCCCGACACGACGACCTTGCCGTCCTTCGGAAGCGCCTTGGTGACCTCGCCGGTCTTGCCCTTGTCCTTGCCGGACAGGATAATGACCTGGTCACCCTTCTTGATCTTCGCAGCAGCCATCACAGCACCTCGGGGGCGAGCGAAATGATCTTCATGAAGCCCTTCGAGCGCAGCTCGCGGACCACCGGGCCAAAGATACGGGTGCCGATCGGCTCCTCGTTCTTGTTGACCAGGACGGCGGCATTGCCGTCGAAGCGGATCACCGAGCCGTCGGCCCGGCGGACGTCCTTGGCGGTGCGGACGATGACGGCGCGATGCACGTCACCCTTCTTCACCTTGCCGCGGGGCTGCGCTTCCTTGATGCTGACGACGATGACGTCGCCCACGCCGGCGAAGCGACGCTTCGACCCGCCCAGCACCTTGATGCACTGCACCCGCTTCGCGCCGCTGTTGTCGGCGACGTCGAGATTGGACTGCATCTGGATCATCGATCCGGTTCCTTCTCTCTTGGCCTACCGGGACGTTCCGCCCGGGGGTTCCAGTTAAACTCTCGAGCCCTTGCGGACTTAAGCGATGTCGGCCTTGGCGGGCGTCGCGTGGGTGTCCACCCGCTCGATCACCTTCCAGGTCTTGAGCTTGCTGATCGGCGCAGTCTCTTCGATGCGCACGGTCTCGCCAGCCTTGTACTCGTTGCCCTCGTCATGGGCGTGATACTTCTTCGAGCGGCGGATGATCTTGCCGTAGAGCGGGTGCTTGACCTTGCGCTCCACGTTCACGACCACCGTCTTGTCGCCCTTGTCGGACACGATCTGCCCGGTCAGCACGCGCTTCGGCATGTTCGTTGTCCTCTTACTTCGCAGCCGAGCGCGAACGCTCGCTCTGCAACGTCTTGATGCGGGCGATGTCCTTGCGGACCTCCTTGACGCGGCTCGGCTTCTCGAGCTGGCTGGTCGCGGCCTGGAAGCGGAGGTTGAACGCCTCGCGCTTCAGGTTGCCCAGCTCCTCGGTGAGCTGATCGTCGGTCTTCGCCCGAAGGTCGGTAGCCTTGGTCATTTCCCTCAACCCTCCAGGTGCGACGTGTCGCCGAGACGCGCCACGACCTTGGTCTTGATCGGCAGCTTCATCGCCGCACGCTCGAACGCTTCCGCCGCGAGCGGGCCGGGCACGCCGTCCAGCTCGAACAGGATGCGGCCGGGCTTGACGCGGGCGGCCCAATATTCAGGGGCGCCCTTGCCCGAGCCCATGCGGACTTCGGCCGGCTTGCTCGACACGGGCAGGTCCGGGAACACGCGGATCCACAGACGCCCCTGACGCTTGATGTGACGCGTGATCGCGCGGCGGGCCGCCTCGATCTGGCGCGCGGTGATCCGCTCGGGCTCCATCGCCTTGAGGCCGTACGAGCCGAAGTTCAGCGTCGCGCCGCCCTTGGCCTCGCCCTTGATGCGGCCCTTGAAGGCCTTGCGGAACTTGGTGCGCTTCGGTTGCAGCATTGTCCTTAACCCTTAGCGACGGTCGTCGCGCGCCGGGCGCACGCCCGACGTCTGCGATTCCATGTTCAGGCGATCGGTCGCCATCGGATCATGGCCGAGGATCTCGCCCTTGAAGATCCAGACCTTGACGCCGCACACGCCATAGGCCGTGTGGGCCTCGGCCTCGGCATGGTCGATGTTCGCGCGCAGCGTGTGCAGCGGCACCCGGCCCTCGCGATACCATTCCGAACGTGCGATCTCGGCGCCACCCAGACGGCCGCCGCAGTTGATGCGGATGCCCTCGGCGCCCAGACGCATCGCCGACTGCACGGCGCGCTTCATGGCGCGGCGGAAGGCGATGCGGCGTTCCAGCTGGTCAGCAATGCCCTGGGCGACGAGCTTGGCATCGACCTCAGGCTTGCGGATTTCGACGATATTCAGCGACACATCGGACGACGTCATCGAGCCGAGCGTCTTGCGCAGCTTCTCGATGTCCGAGCCCTTCTTGCCGATGATCACGCCGGGACGCGCGGCATAGATGCTCACGCGGCACAGCTTCGCCGGACGCTCGATCACCACCTTCGAGATCGCCGCCTGCGGCAGCGTCTTGAGGATGTACTGGCGGATCTTGAGATCCTCGAGCAGCAGGCGGCCATAGTCCTGGCCTTCGGCGAACCAGCGGCTGTCCCAGGTGCGGTTGATCTGCAGGCGCAGACCGATCGGGTTGCTCTTGTGACCCATTATGCTTCTTCCTGCACTTCGCGCACCACGATGCGCAGACGGCTGAACGGCTTCAGGATGCGCGTCGACTTGCCGCGGCCACGGGTGTGGAACCGCTTCATGGTGATCGACTTGCCGACCGACGCCTCCGCGACGACGAGCGCGTCGACGTCGAGATTGTGGTTGTTCTCGGCATTGGCGATGGCCGAGGCCAGCACCTTGCGCGCGTCAACCGCCATCGCCTTCTTCGAGAAGGCGAGGATGTTCATCGCGTCGCCGGCACGCTTGCCGCGGATCAGCCCCGCGACCAGGTTCAGCTTCTGCGCCGAACCACGGATCTGCGTGCCGACCGACAGCGCCTCATTGTCGCTCACGCGACGGGGAGCCTTGGGCTTCGACATCTTAGCGCTTACCCTTCTTGTCGGCCGCGTGGCCCGGGAAGTACCGGGTCGGCGCGAACTCGCCGAGCTTCATGCCGACCATGTCCTCGTTCACCGACACCGGCACGAACTTGCGGCCGTTGTAGACGTTGAAGGTCAGGCCGACGAACTGCGGCAGGATGGTCGAGCGACGCGACCAGGTCTTGATCGGACCGCCACGGCCCGAATTCTCCTGCGCCGTCTCGGCCTTCTTCAGGAGATGCAGGTCCACGAACGGACCCTTCCAAACGGAGCGAGCCATCGGTTAGCCCTTCTTCTTCGCGTGGCGGCTACGGATGATGAACTTGTCCGTCGCCTTGTTGTGACGGGTGCGCGCACCCTTGGTCGGCTTGCCCCACGGGGTGACCGGATGACGGCCGCCCGAGGTCCGGCCCTCACCACCGCCATGCGGGTGGTCGACCGGGTTCTTGGCGACGCCGCGGGTCAGCGGGCGAATGCCCTTCCAGCGGTTGCGGCCGGCCTTGGCGAGGTTGGTGTTGCCGTTGTCGGGGTTCGACACAGCGCCAACGGTGCACATGCACTCGCCGCGGACGTAGCGCTGCTCGCCCGAGTTCAGGCGCACGATCACCATGCCGCGGTCACGGCCGACGACCTGCACATAGGTGCCCGCCGAACGCGCGATCTGGCCGCCCTTGCCGGGCTTCAGCTCGACATTGTGGACGATCGTCCCGACCGGCGCCTGGCCGATCTCCATCGCGTTGCCCGGCTTCACGTCGGTCTTCTTGCCCGCGATCACCTTGTCGCCGGCCTGCAGCCGCTGCGGCGCGATGATATAGGCCAGGCGATCCTTGCCATTCTCGTCCGCGCCATAATTCACCAGCGCGATGAAGGCGGTGCGGTTGGGATCATATTCGATCCGCTCCACATTGCCCTCGACGTCCCACAGGCGGCGCTTGAAATCGACGATGCGATAGCGCTGCTTGTGGCCGCCCGCGATGCCGCGCGAGGTCACATGGCCCTTGTTGTTGCGGCCACCGGTCTTGCGCTTGCCCTCGGTCAGCGCCTTGACGGGGCCGCCCTTGTGCAGACCCGAACGGTCCACCAGGATCAGGCCGCGCCGCGCCGGCGAGGTCGGGTTGTAGTTCTTGAGCGCCATGGTCAGTTGACCCCCTGCGTCACGTCGATCGAGTCACCGTCCTTGAGGGTGACGATCGCCTTCTTGATGTCGCTGCGCGTGTAGGGCTTGCCCTTCCAGCGCTTCGTCTTGCCCTTCTGGACGATGGTGTTCACCGCGGTGACACCGACGCCGAAGATCGCCTCGACCGCCGCCTTGATCTGCGGCTTGGTCGCGTCGTTGGCGACCTTGAAGACGACCGCGTTCGCCTCGGAGACGAGCGTCGACTTCTCGGTGATGTGCGGCGCGACGATCACGTCATAGTGACGCACGTCGATCTGCTCCTGCTTCTTAGCCATTGAAGCGCGCCTCCAGCTTCTCGACGGCAGCGCGGGTCAGGACCAGCGTGTCGTGCTTCAGGATGTCGTAGACGTTGGCGCCCACCGCCGGCAGGACGTTGACGCCCGCCAGGTTGCGCGCCGCGAGGAAGCCGTTGCCGGCCTCGGCGTCGATCACCAGCGCGGTCTTGCCGACCTTCAGACCAGCGAACTGGCCCTTGAGCGCCGCGGTCTTGCTCGCCTCGAACCCGTCGAGGACGATCAGCGAACCCGCCTTGGCATGGCTCGAGAGCGCCATCTTGAGGCCGAGCGCGCGGACCTTCTTGTTCAGCGAGATGTTGAAATCGCGCTTGCGGGCGCCGTGCGCCTTGCCGCCGCCGATGAACACCGGAGCCGCACGATCGCCGTGACGAGCGGTACCGCCGCCCTTCTGACGACCGAACTTCTTGCCGGTGCGGGCAACGTCCGAACGCTCGCGCGTCGGGCGGGCCGTCTCGCGACGGTTCCACAGCTGCCAGGTGACGACGCGGTGCAGGATGTCGGCGCGCGGCTCCACGCCGAACACGGCGTCGTTGAGTTCGATGTCGCCCGATGCCTTGGCGTCGAGGGTTTGAACCTTGACCTTCACGTTCAGCCCTCCTGGCCTTCGGTCGCCTGCGCCGAGCTATCGACCACTTCGGTCGGAGCCTCCGCGGGGGCGGTGTCATTGGTGTTGGCAGCAGCCTTGAGGCCGGCCGGGAACGGCGCGTCCTTGTGGCGCGCGATCTTCACCGAGTCCTTGACGAGCAGCCAGCCGCCCTTCGAGCCGGGGACCGAGCCCTTGACGAAGATCAGGCCGCGCTCGACGTCGGTGCCGACGATCTCGAGGTTCTGCTGGGTGCGGTTCTTGTCGCCCATGTGGCCGGCCATCTTCTTGTTCTTGAAGACGCGGCCCGGATCCTGACGGTTACCCGTCGAACCCAGCGAGCGGTGCGAGATCGAGACGCCGTGGGTCGCGCGCAGACCGCCGAAACCCCAGCGCTTCATGCCGCCCGCAAAGCCCTTGCCCTGCGTACGGCCCTGGATGTCGACGAACTGGCCCGCGACATAATGGTCGGCCGAAATCTCGGCGCCCACGTCGAGCAGACCGTCCGCATCCACACGGAACTCGGCCAGGATCGCCTTCGGCTCCACCTCGGCCTTGCCGAACTGGCCGCGCTGCGGCTTGGCGACGTTCTTCGCCTTGGCGCTGCCCGCGCCAAGCTGGACGGCGGTGTAGCCGTCCTTGTCCATTTCGCGACGAGCGACGACCTGCACGCCTTCGAGCGCCAGAACGGTGACCGGCACGTGGCGGCCGTCGTCCTGGAACAGGCGGGTCATCCCCATTTTCTTCGCGATCACGCCAGTGCGCATGATCCATTCACTCCATAACAGAGGCACCCCATGGACCATTCCACAGGGTGCGTGCCTTCAGCCCGAATATGCGATGCGAGCCCCCGTCCGGGCTGAATTCCATGCCTTGCGGCTAGGAAAGACGGGGGACGCAGACCCGGACCGAAGCCCGGCGGTATCCCTATGTCGTTTTGAGCTTCACGCTCTGGCTGGAACTTCGGATCGGGATCGATCCGGCCGGCCCTGCGCGATCCCGATGGAACCGCGAATCTCGTTGGGAAGCGGCGCCTTTACGTCAGCTTCACTTCCCTGTCCACCCCCTGAGACGCCTTTCCCTTTCGAGGGTGCGCCAAAAGGTGAAAGACCCCCGCTTTCGCGGGGGCTTCGGCAAGCTCGCTTAAGCGAGCTTGATCTCAACGTCGACGCCGGCGGCGAGGTCGAGCTTCATCAGCGCGTCGACCGTCTGCGGGGTCGGCTGCACGATGTCGAGCATGCGCTTGTAGGTGCGCACTTCGAACTGCTCGCGCGACTTCTTGTCGATATGGGGGCCACGGTTGACCGTGAACTTCTCGATCTTCGTCGGAAGCGGGATCGGGCCACGGATGAGAGCGCCGGTGCGGCGCGCGGTGTCGGCGATGTCGCCGGTCGCCTGGTCGAGCACGCGGTGATCGAACGCCTTGAGGCGAATGCGGATGTTGTTGTCCATGTCCCTACCGATGTGAAAGAGCGGGGCAACTCTTCAATCGTCATCCCGGCGAAAGCTGGGATCTCATGCCACAAGCGACCGCCGGTGGAGAGAGACCCCAGCTTTCGCTGGGGTGACGGCTAAAGGCCGCCTCTTGCTGGTTCAAACTAAACTGGAGGGGCGCCCATACAGAGGCCCTCATAAAAAAGCAACCGCCCGGCCCCGATTTTTCGGGGCCGGGCGGCGCTTGCTTTTCAGCTTACTTGTCGATGCCGCTGACGACGCCGGCGCCGACGGTGCGGCCGCCCTCGCGGATCGTGAAGCGCTGGCCGACGTCCATGGCGATCGGCGCGATGAGCTTGACGCCCAGCGCGACGTTGTCGCCCGGCATGACCATCTCGGTGCCCGAGGGCAGCTCGATCGTGCCGGTCACGTCGGTCGTGCGGAAGTAGAACTGCGGACGATAGTTCGCGAAGAACGGCGTGTGACGGCCACCCTCGTCCTTCGACAGGACGTACACTTCCGACTTGAACTCGGTGTGCGGGGTGATCGAGCCCGGCTTCGCGAGCACCTGGCCGCGCTCCACCTCTTCACGGCCGACGCCACGGATCAGCGCGCCGATGTTGTCGCCGGCCTGGCCCTGGTCGAGCAGCTTGCGGAACATCTCGACGCCGGTGACGGTGGTCTTGCGGACCTCCGGCTGGATGCCGACGATCTCGACTTCGTCACCGACCTTGACGATACCGGTCTCGACGCGGCCGGTCACCACGGTGCCGCGGCCCGAGATCGAGAACACGTCCTCGATCGGCATCATGAACGGCTTGTCGAGCGGACGATCCGGCTGCGGGATCGACTCGTCGACCGCGGCCATCAGCGCCAGGATCGCCTGCTTGCCGATCTCCTCGTCACGGCTCTCCAGCGCGGCGAGCGCCGAGCCACGGATGATCGGAATGTTGTCGCCGTCGAAGTCGCGCTTCGAGAGCTCCTCGCGGACCTCCATCTCGACGAGCTCGAGGATCTCCTCGTCGTCGACCTGGTCGACCTTGTTGAGGAACACGACCATGGTCGGCACGCCGACCTGCTTGGCGAGCAGGATGTGCTCCTTGGTCTGCGGCATCGGGCCGTCGCTGGCCGACACCACCAGGATCGCGCCGTCCATCTGCGCGGCGCCGGTGATCATGTTCTTCACATAGTCGGCGTGGCCCGGGCAGTCGACGTGCGCATAGTGGCGGTTCTTGGTCTCGTACTCGACGTGCGCGGTCGAGATGGTGATGCCGCGCTCGCGCTCTTCCGGCGCCTTGTCGATGTTCTCGAAGTCGACCTTCTCCGACAGGCCCTCTTCAGCGAGGACCTTGGTGATCGCCGCGGTCAGCGAGGTCTTGCCATGGTCGACGTGACCGATGGTGCCGATGTTGAGGTGCGGCTTGTTCCGCTCGAATTTTGCCTTCGCCATTGTTTCCTACCTTCTGAGTCTATCTTCCCGGACCGCCATGGGACTCACGAGAACGCGGCCCCATAGCGGTTCATTTCCAATTACGCCAGCTTCGCCTTCACCTCTTCGGCGACGTTCGCGGGAACCTCGTCGTAGTGGCTGAACTGCATCGTGTACTGCGCGCGGCCCTGGGTGAACGAGCGGAGCTGGTTCACATAGCCGAACATGTTGGCCAGCGGGACCAGCGCCTTCACCGCCTGCGCGTTGCCGCGGCTGTCGGTGCCCTGGATCTGGCCGCGGCGGCTGTTCATGTCGCCGATCACGTCGCCGAGATAATCCTCGGGCGTCACGACCTCGACGTTCATGATCGGCTCGAGCAGCTTGATGCCGGCCTTCTGCGCCGCTTCGCGCATCGCGCCGCGGGCACAGATTTCGAACGCCAGCGCCGACGAGTCGACGTCGTGGTACGCACCGTCCGTCAGATGGACCTCGAAGTCGATGATCGGGAAACCGATCAGCGAGCCGGTCTCGGCGGTCTCGCGGAAGCCCTTCTCCACCGACGGGATGTACTCGCGCGGGATGTTGCCGCCCTTGATCTCGTCGAAGAACTGGAAGCCGCTGCCCCGCTCGCCAGGCACCACCGTCACCTTGACGCGGCCGAACTGGCCCGAGCCGCCCGACTGCTTCTTGTGCGTGTAGTCGATGTCGACCTTCTTCGCGAGATACTCGCGATACGCCACCTGCGGCGCACCGACATTCGCCTCGACCTTGAACTCGCGCTTCATGCGATCGACCAGGATCTCGAGATGGAGCTCGCCCATCCCCTTGATGATGGTCTGGCCCGACTCATGGTCGGTCGAAACGCGGAACGAGGGGTCCTCGGCGGCCAGGCGGTTGAGCGCGATGCCCATCTTTTCCTGGTCGGCCTTGGTCTTCGGCTCCACCGACAGCTCGATCACCGGCTCGGGGAACTCCATCCGCTCGAGGATGATCGGCGCATTGGTGTCGCACAGCGTGTCGCCGGTCGTGGTCTCCTTGAGGCCTGCGATGGCGACGATGTCGCCGGCATAGGCCGTGTCGATGTCCTCGCGGTTGTTCGCGTGCATCAGCAGCATGCGGCCGATCTTTTCCTTCTTGTCCTTCACCGAGTTCAGGACCTGGCCCTTCTCGAGCTTGCCCGAGTAGATGCGCGCGAAGGTGAGCGTGCCCACGAACGGGTCGTTCATGATCTTGAACGCCAGCGCCGAGAACGGCGCCGTGTCGGACGACGGGCGGCTGTCCTCGGTCTCGCCGTCCAGCTTGACGCCCTTGATCGCCGGCACGTCGAGCGGGCTCGGCAGATAGTCCACCACCGCGTCGAGCAGCGGCTGGACGCCCTTGTTCTTGAACGCCGAGCCGCACAGCACCGGCACGAACGCCATGTTGAGCGTGCCCTTGCGGATCAGCTTCTTCAGGTCGGCGACGCTCGGCTCATTGCCTTCGAGATACGCCTCCATGAGGTCGTCGTCCTGCTCGACGGCCATCTCGATCAGATCGTTGCGATACTTGGCCGCCTTCTCGGCCATGTCCGCGGGGATGTCCTGATATTCGAACTTCGCGCCCAGCGACTCCTCGAGCCAGATGATCGCGCGGTTCTCGACCAGATCGACCAGGCCCTTGAACCCGCCCTCGATGCCGATCGGGAGATACAGCACGGCCGGGCGCGCGCCGAGGCGATCGACGATCGAATTCACGCAGAAGTAGAAATCCGCGCCGGTACGGTCGAGCTTGTTGACGAAGCACATGCGCGGCACGCCGTACTTGTCGGCCTGGCGCCACACCGTCTCCGACTGCGGCTCCACGCCGGCGACGCCGTCGAAACACGCGACCGCGCCGTCGAGCACGCGCAGCGAACGCTCGACCTCGATGGTGAAGTCGACGTGGCCCGGGGTATCGATGATGTTGATGCGGTGCTCTTCGCCCTGACCTTCCTGCGCCTTCCAGAAACAGGTGGTCGCAGCCGAGGTGATCGTGATCCCGCGCTCCTGCTCCTGCTCCATCCAGTCCATCGTCGCGGTGCCCTCATGGACCTCGCCGATCTTGTAGGACTTGCCGGTGTAGTAGAGGATGCGCTCGGTCGTCGTCGTCTTGCCGGCGTCGATGTGCGCCATGATGCCGATGTTGCGATAGCGCTCGAGCGGATGGCTGCGGGCCATTGTCAGGGTTCCTTGGCGATGTGGGGAGCCGGACGATCCGGCTTCCCAGGATATAGGTAAGAAAATTACCAGCGCCAGACCGCCGGCACCGGCCGGCGGTCCGACATTTTTTACCAGCGATAGTGGCTGAACGCGCGGTTCGCTTCCGCCATGCGGTGCGTGTCTTCGCGCTTCTTCACCGCGTTGCCGCGGTTGTTCGAAGCGTCGAGCAGCTCGCCCGACAGGCGCGCCGACATGGTGTTCTCGCTGCGGTTGCGGGCCGAGGCGATCAGCCAGCGGATCGCGAGCGCCTGGGCGCGCTCGGGGCGCACTTCGACCGGGACCTGGTAGGTGGCGCCGCCGACGCGGCGGCTGCGGACCTCGATGCCCGGCTTGATGTTGTTCAGCGCCTCGTGGAAGACCCCGATCGGGTCCTTCTTGGCGCGCTGCTCGACGGTGTCGAGCGCCGAATAGACGATGCCTTCCGCGACGGACTTCTTGCCGTCCAGCATCACGCTGTTCATGAACTTGGAGAGGACGATATCACCGAACTTGGGGTCCGGCAGGATTTCCCGCTTCTCGGGACGACGACGACGAGCCATCTCAAACTTCCTTCTTGATCTTCAGCTGGTCCGGAACACGTCCGGGGCTTACTCTGGCTGAAATTACTTCGGACGCTTCGCGCCGTACTTCGAACGGCTCTGCTTGCGGTCCTTGACGCCCTGGGTGTCGAGCACGCCGCGCAGCACGTGATAGCGCACGCCCGGAAGGTCGCGCACACGGCCGCCGCGGATCAGGACCACCGAGTGCTCCTGCAGGTTGTGCCCCTCGCCGGGGATGTACGAAATGACCTCGCGCTGGTTGGTCAGGCGAACCTTGGCCACCTTGCGAAGCGCCGAGTTCGGCTTCTTCGGGGTCGTGGTGTAGACACGGGTGCAGACGCCGCGCTTCTGCGGGTTCTGCTCCATCGCAGGGACCTTGCTCTTGGCCTTCTGCAAAACGCGGCCCTTGCGGACCAGCTGGTTGATCGTCGGCATGAAGCCCTTCACCTTTTAAGTTACCGGTTGCCCGGCGGTTACTGTGCGGGAGCCCTGGTAGTGCAATACAAAAGGGCCTGGCGGGCGAACCCCCCGGCCCCAAGTCTCCGACACCGTTCAGCTCTTGCGCCGCCCGGAACGCCGAAAAGCCGATAGAATCGACTCCCCGCCCCGGTGCGGAACGCGCGGCCTATACGCGCGCGGCCCGTGGCGGTCAATGCCGCGCCTCAGCGCCGCGCCGCCGACAGTTGGCCACGCTCCGGAACGCGCCAGAGATGAACCACCGCGCTGCCGACGCGGCGAGTCTCGTCCGGCCGCCAGTCGCCCATGTCGAAGGCGTGGCTGACGATCCGCGTCCCGGGCTCGAGCTGCGCGAGCAGGCGCGGACGCAGCCGCAGATTGACCTCGGGCAGCAGGAACATGGTCACCACGTCCGCTTCGCCAAGATCGGTCTCGAACAAGTCCGCGGTCTCGAACCGCACCCGGTCCGCCACTCCGGCACGTTCGGCGTTGGCCCGCGCCTTGGCGACCATCACCGGATCGATATCGATCCCGAGCCCGCGCGCGCCGCGGTCGCGCGCGGCGGCAATGAGGATTCGCCCGTCGCCGGTGCCGAGGTCGATGACATGGTCGCCGGGACCGACCTGCGCCATGTCCAGCATCTGCGCAACCACCGCCGGCCGCGTGCCGAGATAGGGCACGTCGAGCTTGGGCCCGCCGGTGAACAGGGTCGCGGCCGAGCAACTCGCCATGGTCGGCGACATGCATCGCCCGCCGAGCGCGATCAGTGCGAGCACGACCACAGCCGCGAGCGCGCCGGCGATGCGGATGCGCGCGGCCGGCGAGAGCATCGCCAGCATGCCGCGGCGCCTCGCCTGTTCCTGCCCGTCACCTCCCGCCATCCCATCTCCTTCGCCGATCGCTTAACGCGATTTTCAGGGCGCTGCGCCAAGTCCGGGCCATGCCGTCCGCGATCCTCCGCAGCCGAATGCCTGCGCCCGCCTTCTGGCTCGCTGCGGCAATGGCGGCGGCGCTCGCGCCCTTTCTCGAGCCCTTCGCAGGCTGGCTCGATCCGATGCGCACCGTCAAGCTGCTCCCGGTGGCGGCCGCCGCAGCATTGGCGATTGCCTTCTATCGGCTACTCGGCGCGCTCGATGCGAACCGGCGCCGACAGCGCGCGGCGGCGTGGCTGGCCCTCCCCTTGATGGCATGCCACGCGCTGCTGCTGGGCGGCACGAATGCCCTCCAGGCTGCCGCGTGCGTGACGGCGGTCGCAATGGCGATCGAGCGGCGTCACGCCGTCATGTTCGCCTGGTGGGGAATCGCCATTGCCTTCGCGGTACAGGCGCTGCTGCTCGCTCCGTTCTTCCTCGCGCTCGCGATCCGGCGCCGCATCTCCGCCCTGTGGCTCGCCCTGCCCGTCGCATTGCTGGCGGTGCGGCTCTCCGGCGCCCTGCCGGATCTCGCGGCGGATACCAGCTCGAGCGCCCCCAACATCTGGTCGCTCGCCGCCGCCCTGGCGCCCGAACATGCGCCGGCGCTGCTCGGGATCGCACTCGCCGCGGGGCTGGGTGCCGCCGCCGCTTATATCGCGCGCATGCAGAGCATCGTCACCGACCGGGCCGCGCTTGCCGGGATGGCTGCGCTCGCCACGCTCCTGGCCGCCGGACTGCTGCCGCAGATGGGCGCGCAGGATTTCCTGCTCCCGGGAATCCTGACGCTCGCGCTCGCAGTCGCGCGCGGCACGCGCAACGCCTTCACCCTCGCCGCACTCGTCCAGCTGGGCACGATCGCGGCCGCCTTCGGATTCGGACTCGAGCTGACCGCAGCCGGCACGCTGTGCATGATCGCCGCCACCTGGATCGCCGCGCAGCCGCTGATTGCCCCTCACGCGAACGATAATCGCGACGGATCGCACGCGATCCCCCTACCGCACGGGCTGCGCGGCACCCTGTCCTTTGATATGGTATCGAGACCGGCGGTCTGGCCTCGGGGGGAGTGAGCTTTATGTTCGGTAACAAGGTGCGCGACGAACGTCCGATCATGCCCGTGGCGAACGGCAACCCCGGCGGCGCGCGGCGCGGCATGTTCTCCGTGATCGGCGCGGACGTGACCATCGCCGGCAACGTCAACGCCAGCGCCGAACTTCATATCGAGGGCCGGATCGAGGGCGATGTCGACTGTGCCGGCCTGATCCAGGGCGCCGAGAGCCACATCGTCGGCGGCGTCACCGCGGAAACCGCGCGCATCGCCGGCGCGATCGAGGGCACGGTCCGCGTCCGCCAGCTCACCGTCGAGCGCAGTGCGCGCATCACCGGCGACGTCGAATATGAGAACATCACGATCGAGAATGGGGGCCATATCGACGGCCGCATGCGGCGGATCGGCGCGAGCACGGTCACCGCGACGCCGCTGATCACGGCCAGCGCCGCGCGCCCCCCGCTCGCCACCACGGTCGAGATCGTCGAGGCGGACCAGAGCGCCGCCTGACGCGCGTCAGGCGGGAATCCGCTCGCCGCCGTCGATCACTCGAGGGATGTCTAGCTGCTGCAGCCGCTCGCCGAGGATCAGCGCTTGGGCGGATCAGCTCTTGCGCCCGAACACCGGCCGCGGCGCCGCGCTCTCGGGCACTTCGAACGACGCCTCGCCGGCCGCCTTCTTTTCCAGATAGCGGGCGATCACGGCATCGGGATCGAAATCGCTCGGTGGGGCTTCCTCTGCGGCAGCCGCCGCTCTCGCGCCCTTGGGCTTCGGCGCGGTCCCACTCGCCAGCCGCGCCAGTTTGATCAGGATCGGAATGGTGAACAGCAGCCCGAGCGCGCCCAGCCCAACGATCGTCGGCATCAGCTCGCGCGACGCGAACCCGCCCATCGCCTGATTGACTCGATAGAAATGGATCGCCAGCCCGCCGAACCACACGACCGGCACGAGCCCCGCAACCAAACCCCACAGCGTCTTCGCCGACATGCCGCCGCTCCCGCAATTCGCGCGGAAGCATGACGAGATTTCACCAAGAAAGGCTGAACGCAGCGGCAAGGACGCCTGAGCCGGCAGCAGCCAACCGGCTCAGGCGAGGCGTCACATCGAACTGACGTGCTTCAAATGGGTCTCGACCACTTTCGACGTGTCGGTCGCGAAGGTCTTGAGCGCGGGCACGTCGCCATTCGCCGCATAGCCTTGCAGCGCGGCTAGCGCCTTCTGGTGCGCCGCCACCTGCTGCTGCTTGTAGAGCGCGTCGAACTCAGCACCGTTCGCCGCGCGCAACGCTTCGAGGTTGGCGCTCTGTTCGGCGTTCATCGCCGGATTGGGCGTGATCGCGGGCTCGGCCTTGCTCGCCGCTTCCTTGAGCTTGGCGGTCGAGCTGGTGTGATCCTTGATCATCATCGCGGCGAATTCCTTCACCGCGTCGCTCGTGCCCTTGTCGCGTGCGAGCTTCGAGGATTCGATCTCGAACATGTCGCTCGCGGCGGCGGTATCGGCGAACTGCTGGCCGGTCATCGGTGCCGGGGCCTCGCCCATCGCCATGTTGCCGGACTCGTTGGCCATCGTCGTCTCGCCTTCGTTGACGATGGTTGTATCGGCAGCGCTGTTGTTGGCGGCATTGGGTCCGCCGCAGGCGCCGAGCGCCAGCGCGGATAGCGAAACTAACATAAGTTTATGTTTCATCGGGATTTTCCTCCTGCAGGCCCGGCGCGAACGCCCGGCCTGCAGCGAGGTTCCCAACGCCCGCAATCAGATGTGCAGCACGCGCCCGTAAGCCGAGAGCACCGCCTCGTGCATCGTCTCGCTGATCGTCGGGTGCGGGAACACCGTCTCGATCAGTTCGGCCTCGGTGGTCTCCAGCGTCTTGCCGATGGTGTAGCCCTGGATCATCTCGGTCACCTCGGCGCCGATCATGTGCGCGCCGAGCAGCTCGCCGGTCTTGGCGTCGAACACCGTCTTCACAAAGCCTTCGGGCTCGCCCAGCGCAATCGCCTTGCCGTTGCCGATGAAGGGGAAGTTGCCGACCTTCACTTCGTAACCGGCTTCCTTGGCCTTGGCCTCGGTCAGGCCGACGCTGGCGATCTGCGGGTGGCAGTAAGTGCAGCCCGGGATGTTGCGCGGGTCCATCGCGTGCGGATGCTTGCCGGCGATCGCCTCGGCGGCGATCACGCCCTCGTGGCTCGCCTTGTGCGCCAGCCACGGCGGCGCGGTGATGTCGCCGATCGCGTAGAGGCCGTCGATATTGGTCTTGCACGCGCCGTCGGTCTTGAGGAAGCCGCGGTCGTCGACGTCGACGCCCAGCTCCTTGAGCCCGATGTCGGCGGTGTTGGGGACGATGCCGATCGCGACGATGACGTGGCTGAATTCGCCGTTCACCGCCTTGCCGTCCTTGCCGGTGATCGTCGCCTTCACGCCATTGGCGTCGGCGGCGATCTTGTCGACCTTGGCGCCGGTCATGATCGTCATGCCCTGCTTCTTGAGCGCCTTTTCGAGATGCGCGGAGATGTCGGCGTCCTCGACCGGCACGATCCGGTCGAGCATCTCGACCACCGTCACCTCGGCGCCCATGTCGTTGTAGAAGCTCGCGAACTCGATCCCGATCGCGCCCGATCCGATGACCAGCAGCTTCTTCGGCATCTCCTTGGGCGTCATCGCGTGGCGATAGGTCCACACCTTGTTGCCATCGGCCGGCAGGCCCGGCAGGTCGCGCGCGCGCGCGCCGGTCGCGAGGATGATGTTCCTGGCGGTCAGCTCGGTGGTCTTGCCGTCCTCGGCGGTGACCGTCAGCTTGCGAATCTTGTCGTTCTTTTGGCCGGTCAGCTTGCCGGTACCCATGTGCACCGCGATCTTGTTCTTCTTCATCAGGTGCGTGACGCCCTGGTTGAGCTGCTTGGCGACGCCGCGCGAGCGCTTGACCACGGCATCGAGGTCCGCGCTGATCTTCTCCGCGGCGAGACCATAATCCTTGGCGTGCTGCATGAAGTGGAAGATCTCGGCCGAGCGCAGCAGCGCCTTGGTCGGAATGCAGCCCCAGTTCAAACAGATGCCGCCCAGCAGCTCGCGCTCGACGATCGCGGTCTTGAGGCCAAGCTGGCTCGCGCGGATCGCCGCGACATAGCCGCCGGGACCCGAGCCGAGCACGATCACGTCATAGGATTCGGCCATTCGCTAGTTCCTTCTCATGGTTCTATCGCCGCGCGCGCAACGGCCCAGGACAAGCCCGATACCGCCGCCGCCAGCGCCAATAGGATGATGACGGACAGCTGCTCGCGCAGTGCCCGCGTGCGGCCGTGCCGCCGCCGCAACGCCGCGATCAGGCCCAGCGCCGCCAGCGGCAGCGCGCCGATCGCGCCGGCGATGGGAAAGCGCAGCCAGTCGCTGCCCGGCAGCAGCCCGCCGGCAAACCCGTTCTCGACGGTCAGGAACACGACGGCCGCCCACGCGCCGAGGATCACGCCCGCAGCCAGGCCCGCGCGCAGCCGCCTGCCCGGACGGTTGGTCCTGGCGATCAACACCGCGAGCGGCGACGCGGCAGCGGCGATCTTGACCGCCGTCGCTCCCAACTCGCCAGCTCCCAGCGCGCCGCCACCGACCGTCCAGAACGACACCAGGCCCCAGATCAGGAGATAGGCGGCGCAGGCGGCCGCCCAGACCTTGGCGCACCCGTCCATCCCGTAGCCGTTCATGCGCGTGGCGAGATACAGCCACACGCCGCCGCCCAACGCGAGCGCCAGATAGGTCGCCGCAGGGGTCTGCATCGCAGCCAACGCGCCACCCCCGATCAGGGCCGCGGGGAACATGACGGCAAGCGCGAGCGCGCTGACCAGCACCGCCCCGCCCAGCGCGGCGCCGAGCGCCCGCCAGCTCCGCTGGCCCGGGACCGGCTTGCGGACGATCCGCACCAGCTGCGCCGCGACGGCGAAGCTGCCGGCCGCGAGCATCAGGATGAACGCGCTCCCCGCCGCTGCCGCGGTGGCGCGCGGGAGTGCGGGGTCGAACAGTGCGATCACGTTGCGCGATCCGGCCACATCGCCCTGATCTACCGCACACGCCGGGAGCGCAGGACGTCGAAATTGAGGATGAGCCAGAACAGCGCCGCCACCGGCCCGACCACCAGGCCGAAGCGGATATATTCCCCCGCGGTGTCGGGAACGAGCTGCATGGCGATGAGATAGGCAGCGAGCGCGCCGACCCCAGTGCCCAGCACCAGCAGCAGCACCGCGGTCACGACCGCAGGCAGCGCCAGCCGCCGCAGCAGGACGTAGAAGGGCCATGCCACGATCAGCCCGGCAAGGATGATCGCGAACAGCACGCCGACGCTCTTCCAGTCGGTCGCCCCGCCCTCGCTCTCGAGCATCCAGTAGACCGCGAGGTTCGCCAGATACGCGCCGACGAACGCCGGCAGCAGGAACCGCCGCACGAACGCCGCGATCCACCTCACGCCTCACCGTCCACCGGGCGTGGCTTGCGGTCCTCGCCCACGGCGACAAAGGTGAACACCGCCTGGGTGACGAGCTCGTGCTCCTCGCCATGCCGTCCCCGCCGCCACGCCTCGACGTCGATCTGCATCGAGCTGCGGCCGACCTTGATCAGCTTGGCATAGACCGACACCTCGTCGCCGACGAACACCGGCGCGTGGAACTGCATCCCGTCCATCGCCACGGTCACCGCGCGGCCCCGCGCGCGGCGCGCCGCGACCAGCCCCGCCGCCATGTCCATCAGCCCGACCAGCCAACCGCCGAAGATATCGCCATAGGCGTTGGCGTCCGCGGGCATGGTGCTCACGCGGATCGTCGGCTCGGTCGTGGGAGGTGCGCGGTCAGGCATCGCGCGTGTCCTTGCCTGCCCGGTCCGCCGTCATCGCGCGCCGCATCGGCCCGACCCCCATCAGGATGACGCACAGGATCGCCACCCCCGTCACCAGCCACACATCGTGCTCGGCGAGCGGATAGGCCCAGCTCGCCACCGCGCCGATCAGCAGCGCGACCGCGATGCCGGCGGCGATGTGGAGAGCCTCGACCAGGACGCGCATCGCGGCCCTCCCGGCCTCAGGCCAGCAGGCCGAACGGCGACTCGACGAGCGCCTTGAACACCTTCATCAGCTCGGCGCCGTCGGCCCCGTCGACCGCGCGGTGATCGAAGCTGCCGGTCGCCGACATAACCGTCGCCACGCCCAGCGCGTCGTCGACGATGTAGGGCCGCTTCTCGCCCGCGCCGACCGCCAGGATCATCGCCTGGGGCGGGTTGATCACCGCGTCGAACTGCTTGATCCCGAACATGCCCATGTTCGAGATGCTGGCGGTGCCGCCCTGATATTCCTCGGGCTTGAGCTTGCCTTCCTTGGCGCGCTCGGCGAGCTCCTTCATCTGGGTCGAGATCGACGCCAGGCCGATATTCGCCGCGTCGCGGATGATCGGCGTGATCAGCCCGGTCGGGGTCGACACCGCGACCGAGATGTCGGTGCGGCTGTACTTGATCAGCTTGTCGCCCGCATAGGTGACGTTGCACTTCGGCACCTGCATCAGCGCGACGGCCAGCGCCTTGATCAGCATGTCGTTGACCGACAGCTTGACCCCGCGCCCTTCGAGGCTCTTGTTGAGCTGGCCGCGCAGCTTGAGCAGCGCGTCGAGCTGCACGTCGACGGTCAGGTAGATGTGCGGGATCGTCTGCTTCGCCTCGGTCAGGCGGCGCGCGATCGTCTTGCGGATGTTGCTGAGCTTCTCTTCCTCGTGCGGGATGCTCTCGTCGTACCACACCGCGGCAGGCGCCGCCGCCGGAGCCGGGGCGGCCGCCGCCGCTGCGGGCGCTTCCGCCGCCTTGGGGGCGGGCGCCGCACCGGGCCTGGCGCCCTCGACGTCCGCCTTGACGATGCGGCCGCCGGGGCCGGAGCCCTGCACCGCCGACAACTCGACGCCCTTCTCCGCCGCGATCCGGCGTGCCAGCGGGCTCGCCTTCACCCGGTCGCCGCTCGCCGCCGGAGCGGGTGCGGGGGCCGGCTTAGCGGCCTCGGCCGGCGCGGGCGCGGGCGCGGCAGCCTTGGGCGCCTCCTTCGGCGCCTCGGCCTTGGGCGCTTCCACCTTCGGCGCCTCGACCGCCGAGGCGTCCTCCCCCTCGCCCGCCAGGATCGCGATCGCGGTGCCGACCTTCACCCCGTCGGTGCCCTCGGCCACCAGGATCCTGGCGACCGTGCCTTCATCGACCGCTTCGAACTCCATCGTCGCCTTGTCGGTCTCGATCTCGGCCATCAGGTCGCCGGCCTTGACCGTGTCGCCCTCCTTCACCAGCCATTTGGCGAGGGTGCCCTCCTCCATCGTCGGGGAAAGGGCAGGCATCTTGATCTCGATCGACATGGGGGAGGAGGATCCTGTCGCAGGCTGTTGGTTTCGCGCCCTCCCTTGCGCGATGCACGGCGCGGGTCAAGGGTGCCGCGCCCGTAAGGGCCCCACTCCGGTCTTGCGCGGCGCGGCTTCCCGCGTCACCACCATGGAAAACGGGAGGGGATGGTTTCATGCGTACCTATCTTGTTGTGATCGACGAGAGCCCGGAGGCGCAGATCGCGCTCCGTTTCGCGGCCCGCCGCGCGGTCAAGACCGGCGGGGGCGTGGAGATTCTCGTCCTGATTCCCCGCCCCGATTTCGTCCAGTGGGGCGGCGTCATGGCGACGATCGAGGAAGAGGCACGCCAGCGGGCCGAGGCGCTGGTCGCGGGCGCCGCGGGCACGCTGATCCAGGAATCGGGGCTCAAGCCGACCATCACCGTGCGCGAGGGCGACGGCCCCAAGATCATCCGCGAGCTGATCGCCGCCAACGCCGAGATCGCCGCGCTCGTACTCGGCGCCGCGACCGGCGGCAAGCCCGGCGCGCTGGTCACCCACTTCACCGGCGGCGACATGGCCGCATTGCCGATCCCGCTGATGATCATTCCGGGAAGCCTCGACCGCGAAGCGATCGACCGGCTAAGCTGACCCCATGCGCTATGTCCCGATCCTCGCGCTGCTCGCCGCAGCCCCCGCCGCCGCCCAGGATTCGCCGAGCCCCGAACGGCTCAAGGCCGATGTCGAGAAGCTGGTGAGCTTCGGCACCCGCCATACCCTCTCCTCCGCCACCGACCCCGTCCGCGGCATCGGCGCCGCGCGCAAATGGGTGGCGGGCGAGCTCAACCGCATCGGCGAGGCGTGCAAGTGCATCGAGGTCGCCAACATCGCACGCACCTTCACCGGCCCGCGCGCGCCGAACGGGGTCGAGGTGGTCAACGTGCTCGGCTTCCAGGCGGGCACGGATCCCAAGCGAGTCGTCATCGTCCAGGGACACATCGATTCCCGTGTCAGCGACGTCATGAACTTCACCGCCGACGCGCCCGGCGCGAACGACGACGCCTCGGGCGTCGCGCTGGTGATCGAGGCGGCGCGCATCCTCTCCAAGGAAAAGCACCGGGCGACGATCATCTACGCCGCGCTTTCGGGCGAGGAGCAGGGCCTGATGGGCGGCACGCTGCTCGCCGAGACCGCCAAGGAGCGCGGCTGGACGGTGATCGCGGTGCTCAACAACGACATCGTCGGCAACACGATGGGCCAGAACGGGGTGCGCGTCGCCGATCGCGTGCGAGTCTTCTCCGAAGGCATCCGCGCCTCCGAGACGCTCGAGGAGCAGCTCAGGCGCCGCGGCGACGGCGGCGAGGACGACGGTCCCAGCCGCGCGCTCGCCAAGGCGATCGACAAGGTCGCGGACGGCATGCGCAAGGCGTCGCCCGGCGCGCTCGACGCCTTCATCGTGCGCCGCCCCGACCGTTTCGGCCGCGGCGGCGACCACGAGCCGTTCCTGCGCCTCGGCTATCCCGCGGTACGCTTCTCGGTCGGCGCCGAGAATTACGACCAGCAGCACCAGGACCTGCGCACCGAGAATGGCCGCGTCTATGGCGACACGGTCGACAAGATGGATTTCCCCTATCTCGCCAAGGTGACGGCGCTCAACGTCGCGACGCTGCGCCGCCTCGCCAATGCGCCCGACGCGCCGTCAGGCGTGGTGCTCGACGGCGCGGTCTCGACCGACGTCAAGGTCAAGTGGAACCCGGTGCCGGGCGCCAAGGGCTATCGCGTCTATTGGCGCCGCAACGACACGCAGGACTGGAGCGACGTGCGCGGCGTCGCCGGCCGCACCGAGACGGTGCTCAAGGACGTGATCGTCGACGACCATTTCGTCGGCGTCTCGGCGGTCGCCGAGGACGGCAGCGAGAGCATCGTCACCTTCGGCACCCGCCCGCCGCGCTGAGGCCTATCAATCCTCCCCCCGCTAGGAGGATTGGAGAATATCTGACGCCGACCGATAAAACCCGCCGCCGTCCTCCCCCCAGACGGACGGCGGCGGGCAGCGCTTCAACGGCAATAGCAGGTCTTGCTCCTGACCTTCACCGGCGCGCGATAGAGCTTCTTGGACGGGGCGCGGCGCACCACCCGGGTGCCGCCGCCATAGGTGACTTCCTCGACCGTCTCGGTCACCGTCGTGGTCACCACCGGCGCCGACTGGATCACCACCGTGGTGGTCGTCGGCGCGCCGTAGTAATAGCCGCCGCCATAGGCGTAGCCGCCATGGCAGTTGGCGACGCAGCGCAGCGGCCGCGCCGGCACGGCATGGACGCGCGGCGCCTCGCGATAGGCATAATCGTCGTCACGGTAATCGGGCGCGTCATAGTCGGCGCCGGGGCCGCGATCGTCCGCCTCGCCTTCGTAATAGCCGTCGCGTTCGTAGCCGCGGTCTTCGCCCTCGTAATAGCCCTCGTCGCCTTCATAGGCGTAATCGTCGCGGTCCCAGTCGAGCCCGCTCACCGAGTCCCACACGCGGCCGCCCCGATCGACCAGCACCGCGTCGTCGTAATAGCGCACCCAGTTATAGCCATAAGGCGGGCTGCTCAGTCCCCAGCTCGACCAGTCGCTGATCCAAAAGCCGCCGCCGATCCAGTAGCTCGGCAGCGTCCAGCCGCGCACTGGCCGGCGATAGGCGCCCCAGCCGCCGGGCGCCTTCCACCCCGCATGCCAGCGCCCGCGGATCTTCTCGCCCCAGCGCCAGCCCGGACGGTGCGTGCCGGGCTTCCAGTTGCCGGGCCTGCCCGGGTTCCAATGGCCCGGAGTCCCGGGCTTCCAGCCGGGCGTACCGGGGTTCCAGTGACCGGGCTTGCCCGGCTGCCACCCGCCCGGGCGCGGCACCCCGGGAGTCGGCTTCCAGCCGCCCGGGCGCGGCGCGCCATGCTGCCAGCCGCCGCCGCGCGGCGGGTTCATCCGGGGGATCGCCGTCGAGGGCATCCGCGGCGCCTGCATGCTCGGGCGCGCGCCCTGCATGCTGCGCTGCTGCGCGACCGCGGGCGCGGCGAGCGACAGGCTGCTCACCGCAGCGACGATCAGGGTGGCGGTACGCATCGCGTTGACAGCTCCTTTGCCGGCGCACGCTTCCCGCAGGTGAAGCGCACGAGTCTTCACCATTTCTTAACATTTCCGTTTCGGTGTCACCACGAAGCGCTGTGGTTAAGAAGTCCCAAATCGGGCCAAGGGCTTAGCGCAGATATTTGTGCCCGGCCGGCGAACCGTTCCGATTCGGAACAGGCAGGACGGCCGTTAACCCGCGATTCGCGGCCCCAGCAGCGCCATCAGCGCCTCGCAGCCCGCGGCGTCCTCGGCATCGAACCGCCCGCGCGCCGGGCTGTCGAGGTCGAGCACCCCGATCAGCCGGCCGTTGTGCGAAATCGGCACGACCAGCTCGGCGTTGCTCGCCGCATCGCAGGCGATATGTCCCGGAAAGGCATGGACGTCCTCGACCAGCTGGGTCTCGCCGGTTGCCGCGGCTGCGCCGCACACGCCCTTGCCGAAGGGGATGCGGATGCACGCCGCCTTGCCCTGGAACGGCCCCAGCACCAGCTCGCCGTCGACGTTGCGGTAGAAGCCCGCCCAGTTGAGGTCGGGCAGATATTGCCAGATCAGCGACGCGGCGTTGGCCATGTTGGCGATCGCGTCGTCCTCGCCTGCGGTCAGCGCGTCGAGCGCGGCATGGAGATCGCGATAGAGCTCGGCCTTCGATCCGGCCGCGATGTCGAAGCTGTACATGGCTCGCAGGTGGCGCGGCGCAGGCCCGCACGCAAGGGGTCAGCGGCAGCGCGCCCGCTCGATCCCGTCCGCGCTCAGCGTGTTGCCGTCCTGCGACAGGGTGAAGCTGCGCGCATCCTCCCAGGTCTCGCCTTCGCCCGAATAGCGCGCGCGCACCGTGATCGTGCGTCCCTCGCCATGCACCGCGACCACGTCGCCGCTGCTCTCGTAGAAGCGCAGCCGCTTGGCCTCGATCCGCAGCCGGCTGTCGTTGTTGCCGGTGCCGCAATCGGCGGTCGTGCGGTTCCACTCGCCGCGGAAGGCCGCGGGGATCGTGCTCGCGTCCACGGCGGGGGATGGCGCCTTGGGTGTGGGCAGTGGCGCCTCGGGCCCCGGCGCGGTCGGCCGTTCGACGCTCTCGTTGGCGGCGGGCGGTGCGGCCGGCTCCTCCGAGCAGGCGGCGAGGACCAGCAGCAGGGCGAGCAGGACATGGCGCATCATGCGCCTCCCAACGCGCGAGTCACGCCGCGGTGCCCCTGGCATCGGCCTTGGCGAAGGCGCGCAGCGCATCCTTGCCGTTCCAGCGCGCGGTCCTGTCGTCCGATTCCGCCAGCCGCGCCGCCACCTCGCGCGCGGCCTTGCGCAGCGCCGCGTCCTTCTTGCCGCCGATCGCGCGCAGCGCCCAGTTGACGCCCTTCTTGACGAAATTGCGCTCGTCCCCCGCCGCGCCCTCGATCAGCGCCAGCCCCGCGATGTAATCCGCGTCGCGTCCGTGCAGCGCCAGGCAGGCGAGCAGCACGAAGCCCGCACGCCGCCCCATCTCGTCGTTCAGCTTCGTCCACGGCTCGACCATCGCGTCGGCCCCGGCCACGCGGTCGAACAGCTTGAAGCACACCGTGTCGGTCACCGCCCAATTGTCGAAGTCGCTGCGCCACGCATCCATCTGCGCCGCCGTCACCAGCCTGGGATCGTCGACCAGGCACGCCAGCATCCGTCCCTCGTAGACCCGCGTCGCCCACAGCGCGGCGGCAAGCTCGTGATCCTTGCCGATGCCCTTGGCGATCTTCTGGATCGCCGCCATCGGCACGCCGATCGCCCGGTCGGCGGTGACGATGCCGAAGCTCGGGCCGAGCTTGTCGCGATGCGCCGCCGATCCCTGCGCCTCGAGCGCCGCCAGCACCGCCTCCACTCGCGCCTTCACTCGACCTGGACCCGGGCGCGCCCGGCCTTGACCGCCGACCTGCCCTTCTTGGCGTCCACCCGCCGCGCCTTGGCCGCCTTGCTCGGCTTGGTCTTGATCCGCCGCGCGTCGCGCTCGTGCGCCTTCGCGATCAGCTCGGCCACGCGCTCGCGCGCGTCCTGGCGGTTGGCCTCCTGCGTCCGGAATTTGCGCGCGGTGATCACCAGCTCGCCGCCCGCGGTCATGCGGCTGCCCGCCAGCTCCTTGAGCTTGGCATAGGCATAGGGCGGCAGCCCCAGCCTGAACACGTCGATGCGCAGCTGCACCGCGGTCGCGACCTTGTTGACGTTCTGTCCGCCCGGCCCCGATGCGGCGAGGAACTTCTCCTCGACGATCGCTTCCTCGGGCAGCTCAGGCATCGTCGAGATCCGTCGAATCCTCGGCGAACCCGCCGAAGCCCATCGCCTTGAAGCGCGCCGGCGTCGGCGCCTCGCCATGCACGTCGGGCTTGCCCGGCCGCGGCACCGTGAGCTGCGCCGCGTGCAGCATCAGCGTCCGTCCGCCCGCGACGCCATAGACCGGGTCGCCGGTGATCGGGATACCCAGCCCCTCGGCGGCATGGACGCGGATCTGATGCGTGCGCCCGGTCTCGGGATAGAAGGCGACGAACGCGCGCCCGTCCTTGGCATCGAGCACGCGCCAGCGCGTCCGCGCCGCCTTGCCCCCACGGCTGCCATCCGCATCGCCGGTCATCCGCCACCCGCGCTCGGCGCTCGACACCTTGAGCAGCGGCAGGTCGATCAGCCCCGAATGCCCCTCCGGCACCCCGTCGATCACCGCGAGGTAGCGCTTGGTCACCGCCCCCGCCTCGAACGCCTGCTGGAAGCGCGCATGCGCCTTGGGGTTGCGCGCGAGCAGCAGGCAGCCGCTGGTGTCGCGGTCGAGCCGGTGCACCGGCGTCGGCCAGCGCTGGAAGCCGAAGGTCAGGCTGCCGAGATGGTTCTCCAGGCTGATCGATCCGTCGCGCGGCGGATCCACCGGTAAGCCCGCGGGCTTGTCGAGGATGATCGCCTCCCCGTCGATGAACAGCACATGGTCCTGGATCATGCCCTCGCAATGGGGAAAGCGGCGGCCGGTTGCAACCGGCACGTCGCCGATCCCGCGTCACATCGCGGCGAGGCGCCGCCGCACGCGGCGCGCCATCATTCTCGGCTTCCGCTTGAACAACTGCGCACCGGCGTCGAAGGACCGGGCGGTCAGGTCGCGTTCCTTCCGGTCAATGGCAGCGAGCAGGCGCGTCCGCGCGGCGCGCGGCGGGGCGTCGGCGGCCGCGCCCATGCGCTCGCGCAGCATCGCGAGATCATGGAGTTCGCCGAGCAGATCGCCGAGCAGGTCGAGCTGGACCCGGCCTGCGCGCAGCCCCCGGGGCAGCGCGCGGGCCAGCAGGCGGCGGTGAAAGCCATGGTCCTTCACCCGCTTGCGCCATTCGTGCAGCCGTCCCGCCGCCGGCTTCGCCTCGGCCGCCGCCAATGCCTTGCGGGCGCGCCGGTAGGATTTCTCGAGGCCGTCGGCGAGCGCATCCAGGCCTTCGGCGTCGAGCGTCCAGCCCGCCACACGCCCGCGTGCCGCGCGGAGCCGTTCGCCCACCGTCGCGAGCGCGCCCTCGACCTCCGCCGCCGTTGCCGCCCCTCTGTCCTCGCCGACGAGCGGCCGCAGCCGCGCGGCATCGCCGGGCAGCGCCTTCGACGCCCATGCCCGGAGCAGCCCGTCGAGCGTATGCCGCATCACCGTCGCGTCGCGGCTCGACGACAGCAGCCGCGCCATGTCGCGAAACGCGGCGTTTTCCGGCACGTAATGATCGAAATGCGGCCGCACGAGCCTGAGCAGCGCACGCAGCTTCTTGGTGCGGCGGCGAAGCCGATGCACGACCTCGTCGCGCCGCAATCCGGGGTCGTCGATCTCGGCGAGGGCGCGGTCGATCTGGCTGCACGCGATGCGCCGCAGCGCCGCCTGCGCGGTCCGGTCCCGGGGCTTGACGCTATAGGCCATGCATCGCTTCCCTCTCGGGAAAGCTAGGCGGACCGCTCGCGAAACGCCATGACCTCAGCCGAAGCGATAGGCATCCATCGCCAGCACGCCATAAGTATAGCTGTGGTGCAGCCGCTCGGCCCGCAAACCGTCGGCGCCGCCGCCCGCTCCCATCGCGGTGAACAGCGGCAGGATATGGTCGGGCGTCGGATGGTTGAGCTTGCCGTTGGGCGCCAGCTCCACCGCGCGCAGCACCGCGTCGGTGTCGCCCGCGTCGAGCCGCTCCTTCATCCAGTCGGCGAACGCCGACACCCAGCCGGGCACCGCCGCGTCGTGATCGCGTCCCTCGACGAAGATCGCGCGCAGATTGTGCGTCAGGCTCCCCGATCCGATGATCAGGACGTTGCGCTCGCGCAGCGGCGCCAGCGCCTGCCCCACGCGATAATGCCATTCGGGCGCATGCGCGCTGCTGATCGACAGCTGCACCACCGGCACGTCGGCTTCGGGCCAGGCCAGCATCAGCGGCACCCATGCGCCATGGTCGAGCCCGCGCGCCGGATCGAGGAAGGCGGGAATCCCCGCCCCCTCGACCAGCCGCGCGACCTCCGCCGCCAGCGCGGGGTCGCCCTTGGCCGGATAGCGCAGGTCGAACAGTTTCTGCGGAAAGCCGCCGAAATCATGGATCGTCGCCGGCGCCTCTACCGAGGTCACCACCGCCTCCGTCATGTCGTGATGCGCGGAGACCATCACGATCGCGTCGGGCCGATCGATCTGCCCGGCCAGCCCGGCGAGGAACTCCCGCGCCGGGCTGGGCTCGAACATGATCATCGGCGAGCCATGCGATACGAACAGGGCAGGCTGGCGCGCCATGACGTTACGCGATCAGCTTCGCCGCGGTCTCGGCGATGCGCTTGCCCTGGTAGCGAGCCCCGTCGAGATCGGCCTCGCTCGGCTGGCGGCTGCCATTGCCGTCGGCGATCGTGGTCGCGCCATAGGGGCTGCCGCCCTTCACTTCCTCGACGCCCATCTGGCCGGCATAGCCATAGTCGAGGCCGACGATGGTGAGGCCGTGGTGAAGCAGGTTGGTGATGATGCTGAACAGCGTCGTCTCCTGCCCGCCATGCTGGGTCGCGGTCGAGGTGAAGGCACCGCCGACCTTGCCGACCAGCGCGCCGCGCATCCAGATGCCGCCGGTGGTGTCCCAGAACGCCGCCATCTGGCTCGACATGCGGCCATAGCGCGTCGGTGCGCCGACGATGATCGCGTCATAGCTGGCGAGCGCCTCCGGGCCCTCGATCACGGGATGCGAGTGGTCGGGCTGGAAGCCGGCGGCCGCGACCACTTCGGGCGGCGCGGTCTCGGGGACGCGGCGGACGTCGACCTCGGCGCCCGCCGAGCGCGCGCCCTCGGCGACGGCGTCGGCCATCTTCGAGAGATGTCCATAGGACGAGTAATAGAGGACCAGAACCTTGGCCATTGCATGTCTCCTGATGTGAAAGGGGTGGAGCGGCCCGCCGGGGAAGAGGGGGTCGCGGACCGCTCCGAGGGGCCTTGTCAGTCGGCGTCGACGAGCACGATCTCGGCGTCCTCGATCGCTTTGATCGTGACGGTCTGGCCGCCGGTAAGCGCGGCACCGTCGCGGGCGTCGAAAGGCTGCCCATCGATCTCGATCCTGCCCACTGCAGGGACGAGATAGGCATAGCGCCCCTCACCCACCGTGTGCGTCAGGCTCTCGCCCGCCTTGATCGTCGCGCCCAGCACGCGGGCATCGGCGCGGATCGGCAGCGCGTCGCCGTCTTCCTCGAAGCCCGAGGCCAGCGTCACGAACTTGCCCGAACGCTCGCCCTTGGGGAACGGCTTGGCGCCCCAGCTCGGCGCGCCGCCATTGGCCCGCGGCATGATCCAGATCTGGAACAAGGTCGTGGTCTCGGGCTCGAGATTATACTCGGCGTGCCGCACCCCGGTCCCCGCGCTCATCACCTGGACGTCGCCGGCGCCGGTCTTGCCGGTATTGCCCATCGAATCCTGGTGCGTGATCGCGCCGGTCCGGACATAGGTGATGATCTCCATGTCCTTGTGCGGGTGCGGCGGGAAGCCGCTGTTGGGCGCGATCTCGTCGTCGTTCCAGACGCGGATCGCTCCCCAGCCCATCCGGTCGGGGTCGTAGTAATTGGCGAAGCTGAAATGGTGACGGGCATTGAGCCACCCGTGATCGGCATGGCCCAGGCTGTCGAACGAGCGTTTCTCGATCATGTGTGCCTCCTTGGTTGACGCCCAAGATAGGCTTCCCGGTCAGTGCGTAAACGGAAACGTCCGAAACAGATCGTTTCCCAAATCCACCGAAGCTGCTAAGCGGACCGGGCACCAACGGGGAGCCCGGACCATGCCGAACCGTCTTCTGCTCTGCGCCATCCCGCTCGCGCTGCCGGTGCCGGCGCTCGCCCAGCAGGCGATACCGGTGACCTGCCCCGCGGCGCCGACCGCCGATCGCGACGGGCAGAAGGATTTCGACTGGGAGATCGGCGCCTGGACGACGCATCTCAAGCGCCTCAAGAGCCCGCTGTCGGGCTCGACCGAGTGGGTCGAATATCGCGGCACCACCGATGTCCGTCCGGTAATGGGCGGCCGCGCCAATCTGGTCGAGCTCAAGGTCGAGGGACCGGCCGGGAAGATCGAGGGCGCGTCGTTGCGGCTCTACAATCCGCAGGCCCGCCAATGGTCGCTGCATTTCGCCAGCGCGGGCGGCGGCGTGCTGACCCCACCGACGATCGGCAGCTTCCGGGACGGCTGCGGCGAATTCTATGCCCAGGACAGCTGGAACGGCCGCACGATCCTGGTCCGCTTCGTCATCTCCGACGTCACGCCCAATTCCGCCCGCTTCGAGCAGGCCTTCTCGGCCGATGGCGGGAAGAGCTGGGAAGTGAACTGGATCGCCACCGACACGCGAAGGAAACCGTCATAAGACTCCCCGATTTCGAAGCCTGGGCGATCTTCGCCTGCGTGGTCGAGCACCGCTCGTTCAGCGGCGCGGCGGAGGCGATCGGCGTCTCCAAGGCGACCGTGTCCAAGGCGATCGCGCGGCTCGAGGCGCAGCTCGGCACCGCGCTGTTCCATCGCACCTCGCGCCGCCTCACCCTCACCGACAGCGGCAACGCGCTGGCCGAGCGCGCCGGGCGCATCCTCGCCGAGGCGCAGCAGGCCGAGGAGGCCGCGCTCGACGCCGCCAAGGCGCCCTCGGGCCTGGTCCGCATCGCCGCGCCGATCACCTTCGGCATCCGCTTCGTCTCGGACGCGATCGCCGATCTGCTGGTCGAGCATCCGGGGATCGAGATCGACCTGCGCCTGTCCGACGCGCGCGTCGACATCGTCGCCGACGGCTTCGACATCGCGCTGCGCATCGCCGACCTGCCCGACAGCTCGCTGCGCGCGCGCCGCCTCGCCCCGATCACCGCGCGCGTGGTCGCGGCGCCGCCCTATCTCGAGAAGCACGGCACCCCGCGCCATCCCGCCGATCTCGCCCATCACGCCTGCTTCCTCTACGCCAATGCGATCGGCGCCTGGCATTTCCGCAAGGCCGATGGCGAGGAGGCGGCGGTGCGCCCCGCCGGCCCGCTGATCACCGACAATGGCGACGCGATGCTCCCGGCGTTGCGCGCCGGGCTCGGCATCGCGCGCCTGCCCGACTTCATCATCGACGAGGATCTGGCGGCGGGCCGGCTGGTCGAGATCCTCACCGGCTGGTCGCCGATGAACATCGCGCTCCACCTGCTCACCCCGCCCAGCACCTTGCGTCCGGCGCGGGTCGAGCTGGTGATCGATTTCCTCTCCCACCGCTTCCGCAACATCTGCTCGCGGGTCGAGGCCGAGCGCAAGGGAAAGCCGGCATAGAAAAGGCCGGCCCGCGACTTGCGCGGACCGGCCTCGTTCCGGCGTTGCGATCAGTTGGTCTTGAAGCGCACGCCGATACGGAACCTGCGACCGAGCAGGTCCGAATAGGTGCTGTTCGCCGCCAGGCCCGTTTCGGGCAGGAGCAGCGGCCAGCGGTTGAACAGGTTGGTGACGTTGAAGAACACCTCGCCCACGCCCTCGCCCGCGATCTGGATCTTCTGCGTCAGGTTGAGGTCGACATAGAAGGTGCCCGAGACGTTGATGTCGTCATAGGTCTGGTAGGTCGACGTCGTGGTCGTCACCGGGCACCCGGTCTGACACTCGATCGCATTGGCGAGATACTTGCCCGCGCTCACCCCGCGCGCGGTGGTGGTGATCGAGAAATCGGGCGTGTCGTAGCTGATGCTCCCGCGGAAGATCCAGGTCGGCGTGGTGTACTGGCCGCCATTCGAGCCCACGCTGTCGAGCGGCACGACGCCGGGGATGCCGGTGTCGATGATGTTCTCGATATAGCGTGTCGCCAGTCCGCGCAGCGTTAGATTGCCCTCGGCGTTGGCGAAGATGTTGCTCAACGGCAGGCGGTAGGAGGCATCGATATCGACGCCCCGCGCCAGCCGACGCGCGAAGTTGAACGGCTGGTTGCGGATCAGGATACGCGCCGAGCTGTTCGGGTCCTGCGTGATCGCCGCGCAATATTCGGGCCGCCCGTCGAAGCAGCGGTTGACAATGTCCTGCGCGCTGAGCGTGTCGATCGCATTATTCAGATCGATTCGGAAATAATCGACCGCCAGGTTGAAGCCGGGCAGGAAGCGCGGCGAAAAGACACCGCCGATATTCCAGGAATCCGCCTTTTCCGGCTCCAGGTTCGGGTTGCCCAGGCTCAGCTGCGAATAGGAGATGCTCGAGCCGTAGTTGCCGCCATTGGGACCGCTGCCCGCGCCCCAGGGATTGCTGACCGCGTCCGTGTTCGACGATCCTGCCTGATACAGTTCGTTGAGGTTGGGCGCCCGGATATCGCGCGACCGCGTCACGCGCAGGCGGATATCCTCGATCGGCTGCCAGGTCGCCCCGGCCTTCCAGGTGGTGACATAGCCCGAGGTCGAATAATCGGTCGCGCGTACCGCGCCGTTGAATTCGAGGCCGAAGCCGAGCGGAACGACTGCCTCGAGATAGGCTTCCTTCACGTTGTAGCTGCCGTTGCTCGGCAGATAGTTGCCGACCGACCAGGTATTGAGCGTCGTGATGCCGCCAGCCGGGTTGGGGGTGACGGTCGGCTGGAATTCGGCCGGCACGAAGCCGCTGATCTTCTCTTCGCGATACTCGGCACCCACCGCCAGGCTGACGTCGCCGGCCCAGGTCGCGAACGGCGTCAGCGACAGGTTCGCGCCCACCACGAACTGCTCGGCGACCTCGTCGCGATAGGGATTGCCCAGAACATAGCTGATCGCCGCCGGGTCGGCGACGCCGATGCCAAGGCGGTTGAGCGGCCGGCAATTGGGATCGTTGTTGGTCGCGTCCGCATCGACGTTGATCCGGCACTGGATCGACCCGACCGCGTAGCCGCCGGGATTGCCCGCTTGCGCGAACACCGCGTCCACCGCGCTCGCGATGCGCTGGGTGTGCATGATGTTGGTCAGCTCTTCGTGCATTTCGGCACGGCCATACTGACCGAAGATGTCCCAGCGCGCCTCCTTGCCGAACGCCTCGAACTGGCCCTCCGCGCCGAGCAGGTAGCGCTGCACCTCGCGCTTGTTGTTGACGCCGCGGAACGGCAGGTCCGCCGCCGTCGTGCCGATCGTCACGCCGGTGATCCCGGCGAGCTGCGCGGGGCCCAGCGCCTGGATCAGGAAGGCGTTGTCCGCCGCAAGGGTGCTCGCGCCCGCGGCGCCCCGGCCGACATTGGATGCGCTGAACGCGGTCGTCGTGGACGCGAGGTTCGGGCCGGCGTTGAACACGATCCGCTGCCGGTTGTACGATCCTTCGGCGAACAGCTCGACGCCGTCGGCGATCTCGTAGCTCAGGCGCGCGAACACGCCGTAACGCCGGTCCTGCGGATCGAGGCCGATGCGCCGGCCGGAATCGTTGACTTGCCAGCTTCCGCCCTGGTTCAGCGTCGGCGGCGAGCTGCCGGTCGCCGAAGGGAAGGTCAGCGCGCCATACTGGTATTGCAGGACCTGCCCGCCCTGGCCGAAATAGATGCCGCGCAGCCTGTTGGCCGTGCCGCCCGACGAGTTGAGGATCATGCTGCCCGGCGTCGAGTTCGACGCGCCGACCTGGCGGCGAATCAGATAGCGCGGCGTGGTGCTGACGCCCGACACCCAGTTCGGGTCCTGGATTCGCACATAGCCGGTGTGGTTCCACTCGCGATCGACCGAGAAGATGCCGTCGCGATGCGCGAGTTCGCCGCTCACCAGCAGGTGGCCGCGCCCGCCGGCGAACGACCAGCCCCCCGCGACGCCCATCGAATAGTTGAAGCCGTCGCCTTCCTCGGTGACGCCGGCATCGGCGTTGACCTTGATCCCCTCATACTTGTTGTCGAGGATGAAGTTGACCACGCCGGCGACCGCGTCCGAGCCATAGGCGGCCGATGCGCCGCCGGTCACCACCTCCACGCTCCTCACCAGCGATTGCGGGATCGTGTTGACGTCCACTAGGCCGGTGATCGTCGAGGCCACCGAGCGCCGGCCGTTGACCAGCACCAGCGTGCGCGTCTCGCCCAGGTTGCGCAGGTTGAGCGCGTTGATGCCCGCCTGCCCGCTCGACAGGTTGAGGCGCGAGTTGGACGGCTGAGTCGATCCCGCGAGCGACGGCATCTGGTTGACGAAATCGGCGATGTTGTTCGACGGCGAGGTGTTCTGGATCTCCTCGAGCGTCAGCACCGTGACCGGTGTCGGCGCCTGGAAACCATCGCGCCGGATGCGCGTGCCGGTGACGACCACCTCGCCCTCGCGCTCGGGCTCCTGCGCCGCTGTCGTGGGTGCGGGTGCCGTGTCCTGCGCGAATGCCGGGTGGGCAAGAGCGCAGACGGTAACAAGAAGCGCTGCCTTCATCTTCATCGTGGAGACCCCCTGAAATGTCCCGGTGCGCGTTATCGCGTCACAAACCCTGAGAATCCGAAGCTAATCACGCAACATCCTTGTCGGCAAACGCAAAATAAGGAGGAAGCCTATAGACTGAGTATATGGGGCGATAACCCCACCCGGCGCTGCCCGGCGCCGGCCCGGAACGGCGGATTCGCACCCGCCCGCCTGCCCGAATCGCCTGCGACTCGCGGATTCCGGCGGGTTAGAACAAAATTAACCTTTTGCCTTCAGACCTGCTTAGGTTAATGAATCAGTCGTGTTGCACGCCAGGGGGCAGGCAACCGGCACAGGGGGATCTCGCACATGCGCGTGCTTCTGATCGAAGACGAGCCGACGACTGCCAAGGCGATTGAGCTCATGCTCACCACCGAAGGCTTCAACGTCTATACGACCGATCTGGGCGAGGAAGGCCTCGATCTGGGCAAGCTCTATGATTACGATATCATCCTGCTCGACCTGAACCTGCCGGACATGCATGGTTACGACGTGCTCAAGAAATTGCGCGTCGCCCGGGTGCAGACCCCGGTGCTGATCCTGTCGGGCATCAGCGAGATGGACAGCAAGGTGCGCTCGTTCGGCTTCGGCGCGGACGATTACGTGACCAAGCCGTTCCACCGCGAGGAGCTGGTCGCGCGCATCCACGCCGTGGTGCGCCGGTCGAAGGGCCATTCGCAGTCGGTCATCCGCACCGGCAAGCTGGCGGTGAACCTCGATGCCAAGACCGTCGAGGTCGATGGCGCCCGCGTCCACCTGACCGGCAAGGAATATGCGATGCTGGAGCTGCTCTCGCTCCGCAAGGGCACCACGCTGACCAAGGAAATGTTCCTCAACCACCTCTATGGCGGCATGGACGAGCCCGAGCTCAAGATCATCGACGTCTTCATCTGCAAGCTGCGCAAGAAGCTCAGCATGGCGTGCGACGGCGAGAACTATATCGAGACCGTCTGGGGCCGCGGCTACGTGCTGCGCGAGGCGGACGAGGTCGCGGTGCCGATCAGCGCCGTCGCCTGACACCAGGCGAACAAATTACCCGTAGATGGCCGCGGCTCCGACAGGACGCCGCGGCCATTGTCTTTTGACCGGCGTGGACAGACGCCGCACCATATCGTCTGCGCGCGATTCTGGAGTCTGAACGCTGCCATCCTATGTCGCCCTTCTGCACAGCGTCACCATCGCCGACGGCGCGCGGCTGGTGATGGCCGACTGGCGCGACATGATGGAGGGCATCGGCCTCGCACGCCCGCGCACCTTGCTCGCGACCGGCAACGCCCTGTTCGACAGCGGCCGCGCCCCGGTCGGGCAACTGGAAAAACGGCTCGAGGCCGCCTTTACGCAGCGCTTCGGCCGGCATGTCGACACGATCGTCACGACCGCCGCGCAGTGGCGCAAACTGACCGCCGGCAACCCCTTCGCCGAGGAAGCGGCGCGCGACAGCACGCGCGTCGCGGTGCGGGTCATGCGCAAATCGCTGGATGAGGCAGACCTCGACGCGCTGGCTCCCTATGCGACGCAGGGCGAATGCCTGAAGCTGATGGACGGACATCTCTGGGTCCATTTCGAGCAGGACCCGGTCCGCTCGCGCGTGGCCGCGCAATTGACCGTCAAGCGCCTTGGCGCCGGCACCGTACGCAACTGGAACACCGTCCGGCGGTTGGACGAGATGATCGCCGCTTCGGCCCACGCGCCGCCCCGGGGCTGATCCGAGTCCGAAAGCGGCCGCTGCATATCGATGCGGCATTTCGATGAATGCTCATCGCGACAGGTACATCGCGGCCCCGTCGCTTTGACGCCGGCCCTCGAAGCGGCCCGGTCCGACTTGTCGAAAGCTTCCGATCACCTTGCCGCTCATGTCGGTGAGCTGAAGGTCACGCCCTGCCGCACGCCAGCGGTTGACGCTGAAAAACCCGTCCGGGCAGCCGACGGTGGTCCAGGCGCGGCGCAGGCCGAAGGACTCGTCCGGATAGAGCGTCAGCGAGCAGGACGAGGAGCCGTCCTTGTCTCCGATCGTCCATTTCCCGAGAACGCTGTCGACCGACCAGTTGGAGTTGCTGCCGCCCCAATTGCGGTCGTCCCAATTGCGGCCGTCCTCTTTGCGGTCATCCCAGCGGATGGAAAAGTCGCTCGATCGCGAGCGACTTTCCACCCGTTCGCTGGACGTCGAGCTCGACGTCTCCGTGGTGCTGCCGGTATTCGTCGGGACGGAGCTGTCGTCGCCCGTCGCGGGAGCCTCGCTCTTCTCGATATCGTCCTGAGCCTGCTTCATCGAATCGACATCTTCCTTGATCGCCTCGGAAGGATCGGATTGCTGTGCCAGCGCGGTAGCGGAGGCGACAGAGGCGAGGAGGATTGCAAGCTTCCCGATGGCGAGGTTCCGCATGTCACATTCTCCCTTCCGTTGAACACTGCCGGCTGCAGCAGCGCCTGCTGCCTCAGGCCCGGGGATGATCGCCGCGCCACTGCCGGTAGCGACCGCCGCGCTCCACCCAGTCACTCATGGTCGTCGAATGAGCGCATCCCGACATTGCGCCGCAGCCATTTTGCAGGACGAAGCATACTCAACAAGAAAGATCAGATCGATAGCCACAGCTACCCTTATATCTTAGTTAATACTCCATTATATATTTGCACAAACGAGCAGCACCTTCTGCTTCAACTGTCGCATCATGACATATATCGTGAAAAATTGAATCCCTTTCTTCGGTCGTCGCAGGCCGGCCGCAATCGCCGCCCGCCCCTTTTAATGTTGGATTCCATCTGCTCTACCCTGATCGATGGAGCAGCGGACTGATGCCAAGCTGACACTCGCGGCCGCGCCGCGTCGCTGGCGCTTCGGCGCCGCGTCGGTGCCGCGCCGGTGGCGCGTGACTGCCGCCTCGGCGGCGCAAACCCGGCGCGATCCGGCCGCGTCGGTGGCGCGTCCGGCCCAAACCCCCTCGATTCTGTCAACCTCGTCAACCGTCGCCGGCCGACAGGGCCTTCAGCGCCCCGCTTCCCCGTCCCGGCGCTCGCCCCGTCCCCGCTGGAACATGCGCTGCCCGCCGATCCAGGTCTCCAGCACCACGGTGCCCCGGAGTTCAGTCGGCGAGGCGAGCAGCGGGTCGCGGTCCACCACCAGGAAATCCGCGAGCATCCCCGGCGCCAGCCGCCCGAACAGTTTCTCGCCGAACCCGGCATAGGCGGCGTCGAGCGTGAAGGCGCGCCACGCCTGTTCGCGGCTCACCGCCTCCTCCGGGCGCCAGCCGCCGAACGGCTGGCCCTGCGCGTCCTGGCGCGTGAAGGCGGCGGCCCAGCCGACGAAGGGATTGGGGCTCTCGACCGGATAGTCCGATCCGAACGCCAGCTTCGCGCCGTTCGCCAGCATCGACTTCCACGCATAGGCGCCCGCGAGCCGCGCCTGTCCCAGCCGCGCCTCGGCCATCATGCGGTCGCTGGTCTGGTGGACGGGCTGCATCGAGGCGATGATGCCGTGCTTGCCGAAACGCGGCAGATCGGCGGGATCGACGATCTGGGCATGCTCGATCCGCCAGCGCCGGTCGCCATTGAAGGTGTCCGAAACCTCGTCGATCGCGTCGAGCACCTGCTTGTTGGCGCGGTCGCCGATCGCATGGATCGCGAGCTGGAAATTGTCCATCGCGCCGCGCGTGATCGAATTGAGCAGCTGCGCGTCGGTCAGGAAGGGCAGCCCGCTATTGCCCGGCGCGTCGGCATAGGGCGCCTTGAGCCACGCCCCGCGCGAGCCCAGCGCGCCGTCGGTATAGAGCTTGATCCCGCCCATGCGCAGCTTGTCGCCATAAAGCCACGGCGTCGGCCCGGTCCCGGCCGCCTGCAGCGCGACGTCGACCCCCGCCGAATAGCTCATGATCCGCACGCGCAGCGCGCCCTGGTCGCCCATCCGGCGATAGGTCATCCAGTCCTCGAGGCTGGTGCCCATGTCCGCGGTCGCGGTGATGCCGGTCGCGAGCAGCAGGTCCTGCGCCTTGATGAAGGCGGCGTTGCGATCGCGTGGCGTCGGCTTGGGCAGCGCCTTCTCGATCAGCGCCATCGCCGCGTCGACGAAGACGCCGCCGGGCTTGCCCGCGACCAGCTCGATCCGCCCGCCCGGGGGAGACTTGGTCGCGGCGGTGATGCCCGCGGCCTTCATCGCCGCGCTGTTCGCCCAGCCGGCATGGCCGTCGGCACGCGTCAGCCAGGTCGGCTTGTCTCCGGTCGCCGCGTCGAGTTCCGCCGCGGTCGGGAAGCGGCCGAGATTCCACGCCTCCTGGTTCCATCCGCCGCCGATCAGCCAGGGCCGCGTCGCATTCTCCAGCGCATAGCGGTGGATCGCCGCCTGCGCGTCGGCGAGCGAGGTGGTCGCCGACAGGTCGAGCGCCAGCGCGCGAAAGCCCAGCTCCATGACATGGCCGTGCGCGTCGATCATCCCCGGGATGACCGTGCGGCCCTTCAAATCCTCCCTCCACTCCGGCCGTTCGGGCCGCTTGTCGCCGCGCTTCAGCAGCTTCACGATCTTGCCGTCGGCGCCGATGACGATGCCGTTGAAGCGGACGACATCGCCCTTCTCGTCGAGCGTCATGCCGTCGACATTCTCGACCAGTGCGTCGGCGAAGGCGGGGGAAGGCAGCAGCAGGGCGGCGATTAGGGCAAGCGAAACGGGAAGGCGCACACGGGTCTCCGGCATGGCGGCGCCGAAAGCCCCGCTTCGTCGGGCATTCGAATAGGCGGTGTTCCCCCGCCGCGCCAGATGGTCTACGGCCCGCCCATGGCAACGCAAGCAGCACCCGCCCCGCATTCGCTCCCCGTCACCCTTGCCGACGTCCAGGCGGCGGCGGCGCGGATTGCGGGCGCGGTGGTGCGCACCCCGACGCTGCACAGCAAGACGCTGTCGAACCTGACCGGCGCGCAGGTCTGGCTCAAGTTCGAGAATCTGCAGTTCACCGCCGCCTACAAGGAGCGCGGCGCGCTCAACACCTTGCTCCAGCTCGACGCCGCGGCGCGCGCCAAGGGCGTGATCGCGGCCTCGGCGGGCAACCATGCCCAAGGCCTCGCCTATCACGGCAACCGCCTCGGCATCCCGGTCACGATCGTGATGCCCAAGCCGACCCCGACGGTGAAGGTGATGCAGACCGAGGGCCATGGCGCCTCGGTGATCCTCGAGGGCGAGACCTTCGACGAGGCCTATGCCCATGCCCGCCAGCTCGAGGCGTCGAACGGCTACACCTTCGTCCACCCCTTCGACGATCCGCGCATCATCGCCGGGCAAGGCACCGTCGCGCTCGAGATGCTGGCCGATGCGCCCGCGATCGACACACTGGTCGTGCCGATCGGCGGCGGCGGGCTGATCTCGGGCGTCGCCACCGTGGCCAAGGCCGCGGAGCGCCCGATCGAGGTGGTCGGCGTGCAGGCCGAGCTGTTCCCCTCGATGTACAACCGCGTCACCGGCGCGCACGAGCCGGTCGGCGGCGACACGCTGGCCGAGGGCATCGCGGTCAAGGAACCGGGCGGCCTCACCGCGCAGATCGTCGAGGCGCTGGTCGACGAAATCCTGCTGGTCAGCGAGCGAAGCCTCGAGGAAGCGGTCAGCCTGATCCTGCAGATCGAGAAGACCGTGGTCGAGGGCGCCGGCGCCGCCGGGCTTGCCGCGCTGATGACGCAGCCGGAGCGATTCCGCGGCAAGACCGTCGGCATCATCCTGACGGGCGGCAACATCGACACGCGGCTGCTCGCCAACGTGCTGCTGCGCGACCTCGCCCGCTCGGGCCGCCTCGCCCGGCTGCGCATCCGCCTGCAGGACCGCCCCGGCGCGCTCTACCAGGTCGCGCGCATCTTCCAGGAGCAGGCGGTCAACATCCTCGAGCTGTCGCACCAGCGCATCTTCACCAACCTCCCGGCCAAGGGCCTCAGCCTCGACGTCGAGTGCGAGACGCGCGACCGCGCGCATCTCGAACGGTTGAACGCCGCGCTGCAGGATGCGGGCTATGAAGTGCGGCTGATCGAGCTCGCCTGACGCTTATCCACGTTTTCCACAGCTTGTGGACGAAGTGAATCACACGCGCGACGAACCGAGTCCACGACTCTTCCGACCGAGTCGCACCCTCACTATGATTCACCACAGATGCGCCCGCACCCCCTCGGCGCGTCGTCCACAACTCCTTGCATCCGTTAACTCTCTTTCATGGTGAATCGCCTTTTCATCACGATTCGCCTGATTCATAAGAGTGCCAGAGCAACGGCAATTCGCGTTCGGCAAGGGGCACGAAAAGGGTGACGGCACTTACCCGCTTTCCACGGTTCTTCGTGACCAGCCCGTCGCCGTGCCCGTATCTGCCGGGCCGGCAGGAACGGAAGATCTTCACCGAGCTGTCGGGACCGCACGCGGGCGAGCTCAACGACGCGCTCGGCCGCATCGGCTTCCGCCGCAGCCAGTCGGTCGCCTATCGCCCGAGCTGCGTGGGCTGCAACGCGTGCCTCTCGGTCCGCGTCGTCGCAAGCGAGTTCCGGCCCAACGCGACCCAGCGCAAGCTGATCCGCCGCCATGGCGACCTCGAGATCACCGCCTGCCGCCCCTGGGCGACCGAGGAGCAGTTCCAGCTGCTCCGCAACTATCTCGCCAGCCGCCACCCCGGCGGGGGCATGACCCAGATGGACGAGAGCGACTATTCCGACATGGTCGAGCAATCGCCCGTCGGCACCTACGTCATCGAGTATCGCGAGCCCGCCGAACGCGGCGGCGCGCTGGTCGCCGCGTGCATCACCGACCAGCAGGCCGACGGCCTGTCGATGATCTACAGCTTCTTCGATGCAGACAACGCCGAGCGCCCGGGCCTCGGCAACCTCGTCATCATGGATCATATCGTCCGCGCCCGGAACGCGGGGCTGCCCTATGTCTATCTCGGCTATTGGGTGAAGGGCAGCGCGCGCATGGCCTACAAGACGCGCTACCAGCCGATGGAAGTGCTCGGTCCCAGTGGCTGGCGCCGCCTCGAGGCCGAGGATGCGGCCGCCGCGCCCGCGCGGATGCCGGTGCGCGAGCTGGCCTGAGCCTTCAGGCGTCGCTGCCGAGCCGGTCGACATGGAGGTCGACCTGCATTTCCTCGCCCCCCTGCCCCAGCCGTGATCCCGCGATCGAGGCCGCGCCCGACGCATCGACGCCGACCGCGACGCGCACATAGTGCTCGTCGGGGCTGATCCCGGCGGAGGGATCGAAGCCGACCCAGCCCAGGTCGCCGACCCAGGCTTCGGCCCAGCCGTGCGGCGCGCAGCTCCCGCCCTCGCTCTGGCGATAGCCCGAGACGTAGCGCGCCGGCACGTCGAACGCGCGCGCGCCGGCGACGAAGATCTGCGCCACGTCGCGTGAGCTCGGCCGCGGCGCCGCGAAGGCCTGCGCCGCGGGTACGCCGCTGTCGGGCAGGTCCGGAGCGCCGGAGAAGCGCTTGGCCAGTGCGCGGTTCCAGCGATGCAGCCGGTCGAGCGCCGCGCCCTCGCCGCCGAGCGCCGGCCTGGCGAAGGCGACGAGCGCATCGCTCGCCTCGGTCCGCGGCGTCGTGCGCAGGAACAGGCCTTCGGGCAACGGCTCGTGGCTGCCGCGCACCACGCCGTTGGACTCGGTCGTCAGCACCTGCCCCGCGACGGTGATCGCGATCCCGGCGATCGGCCCTTCGGCGTAGAGCATCGTCACCTTGTTGCCGAACCCGTCCACCGCGTCGCGCAGCCGCACGTCGCAATCGACGTCGATCCGCCACGACAGCACCGTCTGGTCGACCGTATCGCTCGGAGTCAGCCGCAGCATCTGGACGAGCCGCGACTGCGGCTCGCTGAAGCGGTATTGCGTATGATGCTCGATCGCGAGACGCATGGCGGGCTCTTAGATGAAGCGGAACTGGCGCGCGATAGCCGCGTCGAGCATCGCGTTCTCACGGATGAACGCCTCGAGATATTCGTGCAGCCCGCTCACGATCACCTCGTGGCTGCGCGTCTTCTGCATTCGCGCGATGCGCCCGCGCGCCATGCGGTCGGCTTCGCCTTGCAGCCCGGTGCGCTTGGCGAGCGCATTGAGCAATTCGACCACTTCCTCGACGCACGCCGCCAGGCTGCGCGGCAGCTCGGCATGCGCGATCAGCAGGTCGATCACGTTCGCCGGCTTCAAGTCCTCGGTATAGAGCCAGCGATAGGCCGTGACCGCCGACACGGTCTGGAGGATGGTCGTCCATTGGTCGCGGTCGACCACGCCGCCGACCTGCTCGCCCTCGGGCAGCAGCAGATGATATTTGACGTCGAGCAGCCGCGCGGTGTTGTCCGCCCGCTCGATCGCGGCACCGAGCTGGATCAACAAGGTCGCCTCGTTGCGCATCATGCGGTGGATCGCGCCCTCGAAACCGCGCGCCTCGGCCATCACGCCCTCGACCAGATTGAGCGTCGAGGCCGCCCCGCCCGGGCTGGTGCGGTGGGCGAACAGCAGCCACAGCCGGTTGATCGCGGTCCACGCCTCACGCGTCAGCGCGGTGCGCACTGCCCGCGCATTGTTGCGCGCCTGCTCCAGGCAGCGCACGATCGACCCCGGATGCGTCATGTCGAGCGTCAGATAGCGCGCCACCGGCTGCTGGGTGACGTTCTGCCCGGTCGCGGCGAACCCCTCGGCATTGTAGGTCACGCTGAGCGCGCTCGCCCACGCCGCCTCGCCCGCCGGCCGTGCCGACAGCGCGTCGAGCCTCACCGTCGCCTCGACCAGCCGCGCGGTGAAGTCCGCCCGCTCGACATAGCGCCCGAGCCAGTAGAGCGCCGCCGCGGTGCGCGAGAGCATCCGCATCAGCCCTGCACCTGAGTCTGGTTCTGCCCCGGCCCCTCGGGCAGCAGCACGAAGCTGTCCTTGGTCCCGCCGCCCTGGCTCGAATTGACCACCAGCGAGCCTTCCTTGAGCGCCACGCGCGTGAGCCCGCCCGGCACCACGCGCACCCCGTCCGATCCGGTCAGCACGAACGGCCGGAAATCGACGTGCCGCGGCGCCAGCCCGGTCTCGGTCATCGTCGGCACGGTCGACAGCGCGAGCGTCGGCTGCGCGATGTAGCGGTGCGGCTCGGCCTTGAGCGCCGCACGGAACGCCTCGATCTCGGCCTTGCTCGCGGTCGGTCCGACCAACATGCCATAGCCGCCCGACCCGTCGACCAGCTTCACCACGACCTCGCCCAGATGATCGAGCACATATTTCAGCGCCTCGGGCTCGCGGCAGCGCCAGGTCTCGACATTGGGCAGCTTGGCCTCGCTGCCCGAATAGAATTTCACGATGTCGGGCATGTAGCTGTAGATCGCCTTGTCGTCGGCGATACCGTTGCCCGGCGCGTTGATCAGCGCGACATTGCCCGCGCGATAGGCCGAGATGATCCCCGGCACGCCGAGCAGCGAGTCCGGGCGGAACACCAACGGATCGAGGAACTCGTCGTCGATCCGGCGATAGATCACGTCGACCTTCACGCGGCCTGCGATGGTCTGCATGTAGACGACATCGTCGTCGACCACGAGGTCCGCGGCCTCGACCAGCTCGATCCCCATCGTGTCGGCGAGGAAGCTGTGCTCGTAATAGGCCGAGTTGAAGTGCCCCGGCGTCAGCACCACGCACACCGGCACGCCGCCGCGCGTGTCGGGCGCGACCGAGCGCATCGTCTCGCGCAGCATGTCGCTGTAGCTGTCGACCGCGGCGACGCGGAAGCTGCGGAACAGCTCGGGGCACAGCCGGATCATCGCCTCGCGATTCTCGAGCATGTAGGAGACGCCCGAAGGCGTGCGCGCATTGTCCTCGAGCACCCAGAATTCGTCCGGACCGGTGCGTACCAGGTCGATCCCGCAGATATGCGCCCAGATGCCGTGCGGCGGGCGGATGCCCGCGACTTCGGGCCGGAACTGGGGGTTCTTGAGCACCAGCTCGGCAGGCAGCACCCCTTCCTTGAGGATGCGACGCTCGCCATAGATGTCCTCGAGGAACGCGTTGATCGCCTCGACGCGCTGGATCAGCCCCTCGCTCAGCCGCTGCCATTCGTCGTGCAGGAAGATGCGCGGCACGATGTCGAACGGGATGATGCGCTCACTCGCATCGCTGTCGCCATAGACGGCGAAGGTGATGCCGAGCTGGCGGAAAGTGGCCTCGGCGGCCTGCTGGCGTCGATGCAGTTCGGCTTGAGGCGTATCCGCGATCCATTCGGAAAGGGCTGAGAATTCGGCGCGCGGCTTGTCCGGCCCGCCATGCCCCCAGATTTCATCGAACGCGCGGCCTGTCCCCATTCAGCCCCCTCAAGCGCCGGAACGCCCGGCGAGTTCCATGCTGCATCGCTTTGCTGCGTTGCACAAGGGGCGACCCGACGCGTGCGGTTGACGAAATTGACTCGAAAGCGGGGTTTTGCGTGGAACGCGCCAGAAACGCGCCGCAAACGCGCCGCCCGCGCGCCACCAACGCGCCGGTGACGCGGCAGCACCGCGCCACTCACGCGCCGGCCATGCGACATCGACGCGCCGCATCCGCGTCAGGCACGCGCCGCTGGCGCGGCAGCCGGGTCGGCGAAGGGATCGGCGAGGCGGCGTCGGTGAGCGGACAAAAGCTGATCCCAACTGCGGTCGAACGGCGTGCCGGACAGGCGCCGGCGCAACCGGTTGGCGCTCGAGCGCGACATGCCGGCGGCACGTGCGGCCGCGGCGACGCTGCCGGTTTCGAGAAGCGCGGCGAGGAATATGCGCTGTTTTGCGGGAGTCCAGCGCGCCATGCGGCGAGCTGGCGGGGCGGATCGGGGTGTGCTGTCGGTGCTCATGCCGGCAAGCGCAGCACGGATTTTCCAACATGTATCCAACAAAATGCCGCGGTCGACCGCTGGTCGCTGGCAGACCGAAAAAGGCCGGGATCTCTCCCGGCCTTCTCCCCTTCCCTGCCCCCTATAACAGGGAAGGAAAGCTCATTCGGCGTATTTGACCGAGCAGCCATAGGGCTGGCTGGTCGCGACCGACACGGCCTTGCCCGCCTTCATCTCGCCGAGTGCGGCGAGCACATGGTTGCGCGCCGCGCCCATCTCCTCGACGCGCGCCGCGGGCTTGTCGTCGATCCCGCCCTGGTAGCGCAGCACGCCCTGGCCATCGATGATGTACATATGCGGCGTGGTCTTGGCGGCATAGCCCTTGCCGACCACGCCCTTGGGATCGAGCAGATAGTGGGCGGGCACCGCCTTCTGGTCGGCCACCCATTTCTGGGCCGCGGCGCCCTCCATATGGCCCTGCTTGCCCGGCGCGCCCGAGTTGATCGTCAGCCACACCACGCCGCCGGCCTTGGCCGCGGCCTGGGTCTTCTGCATGTTGCCCTGATAATGGCGCTGCACGAACGGGCAGCCCGGGTTGTTCCACTCGAGCACCACCGTCTTGCCCTTGTAGTCGCTGAGCTGAACGGTCTTGCCGCTGGCGTCGGTGAGCTTGAAGTCGGTCGCCTTCTGGCCATTGGCCTGCTGCGCGGCGCCGGGTGCGGCGAACGCCACGATCATCGCGGCGGCGCCCAAAATGCCCGCACGCCGTGCGGCCGTAGGCGGAATCAGTCTCTTCATCGCACGAACTCCTGGTTGGCGTTCAGGTCTCGTCCCCCGGAAGCGCGGACAACATGCCTTGGGTCAACACCTGGGGCAAGACCTTCGGTTCCGTCGCGCCCTTGGGGTACCAGAGGTACAGCGGCACCCCCGCGCGATTATGCTTTTCGATGAAGCGGCCGAGCGCAGGATCGCCATCGGTCCAGTCGCCCACCAGCACCGCGACACCGCCGTCCCTGAACGCGTCGCGCACCGCATCGGTTTCGATCGCGGTCTTCTCGTTGACCTTGCAGGTGACGCACCAGTCGGCGGTGAAATAGGCGAAGACCGGGCGCCCCTCGGCCTGCAGCGCCGCCAGCCGCGCCTCGCTGAACGGCTCGGCGCCGGACGGAACCGCCTGTGCCGCCAGCGCGGGCTTCTCGAACTGAGTCACCGCCCAGATGCCGCCAATCGTGACGAGCAGCGCCGCCGCCCACGCCGCGCCGCTCCCGGCGGCACGCGCCTGCCGCCGTCCCACGATCCACAACGCCACCGCCAGCGCCAGCGCGACGATCAGCCCCGCCGCCATGCCGTTGACGCCCTTGAGGCCACCCAGCACCCAGGCGAGCGCGATTGCCGTCAGGAACATCGGAATCGACAGGATCTTGCGGAAATTGTCCATCCACGCCCCTGGCTTGGGCAGCGCCCGCCGCAGCGCGGGCACGAAGCCGAGCAGCAGGAACGGCAGCGCCAGCCCGAGCCCGAGCCCGAGGAAGATCAGCAGCGCGACATACCAGGGCAGCACCAACGCCGCGCCCAGCGCCGCGCCCATGAACGGGCCGGTGCACGGGGTCGCGATGAACGCCGCCAGCGCGCCGGTCATGAACGCGCCGCCCGAACCCCCGCTCGCCAACCGCCCGGCGAATTTCGGCGCGGCCAGCTCGAACAGCCCGGCCAGGTTGAGCGCGATCCCCAGCACCAGCAGCAGCAGGAACAGGATCACGCGCGCATCGGTGAGCTGGAACGCCCAGCCCACGCTCGCCCCCGCCGCGCGCAGCGCGAGCATCGCCCCGCCCAGCGCCAGCACGACCAGCACCACGCCCGCGGTATAGGCCAGCGCCTCGGCCCGCGCATGGCCCTCGCTCGTCCCGCTCTTGGCGAGGCTCAGCGCCTTGAGGCTCAGGATCGGGAACACGCACGGCATGATGTTGAGGATCAGCCCGCCGAGCAGCGCGCCGCCCAGCGCGACCAATGCCGCGCTCCAGTCGATCGCCGCGGCCGGCCCCGCCCCTGCCGCAACCTCGCCCGGCACCGCCGCCAGCGCGAAGCCTTGCCCCGGCCCTACGGCCAGCACGCCCTCGAGCCTGGCCGGGGTCTTGGGTCCGGCCTGCACCTCGACGATCACATTGTCGCCGTCGCGCGTCAGCTTCTGCGGCGCCGAATAGACCAGTGCCTCGGTGTTCAGCGGGAAGAAATAGGCATCGGCGCCCAGCGGCGCGCTCGCCGGATAGGGGATCGCGATCCGCATCGTGCCATCGGCCACCGCGAACTTGCCCTGGCTGCCCAGCGGCTTGGGAAAGGCCCGCCGCCACTGGTCGAACCGCGCCCGCCGCTCGGCCGGGATGGCGCCGTCGCCGACGGTCAGGTTGATCGTCAGATTCTCGCTCTCGGGCACGCACACCTCGTCGGTGCAGACGAGGTAATCGGCGCGCACGGCGATCGGCAGTGCGGTGCCCGGCGCCAGCCCGGCGGGGATCTTCAGCGTCGCGAGCTGGGTGTACGAGCCCTTGTAGACATAGTTCATGATCCCCGCGATCAGCAGCCGCGTCGGCACCGGATAGCGCAGCTCGCTTGGCGTGACCCCCTGCGGCAGCTTCCAGTCGAGCCGGGTGTCGAGCCCGGCGTCACCGGGGTTCTTCCAATAGCCGTGCCAGCCCGGGTCGGGGGTCGCGACAAAGGCCAGCGTCACCTCGCTGCCCGGCGCGGGGCTGTCGGTCTCGGCGACCAGCTCCACCGCGAGATTGTCCTGCCCCGCCTGCTGCGCCGCGGCGGGCACTGCCGCCAAGGCGGCGATCCAGCACAGCAATGTCACCAACGCGAAACTCAACCTGCGCATCACCAGTCCTTGCCGTGCGGGAGCGAAAGGAACATAGCGCCCGCGCCTCGTTTTGCCACCGGAGGAAAGATGCTTCGTTCGCTCGCCGTCACCCTGCTGCTCGCGTCGCCCGCACTCGCGCAGGAAGCTTCGCCCCCTCCGCCGCCGCCCGCCGCCCCCAAAGCCCCGCCCAAGCTGATCGTCGCGGTCGCCGTCGACCAGCTCTCGGCCGACGTCTTCGCCGAGTATCGCCAGCATTTCACCGGCGGCCTCGCGCGGCTCGCCAACGGCGTCGTCTTCCCCTCGGGCTATCAGAGCCATGCCGCGACCGAGACCTGCCCCGGCCACTCGACGATCCTCACCGGCAGCCGCCCGGCGCGCACCGGGATCATCGCCAATGACTGGATCGACCTCAAGACGCCGCGCAAGGACAAGACCATCTACTGCGCCGAGGACGAGCGCGTCCCGGGCAGCAACTCCTCCAACTACACCGTCTCGCCGCTCCACCTGAAGGTGCCGACGCTCGGCGAGCGGATGCGGGCCGCCAACCCCGCCGTCCGCGTCGCCGCGATCGCCGGCAAGGACCGCGCGGCGGTGATGATGTCCGGCCACAAGGCCGATCAGGTCTGGTGGTGGGGTGGCAAGGGCTTCGTCAGCTATGCCGGCCGCACCGCGCCCGAGGCCATCACCCGCGGCAACGCCGCCGTCGACAAGCGCCTCGCCGAGGCGCAGCGCCCGATGGAGCTGCCCGACTTCTGCAAGTCGCGCGACCTCGCCATCCCGATCGGCGGCGGACGGAGCGTCGGCACCGGCCGCTTCGAACGCGATGCCGGCGACGTGCGCCGCTTCCGCGCCTCGCCCGAATTCGACATGGCGGTGGTCGGCATCGCCGCCGACCTGCGCGCAGAGCTCAAGCTCGGCGAGGGCAGCGCCACCGACCTGCTCATCGTCGGCGCCTCGGCCAGCGACTATATCGGCCACACCTATGGCACCGAGGGGACCGAGATGTGCCTGCAGATGGTCAATCTCGACCGTACGCTCGGCTATCTGCTCGACATCCTCGACAAGACCGGGATCGATTATCAGGTCGTGCTCACCGCCGACCATGGCGGCCACGACCTGCCCGAGCGCCACAACATGCACGCCATCCCCGACGCGGCGCGCGTCGAGGCCGGGATGGGCGCCAAGGCGATGGGCCAGAAGGTCGCGGCGAAGCTCGGCATGGGCGACGCGCAGATCCTGTGGGGCGGCAATTTCGGCGACATCTATGTCGACCCCGCGCTCCCTGCGAAGCAGCGCCAGGCGGTGACGCGCGAGGCGATCGCGCTCTACCGCGCGCATCCGCAGGTCGCCGGAGTCTTCACCCGCGCCGAGATCCTCGCCACCCCCAGCCCGAGCGGCCCGCCCGAGACCTGGTCGCTGATCCAGCGCGCCCGCGCGTCTTATTTCCCGGAGCGCTCGGGCGACTTCGTGGTGGCGCTGAAGCCGCGGATCACCCCGATCTCGGACCCCACCAACGGCTCGGTCGCGACGCATGGGAGCTTCTGGGACTATGACCGCCGCGTGCCGATCCTGTTCTGGCGCAAGGGTCTGACCGGCTTCGAACAGCCGATGTCGGTCGAGACGGTCGACATCCTGCCCACGCTGGCGAGCGTGATCGGCCTGCCCATCCCCGCCGGCGAGATCGACGGCCGCTGCCTCGACCTCGACGCCGGCCCGGGCACGACCTGCCCGGCGCGCTAACCCACCCACTAGAAACCGTCACCCCGGCCTCGTGCCGGGGTCCACCTCGTCGCACGCGATGCGATCGAGCCTCCATCCGCTCGCTCCGCCGCACGGTGGGTCCCGGCACAGGGCCGGGATGACGAAAGGGCGGCTTACGCCTTCCCCTCGTCCAGCATCTTGATGATACCCGAGAAATCCACCCCGGCATTCCCGGCATCCGCGAACTTCGTGTAAAGCTCCGCCGCCCGCGCGCCCATCGGCGTCTCGGCATGGGCGCTCGCCGCCGCTTCCATCGCGAGCTTCAGGTCCTTGAGCATCAGCCCCGCCGCGAACCCGCCCTGATAGCCATTGTCGGCCGGGGTCTGCGGCCCGACGCCCGGCAGCGGCGCATAGGTGTTGAGCGACCAGCACGACCCCGACGAGACCGAGGCGATGTCGTAGAAGGTCTGCGGATCGAGCCCCAGTTTCTGCGCCAGCAGCAGCGCCTCGCAGGTGGCCACCATGGTGGCCCCGAGCAGCATGTTGTTGCAGATCTTCGCCGCCTGCCCCGCGCCGTTGCCGCCGGCATGGATCACCGCCTTGCCCATCGCCGACAGGAACGGCTCGGCGCGCGCGAACGCCGCATCGCCGCCGCCAACCATGAAGGTCAGCGTGCCACCCGCCGCCGCCGCGATCCCGCCCGAGACCGGCGCATCGACCGCGACCAGCCCCTTGGTTGCCGCATCGTCCGCGACGCGCCGCGCGGTGGCGACGTCGATCGTCGAACAGTCGATCAGGATCGCCCCGGTATCCGCCGCGCCGAACACGCTGTCCTCATAGACCTGCGCGACATGCTTGCCCGCGGGCAGCATCGTGATCACCGCCTCGGCGCCCTCGGCCGCCGCCGCGGCGCTCTCGACCGGCAGGCACCCCGCCGCCCTGGCGCGCTCGAGCGCCTCGGCCGACAGGTCGAACGCGCGCACGTCATGCCCCGCCTTCGCCAGGTTCGCGGCCATCCCGCCGCCCATGTTGCCGAGCCCGATGAATCCTACGCGCGCCATCCTACTTCCCCGTCCAGTTGCCGGGCCGCTTCTCCACGAACGCGGCCATGCCTTCCTTCTGGTCGGCGCTGCCGAACAGCCCGTGGAACAGGCGGCGCTCGAACTGCACGCCCTGCGCGAGGCCGGTCTCGAACGCGGCGTTGACCATCTCCTTGTTCGCCAGCACCGCCAGCGGCGCCATCGCCGCGATCGCCGCCGCGGTCTTCACCGCCTCCTCGACCAGCTCGGCGGCGGGCACGATGCGGCTCACCAGCCCGGCGCGCTCGGCTTCCTCGGCGCCCATCATCCGCCCGGTCAGGCACATCTCCATCGCCTTGGCCTTGCCGACAGCGTGCGTGAGGCGCTGCGAGCCGCCCATGCCCGGCGCCACCGCGAGCTTGATCTCGGGCTGGCCGAACTTGGCGGTGTCGGCGGCGAGGATGAAGTCGCACATCATCGCCAGCTCGCACCCGCCGCCGAGCGCGAAGCCGGCGACGGCGGCAATGATCGGCTTGCGCGTGCGCGTGAACTGGTCCCAGCCGGCGAAGAAATTGTGGCCGTACATGTCGGCGAAGCCCTGCGCCTGCATCTCCTTGATGTCGGCTCCGGCGGCGAACGCCTTCTCGCTCCCGGTCAGCACCGCACAGCCCTGCGAGGCATCGGCATCGAACTTCGCGAACGCATCGAGCAGCTCGCCCAGCACCTGGCTGTTGAGCGCGTTCAGCGCCTGCGGCCGGTTGAGCGTCACCAGCGTGACCCTGTCGCGCTGCTCGACGAGGATGGTTTCGTAGCTCATGTCTTCTCCTATGCCGGCGTCCACGCCTCGCCCTCGGGCAGCGGCGCAAAGATCTGGTCGATCAGGTGATCGCTCACCTCTTCCGCGCTCGCGGGGTTCCACTTGGGCGCATTGTCCTTGTCGACGATCACCGCGCGCACGCCCTCGACGAAGTCATGGCGCTGCACGACATGGCTGGCGACCGCGAATTCCTGCCGCATCTCGTCCTCGAAGGTCGGCATCGCCTTGCCATCGAGCAGCAGCTTGAGGCTGACCTTCATCGTCTGCGGCGACTTGGTCGCGAGTGTCGCGCGCTGCTGCGCCGCCCATTCGCCGCCATCGGCTTCCAGGGCCGACAGGATGTCCTCGAGCCGGTCCGAAGCGAACAGCCGGTCGATCGCCCCCTGATGTGCCAGGATCCGCGCGTCGGGCGCGGGCACGGACAGCGCGTCCAGTACCGCGTCGATCGCCTGCGGATCGGCAATGATCCGCGCCTTGGCCTCGTCCAGCATGTCCGAATGGAGGTAGTGGCTCGCCAGACCCAGCGCCAAACACTCCGCCCCGTCGAGCCGGTGCCCGGTCAGCGCCAGATACTGCCCCGCCCGCCCCGGCAGCCGCGAGAGATACCACCCGCCGCCGACATCAGGGAACAGCCCGATCCCGGTCTCGGGCATCGCCAGCTTGGTGTTCTCGGTCGCCACGCGGTACTTCGCCGGCATCGCGATCCCTACCCCGCCGCCCATCGTGATCCCGTCCATGAAGGCGACGATCGGCTTCACATAGGTGAACAATGCATGGTTCATCCGGTACTCGGTCCGGAAGAACGCCCGCGCCGCGCTGCCATCGCCCGCGCCACTCTCCGCGATCATGCGGATGTCGCCGCCCGCGCAGAAGCCGCGGCCCTCGGCATGATCGATCATCACCGCCTCGACCGCGGTGTCGTCGCGCCATGCCGCCAACGCATCGAGCACCGCCGCGCACATGCCGGTGTTGAGCGCATGGATCGCCTTGGGCCGGTTGAGCCGGATCCGGCCGACCTTGCCCTCGACGAAGATCAGCACGTCGTCGCTCATTGCCGCGTCAGCTCCCGCCCGACGATCATCCGCATCACCTGGTTGGTCCCCTCGAGGATCGAATGGACGCGCAGGTCGCGCCAGAAGCGCTCGATCGGATAGTCCATGAGATAGCCATAGCCGCCGTGCAGCTGCAGCGCGCGGTCGACCACCGACGATCCGGTGTCGGTCGCGAAGCGCTTGGCCATCGCCGCGAACTTGGTCTTGTCGGGTGCGTTCGACGTCACCTTGGCCGCCGCGAGATAAAGCAGCGCGCGCGACGCCTCGAGCTCGGTCGCCATGTCGGCGAGCATGAACTGGGTGTTCTGGAAATCGGCGATCGCTTGGCCGAACTGCTTGCGGTCCTTGGTGTACTGCACCGCCTCGTCGAGGCAGCGCTGCGCCCCGCCGAGCGAGCAGGCGCCGATATTGAGCCGCCCGCCGTCGAGTCCCATCATCGCGATGCGGAACCCCTCGCCCTCGCCGCCGACCAGGTTCTCCGCCGGCACGCGGACATTGTCGAACATCACCTGCCGCGTCGGCTGGGCATGCCAGCCGAGCTTGCGCTCGTTCGCCCCGAAGCTGACGCCCGCCATGTCCTTCTCGATCGCCAGGCACGAGATGCCCTTCGGCCCCTCCGCTCCGGTGCGCACCATGGTCACGTAGAGCTCGTTCTCGCCAGCGCCGGAGATGAACTGCTTCGATCCGTTGACCACGAACACGTCGCCCTCGCGCTTCGCCGTCGTCTTGAGCGCCGCCGCGTCGGAACCCGAAGACGGCTCGGTCAGGCAATAGCTCGCCAGCCAGTCGGCGGTGACCAGCCGGGGCAGATACTTGTCCTTCACCGCTTGCGACCCGAAGCGGTCGATCATCCAGCTCGCCATGTTGTGGATCGAGATGAACGCGCTGGTCGCCGGGCAGCCATAGGCCATCGCCTCCATGATCAGCGCCGCCTCGAGCCGCCCGAGCCCGATCCCGCCGCTCTCCTCCGAGACGTAGATCGCGCCGAAGCCGAGCTCGGCCGCCGCCTTCACCGTCTCGCGCGGGAAGATATGCTTCTCGTCCCACTCCGCGGCGTGCGGGGTGATCGCGTCCGCGGTGAAGCGCTGCGCCATCTCCTGGATCGCGCGCTGGTCGTCGGTCAGGTCGAACTGGTCCATTTGCCCCTCGTCAGAAATCCCGAGTTGAACGCCACGCCCGTGCATGCGATCCGGTGCCGCACAACCGGGGGACGTTCACAACATGAAGCTTCGTCTTTGCCTCGCCGCGCCGCTGCTTCTGCTCGGCGGCTGCGTCACGCCCGAAACGCTCAACGGCATGGCCGTCAACATGTGCGAAAAATCGGAATCGTGCACCGTCAGCGACCAGAAGCCGCGCCACGGCCCGCAACAGCAGCGCGCGGTCGAGGACGAGCTGGAAGGCCGCCAGGAGCCGATGTAGCCGCACGCTCATTCCGCCTCCCCCAGCACCCGCTCGCGGAACAGCGGGGTCGCGATCTTGAGGTCGTTGCGCTCGTACCAGCGCGGCGCGGGCAAGCCCTTCTCCCACGCCAGCGCCTCGGTCAGCGTGCCCTGCGCATTGGGCGTATCGGGCCGCAGCTCGCGAACCGGGTCGGCGAATGCCGCGTCGGCGGTGACGATCTCCCACCCCTTCGCCCGCAGCGCCTTGACCAGATCGTCGACGAACATCGCCGCGATATCGGTCTCGTGCAGCAGCATGACATGCGCGGGCGAGCGGCCCAGCGCCCTCACCGCCAGCGCATCATAGAACTCCGCCGCTTCGACATGGCTCTCGACATAGAGGTAGCGCAGCGCCGCCATGTCGATCCGCTTGCCATCCTTCTTCGCGCCGGCGGCGAGGCTCTCGATATTCCAGTCCGACGCCTCCGCCGTCACATAGCCGTTCGCCAGCCCGCGCGCCGCCAGCCCTTGGCGCACCGCGTCGCGCTTGGCCTTGTCCTTGCCGCCCTCGTCGAGGAACGGGTAGCGGAACCACGGCCGATACCCCGGCCGCCCCTTCAGCCACGCCTCGGCCCGGTCGATGTCCGCGAGATAATCCGCCGCCGCCATCCCGCTCAGCCGCCGGTGCGCGAAGCTGTGGTTGGCGATGACATGCCCCGCCTTGACGTAGCGCGCGATGTTCGCCGCGCCGTCGCCGGTCTCCGGCTTCTCCAGGTTGCCGACGGTCACGAAGAACGCCGCCTGCTTCACCCGCGCCTTCGCGAGCGCCCGCACCAGCAGCTTCGCCCGCGCGTCCGGCGCCATGAAGCCGCCCGCCTGCCGCGGCGCGTCGTCGAAGCTCAGCGCGATCCGCTTCTGCGCGGCCGCGGGCGCCAGCGCCACCAGACATGCCAACAGCGCCGCCAGCCACCGCATCGCGAGTCCCCGCAATCCACTCATCCCATCGTCGGGATAACGAACGCATTCTCGCCGGTCACGCTGCCGTCGGGCCAGCGCTGGGTCACGGTCTTGACCTTGGTGAAGAACTTGACCCCTTCCATGCCGTGCTGGTTGGTGTCGCCGAACGCGCTGCGCTTCCAACCGCCAAAGGTGTGATAGGCCACCGGCACGGGGATCGGCACGTTGATCCCGACCATCCCGACATTGACCCGGGCCGCGAACTCGCGCGCGGCATGGCCGTTGCGCGTGAAGATCGCGACGCCGTTGCCGTACTGGTGCTCGCTCGGCAGCCGCAGCGCCTCCTCGAAGCTCCCGGCGCGCACCATCTGCAGCACCGGACCGAAGATCTCCTCCTGGTAGCTGCGCATCTGCGGCGTCACGCGGTCGAACAGCGTCGGGCCGATGAAGAACCCCTCCTCATGCCCCTGGAGCGAGAAGCCGCGCCCGTCGACCACCAGCTCGGCGCCTTCGTCGACGCCCATCTGGATATAGCTCTCGATCTTCGCCTTGTGCGCCGCGGTCACCACCGGCCCGTAATGCGCCTCGGCATCGGTCGAGACGCCCACGCGCAGCCCTTCGATCGCCGGCAGCAGCTTCTCGCGCAGCGCGTCGGCGGTCTTGTCGCCGACCGGCACGACCACCGGAAGCGCCATGCAGCGCTCGCCCGCCGAGCCGAACGCCGCGCCGGCGAGGTCGTTGACCACCTGGTCGAGGTCGGCGTCGGGCATGACGATGCCGTGGTTCTTCGCCCCGCCCATCGCCTGCACGCGCTTCCCCGCCTCCACGCCGCGGCGATAGACGTAATGCGCGATGTCGGACGAGCCGACGAAGCTCACCGCCTTGATCTCGGGATGGTCGAGGATCGCGTCGACCATCTCCTTGTCGCCGTGCACGACCTGCAGCACGCCCTCGGGCAGCCCGGCCTCGAGCATCAGCTGCGCGAGCCGCACCGGCACGCTGGGATCGCGCTCGCTCGGCTTGAGGATGAACGCGTTGCCGCATGCGATCGCCACGCCGAACATCCACATCGGGATCATCGCCGGGAAGTTGAACGGGGTGATCCCCGCGACCACCCCGAGCGGCTGGCGCATCGAATAGACGTCGATCCCCGGCCCCGCGCCCTGGGTGTACTCGCCCTTCAGCGCATGCGGGATGCCGCAGGCGAACTCGATCACCTCGAGCCCGCGCTGGATGTCGCCCTTGGCGTCGGCGATCACCTTGCCGTGCTCCGAGCTGAGCAGGTGCGCCAGCTCGTCCATGTGCTTCTCGATCAGCGCCTTGAAGTTGAACATGACGCGCGCCCGGCGCTGCGGGTTGGTCGCCGCCCAGCCGATCTGCGCCTTCACCGCATTGGCCATCGCCGCGTCGAGATCGGCCTGCGCGCCCAGCGTGACCTGTGCCTGCACCTTGCCGGTATTGGGGTCGAACACGTCCGACCGGCGCGTGCCGGAACCGGCCGTCGCGCTGCTCCCGATGAAGTGCGAAATCTCGCGGACCGCCGTCGCCATGTGCGCCTCTCCTTTGGCGAAAGGTGATGCACCCGCCCCCTGCCACCGGCAACCCATCGACATGCAGCCCGGACCTGCATATTTGCACGCGATGGACTGGAGCGACCTTCCGATCTTTCTCGCCATCGCGCGCACCGGCCAGCTCGCCAAGGCCGCGCAGAGCCTGGAGATCGACGCCACCACCGCCGGTCGCCGCCTGCGCCGCCTCGAACAGGCGCTGGGCGAGCGGCTGTTCGAGCAGGGGCCCGACGGCCAGTCGCTGACCCCCGCCGGCGAGCGCCTGCTCACCCATGCCCGCGCGATGGAGCGTGCCGCCGCCGCGATCGGCAGCCGCGACGTCGGCGGTCCGGTGCGCGGCACGATCCGCGTCAGCGTGTCGGAGGGGTTCGGCACCTGGTTCGTCAGCCGCCATCTCGGCGCGCTCGCCGACGCGCATCCCGGCCTCACGGTCGATCTCGTCGCCAGCAGCGGCTTCCTCAACCCCACCAGGCGCGAGACCGACATCGCCGTGCTGCTCGCCCGCCCGCGCCGCGGCCCGCTGCTCACGCGCAAGCTCGCCGACTATGGCCTGCGGCTCTACGCCTCGCACGGCTACCTCGCCGCGCACCCGCCCCTCGCCGCGCCCGATCAGCTCCGCGACCACCGTCTGATCGGCTATGTCCCCGACATCCTCTACGCGCCCGAGCTGCGCTATCTCGACGAGATCCCCGGCGCGCCCGAGCCCCGGCTGCGCTCGTCCAGCATCAATGCCCAGCACCGCATGGCCGCGGCGGGCGCCGGCATCGCGGTGCTGCCCTGCTTCATCGGCGACGCCGATCCCGGCCTCGCGCGCGTCCTCCCCTCGGTCCGTATCTATCGCAGCTTCTGGCTGGTGACGCATGAGGAGACCCGCCATTTCCCCCAGGTCGCCGCCTTTGCGGAGTGGCTCACCGCGCTCACCGCGCGCCACCGCGCCGAATTGGAAGGCTGATCGCGCGAAAACGGCGAAAAACCGCCATTTGTCTTCAAATTGTAACGCCCGGATAACGACCCATTTACCGCTTCTCCCTACGCCGCGCTCATGTTCCGCGCGCTTGCCGATCCCGCCGACCCGCTTCCCGCCGTCTCCGCGCGCGGGTGGCTGACCACGATCGAGCGCAACCCGCCCTTCCTGCGCCAGACCGACACGCTGTTCACCGCGATCGAGATGTTCCAGGCGAACATGGACCTGCGCCTGCTGCCGGTGGTCGATTCCGCGTATCGCGCGATCGGCGCGGTGTTCGAGAAGGATGTGCGCCGCCTGCTGCTCAACCCGTTCGGCCATGCGCTGATGCGCAACCCGGCCTATGGCAACGGCCTCAACCAGCATATCCGCGCCTGCGCCACTGCCGAGGTCGACCAGGATGTCGGCGGGCTGATCGAGGCCTATCGCGCCGCCAACGGCAATGAGGGGATGATCCTCACCGCCAACGGCCGGCTGTTCGCCGTCGTCGCCAACCGCCGCCTCGTCCATCTCGCCTCGGAACGCGAGCTCGCCGCCGCCCACGCCCGGGTCGAACGCGCGCAGCGCATCGAGACCGCCACCGCCCGCTTCGAGCGCCAGGTCGCCAGCCTCACCCGCGCGCTCACCGATCTCTCGCGCTTCATCGCCGCCAACGCCAAGCAGACCGAATCGCGCGCCGGCGACACCGGCGACCGCGCCGCCGCCGTCGCCGCCGCTGCGGCGCAGACCAGCATGAGCATGAGCGACATCGCCGATCGCGGGCGGCTGCTCGCCGGCGCCTTCGCCGCGATCAACGGCGACACGCTGCGCGCCAAGGCTGCCGCGGCCGACGCCGTCGCGCTGGTCGGCGCGGGCAGCGCGCGCATGGACGGCCTCATGCAGTCGGCCCAGTCGATCGACGCGGTGATCGGCCTGATCGGCGAGATCGCCAAGCAGGTGAACCTGCTCGCGCTCAATGCCACGATCGAGGCGGCGCGCGCGGGCGAAGCCGGGCGCGGCTTCACCGTCGTCGCCAACGAGGTCAAGGCGCTGGCCAGCCAGGCCGGGGTCGCCGCCAAGCGCATCACCGCGCATGTCGAGGAGATCCGCGACGGCATCGTCCAGGTCGCCGACGGCCATGCCCAGGTCGAGGCGGCGATCGCCGCGATGGCGCGGCTGTCGGAGACGGTCGAGGACGCGGTCGGCACCCAGAAGGACACCACCAGCCTGATCGCACTGACCGTCGAGGAAGCGGTCACCGCCGGCGCGCAGATTCACAGCGATGTCGAGGCGATCGGCGCGACGGCGCGCTCGGCGTCGAACAGCGCGGGCGAGATGGGCGGCCTCGCCGGCCGCATCCGCGCCGAGGCCGATGCGCTCGGCAACACCGTCAACGCCTTCCTTGCCGAGCTGCGCGCGGCGTGAGCCGGGACCGGGCGTTTCCCTCTTCCGTCACCCCGGCCCTGTGCCGGGGTCCACCGGCAGGCAGGCGCTGGATAAGAGGCTCAAGGATCGCCGGTGCGGTTCCGTGGACCCCGGCACAGGGCCGGGGTGACGGAAGGTAAGAAGGGGCCGAATTCGACGGCCCCCCCTTGCAATGTTGGAATTCGTCTGCTCGACTTCGGCTGCCGGTACGGCGCCCGCTGGCCGGCCGCTCTTTGAACCTTGGATCACCCATCGGCGCCTCTCGCGCGCGCGATAGTGTAAAGACAGTGTATACTTTCAGCCGGCGAAGGCCTCGATCGCCTCGCAGATCACGTCATACACCCGCCCGAGATCGTCGTCCGAGATGCAATAGGGCGGCATGACGTACACGGTATTGCCGAGCGGCCGCAGCAACACGTCGCGCTCGCGGAAGAAGCCCATCAGCTGCGGTCCGAGCGCGGAGAGGTAGGCGCCTTCACGCTCCTCCAGTTCCATCGCGACGATCGTCCCCAATTGCCGGAGATTATTGACCTTTCCTTCCAGTCCAGCGCCTCGCGCAGCCTGCCGCCGCGCCAGGTCGGCAACGCGCTCCAGCACCGGTTCTTCAGACCAGATCTGAAGATTGGCGACCGCCGCGGCGCAGGCGATCGGGTTGGCGGTGTAGCTCGACGAGTGGAAGAACATCTTTGAACGGTCGGGGGAGCGGTGGCTCTCGAAGATCTCGCCCGTCGCCATCGTCACCGCGAGCGGCAGCGACCCGCCGGTCAGCCCCTTGGACAGGCACAGCAGGTCGGGCACCACCCCCGCCTGCCCGCACGCCAGCAACGTGCCGGTCCGGCCCCATGCCGTCATCACCTCGTCGGCGATGAACAGCACGCCATGCGCGGCGCACAGCTCGCGCAGCGCTTTGAGCACCCACGCCGGGTACATCTTCATGCCCCCGGCGCCGAGCACCAGCGGCTCGACGATCAGCGCCGCCGGCCGCTGCTCGCAGCACCGCTCGAACACGTCGATCGTCGCCTGCTCGTGCCCCGCCTCGGGAAACGGGATGACATCGACATCGAACAGCAGCGGCGCGTAGCTCCTGTTGAACACCCCGCGCGCGCCGACCGACATGCCGCCGACCGTGTCGCCATGATAGCTGCCCGCCATGACGACGATCCGGTGGCGTTGACCATTTTTGGCCTCGCCGCGATTGGCGAAATGGCCCAGCGCCATCTTGAGCGCCACCTCGACGCTGGTCGAGCCGCTGTCGGAGAAGAACACATGATCGAGCGGCCGCGGCATCATCGCCACCAGCTGCCGTGCGACGGTCTCGGCGGGTTCATGCGTCCAGCCGGCGAAGATCAGCTGGTCGAGCGTCTCGGCCTGCGCCCGGATCGCCGCCATGATGCGCGGATGGCAATGGCCGTGGGTGGTCACCCACCAGGACGAGATCGCATCGATCACCCGCCGCCCGTCCGCCGTGTAGAGCGCCGCGCCCTCGGCACGGGTCACCAGCGGCACCGGCTCGTCCAGCCCATGCTGGGTGAAGGGATGCCAGACGGGCGAACTCATAAATCGAGCAGCCCCGCCGCTTCTCGCAGCGTCTCCGGGGTCAGCGGATCGAGCACCGGCAGCCGCCCCAGCGACGGCACCCCGCCGATCGCGCAGATCGTCGCCTGGCTGTCGGCGACCTCCTCGCCCGAGAACAGCATGCCGGCGATCGGCACGCCCCGGCTCCGCAGCGCCTCGATCGTCAGCAGGCTGTGGTTGATCGTCCCCAGCGCGGTCCGCGCCACGATCACCACCGGGAGCCCCCAGCGCGCGAACAGGTCGGCGAACAGCAGCTCGCGAGTCACCGGCACCAGCGCTCCGCCCGCGCCTTCGATCACCACCCGCCCCGGCGGCGGTGCGAGCCGATCGGGATCGATCGTCACCCCGTCGATCTCGGCCGCGCGGTGCGGCGAGCAGGGCGTCGCCAGCCGATAGGGTTCGGGCAGCACCTCGACCCCGGCGAGCCGCGCGACGATCTCGCTGTCGGTCTCTTCCTCCAGCCCCGCCTGCACCGGCTTCCAATAGGAAGCCCCCAGCCGCCACGCCAGCGCCGCGGCCGCGACGGTCTTGCCCACGCCGGTGTCGGTGCCGGTGACCACGATCATGCCAGCGCCTCGGCCAGCGCGTCGATCTCGGCCTCGCCCACGTTGAGGGTCAGCGAGATGCGCAGACGCGCCGTCCCCGCGGGCACCGTCGGCGGCCGGATGCCGCGGACGTCGAAGCCCTTCGCCTGCACCGCCGCCGCGCGGACCATCGTCTCGGCATCGCCGCCGACGATCAGCGGCAGCACCTGCGACCCGGTCGGCGTCACCCCGGCCGGCGCCAGCCTCCGCTCGGCATGCGCGATCAGCCAGTGAAGCGCCTCGCGGCGCCGCGGTTCCTCGGTCACGATCCGCAGCGCCTCCCGCACCGCCGCCGCCATCAGCGGCGAGGGCGCGGTCGAGAAGATGAACGGCCGCGCGCGGTTGACCAGGAAGTCGATGAACGCCCGCGGGCCGCACACCAGCGCGCCCTCGCACCCCAGCGCCTTGCCGCAGGTGTGCAGCGTGACGACGTTGGGCCTGCCCTCGAGCGACGCGGCGAGCCCGCGCCCGCCCGCGCCCCACACGCCGGTGGCATGCGCCTCGTCGACCAGCAGCATGGCGTCATGGCGATCCGCCACCGCCGCGAGCTCGGCGATCGGCGCGCGGTCGCCGTCCATCGAATAGAGGCTCTCGACCGCGATCCAGGGCGTCCCCGCGCCGCCCGACGCACGCCACCCGGCAATCGCGTCCTCGGCCGCCTGCGCGTCATTGTGCGCAAAGGACATCGCCGGCGCCCGCGCCAGCTTCATGCCGTCATGCGCGCTCGCATGCACCAGCGCGTCATGGACGATGACGTCCCCGGGCTGGGGCAGGGCCGCCAGCAGCGCGACGTTCGCGGCGAAGCCGGTGGCGAAGAACAGCGCCGCCTCGCTCCCGAACAGCGCCGCCGCCTCGGCCTCCAGCGCGACGATCTCGGGATCGTTGCCGCGCAGCAGCCGCGATCCGCCCGACCCCACCGCGACCCCGCGCGCCAGTGCCGCCGCCACCGCCTCGCGCAGCCGCGGGTCGTTCGCCAGGCCGAGATAGTCGTTGGAGGCGAAGTCGACGCCCGCCCGCGGCGCCAGCGTCCGATACCGGCCCGCCTCGCGCAGCCGCGCCAAGTCGCCGCGATGGAATTCTCCGTTCACGCCGGGCGCTATGCCAGCCCCGCGCGCTTTAGCAATGCCTCGGCCTGCTTGAGGTGCGGCGCGTCGATCATCTTGCCGTCGAGCTGAAGCGCCCCCGCCTCCGGGTTCGCCGCGAACGCCGCGACCACGCGCCGCGCATGCGCCACCGCCTCCGCGCTCGGCGTGAAGGCCGCGTTGATGATCTCCACCTGCGCCGGATGGATCGCCATCATCCCCGTGAAGCCGTCGCGCATCGCTCGCGCGCAATAGGCCTTGAGCCCGTCGAGATTGCGGAAATCGGGATAGACCGTCTCGATCGCCCGCACCCCCGCCGCATGCGCGCCGAACAGGGTCAGCGCGCGGAGCATCTCATAGGGCGGGGTATAGCGCCCATCCGCCTCGCGCGACGACACCGCGCCGATCGCCGCGGGCAGGTCCTCCGCGCCCCAGGTGATCCCGGCGAGCCGCGGCGAGCAGCCGGCATAGCTGCCGAGCCCGAACACCGCCGCCGGCGTCTCGGTCGCGATCGGCAGGATCCGCGGCGCGATCCCGCCCAGCATGGCGTCGAGCGACGCGACGTCCGCGCCGCCCTCCGCCTTGGGCAGCACGATCCCGTCGGCGCCATGGGCGGCCGCCAGGTCCTCCTGCGTCATCCGCGAATCGAGCGGGTTGATCCGCACCCACAGGCTCGCCTCGCTGCGCGTCCCGGCCAGGAACGCCGCCACCGCCTTGCGCGCCGCGCCCTTGTTCGCGGCCGTCACCGAATCCTCGAGATCGAGGATCAGCGCGTCGGCGCCGCTCGCCAGCGCCTTCTCCATCCGGTCGGGCCGGTCGCCGGGGACGAACAGCAGGGAACGCAGCTTCATGAGGCACCTCTCTCATCCCTGCCCATGCCGCCGGACCGCACCCGAATTCAAGAATGGACTTGAACCGGGCCCTGTCCGCGTCATATGCAGCGCACGCCCGGGCGGGTGTAGCTCAATGGTAGAGCAGAAGCTTCCCAAGCTTACGACGGGGGTTCGATTCCCCTCACCCGCTCCAACACGCCCCGCGCTTCGTATCCGCGCCGGCGGGCCGGCCGATCCCGCATCCGCTATTTTTCCCGCCCGGTGTCGATCGCCGTCTACCCCGTTCGTCATGGCAGGCTGCACTCCTGCAGCGCTCCAACGGGGAGACCTCACATGATTTTCCACGTCACCGCGCTCTACGCGTCGCTCATCGCGCTCGGCGTCATCGCGCTCGCCAATATCGTCAGCGCCAGGCGCGGCCGCGCGCGCATCTCGATCCTCCATGGTGACGATCTCGGCCTCGCGCTGGCGATCCGGCGTCACGGCAACCTGGTCGAGAATGCGCCGCTGATGCTGATCCTGATGGGGCTGTGCGAGGCGAACGGCCTCGCCGCGCCATGGCTTCATGCCATGGGCCTCCTGTTCCTCGCGGCGCGCGTGGCGCACGCGGCCGGGCTCTCGGCCGATCGGCTGATGGCCCCGCTCCGGCTCGCCGGGGGGATCGGCACGCAAGTGGCGATGCTCGGCGCGGTCGGCTATCTGCTGTGGCAGCAATTCTGAGATATTTTTCCGCAACCTTGTCGATCACGATCACCGCCATTCGTCATCGCGCGCCACGCCGTGCCGGCGGACGGCTCATATGGGAGACGGTTCAATGAAATATATCGCATTGATCTATAGCGCGCCGGGCTCGTCGCCGGCCTATGGCACGCCCGAATTCGGGCCGTTCATGGCCGCCTACCAGGCCGCCAACGAGCGGTTCGCGAAGGACGGCGTGCTGGTCGCCGGCGAGGCGCTGGAGGCGAGCTCCACCGCCACCACGCTGCGCATCCGCGACGGCCGCACCGAGACGCTGGACGGGCCGTTCGCCGAATCGAAGGAGCAGCTCGGCGGCTTCTACATCTTCGACTGTTCCACCCTCGATGATGCGCTGCGCTATGCTGCGATGATCCCGACGGCGACCTATGGCTCGGTCGAGGTGCGGCCGATCCAGAACCTCCAGCAATAGCTTGCGGCCGGGAGAGGCAGCGCCGGCCGCGGTCGCGGCGGCAATCGAGGCGATCGTCCGCCATGACGGCGGCCGGCTGCTGTCTCTCCTGATCGCCAACCTCCGGGACTTCCAGCTCGCCGAGGACAGCCTGCAGGACGCGGTCGAGTCGGCGCTGGTCCATTGGCAGCGATCGGGGGTGCCGGGTTCGCCCTCGGCCTGGCTGATGCGCACCGCGCGGCGCAAGGCAATCGACCGCATCCGCCGTGCCGCCAATTTCCAGGCCAAGTCCGCCGAGCTCGCCGCGCTGATCGAACTGGACAATTCAGCCGCGGAGGGTGATGGCGAGGATGCCATCGCCGACGAGCGGCTGAAGCTGATCTTCACCTGCTGCCATCCCGCGCTCGACCGGCAGACCAGCGTCGCGCTGACGCTGCGCTCGATCGCCGGACTGCGCACCGAGGAGATCGCGCGCGCCTATCTGGTCAGCCACGAGTCGATGGCGCAGCGCCTGGTGCGCGCCCGCCACAAGATCGCGCGGGCGGGCATACCCTATTCGGTCCCCGGGCCTGAGGACTGGCCCGCCCGCGTCGATGCGCTGCTGGCGGTGATCTACCTGATCTTCAATGCCGGCTATGCCGCATCGTCGGAGGCATATCTGCGCATCGACCTGTGCGAGGAGGCGATCCGGTTGTGCCGGATCCTCGTCACGCTGATCCCGAACGATGCCGAGGTCGAAGGGCTGCTGGCCCTGATGCTGCTGCATCGCTCGCGCTTCGGCACCCGGGTCGGCGCGCTGGGCGAGATCGTCACGCTCGAGCGGCAGGACCGCAGCCGATGGGACCGCGCCGCGATCGACGAAGGCACGGCATTGCTGGTCAGGGCGCTGCGCCGCGGCCGGCCGGGCGCCTACCAGCTGCAGGCCGCGATCGCCGCGGTGCATGCGGAGGCGGCGAGCTTCGCGCAAACCGACTGGCAGGAGATCGCGCTGATCTATGACGCGCTGATCGCGGTGCAGCCCAACCCGGTGTTCGAGCTCAACCGCGTCGTGGCGCTTTCCTATGCCGAAGGACCGGAGGCGGCGCTGGCCCGTCTCGCGCCGCTCGGCACGGCGCTTGCGGGCTACCAGCCCTATCACGCGGTGCGCGCCGATCTTCTCGCGCGCGTCGGCCGGATCGAGCCGGCACGCCAAGCGTTCGAGGCCGCCATCCGCCTCTCCGCCAGCGACGCCGAGCGGCAATATCTGGTGCGACGGCGGGACGGCCTGCCCGCGCGCGAATAGCTAGAGCTCGACGATCCGCTCGCCCAGCCGTTCGGCTTCGGCCTGGTCGTGCGTGACCATCAGGATCGGCAGCCCGGATTCGTCGCGAAGCTGCTCGATCACCCGCATGATCTCCTCGCGCCGGGCGCGGTCGAGCGACGACAGCGGCTCGTCGAGCAGCAGGAACGCGGGCTTGGCGAGCAACGCCCGCCCGATCGCCACGCGCCGCGCCTCGCCCCCCGACAGCGAGCGCGGCCAGCGGTCGAGCAGATGCGCGATCTCGAACCGGGCAGCCAGCGCGTCCAGCCCCGCGGAATCGCCACCCGCGCCGTAGAGCAGGTTCGCTCGAACGCTGAGGTGCGGGAACAGGCGCGCGTCCTGGAACACATAGCCCGCGCGCCGCCGCTCGGGCGGCACGTCCACGCCGGCTGCGGCGTCGAACAGCGTCGCACCCGCCACTCGCACATGGCCGCGATCGGGGCGAAGCAGTCCCGCGACCATGTCCAGCACGCTGGTCTTGCCCGCGCCGGACGGCCCGAACAGCACCGCGATCCCCGCGCCGCTCTCGATGCGGCAGGTCACTTGGGCGTCGCCGCGCCGTTTCTCGACCGCGATGTCAAAGGACATGGACGCCCCGTCCCGCTCGCCGGGCGAGCAGTTCCGACGCCACCAGCGCCGCCAGCGACAGCGCGACGGATACCAGGGCCAGCCGCAGCACCTGCGCTTCGCCGTCGGGCGTCTGCAGCGCGGCATAGATGGCGAGCGGCAGCGTCTGCGTCTCGCCCGGCACGTTGGAGACGAAGGTGATCGTGGCGCCGAACTCGCCCAGCGCCCGCGCGAACCCCAGCACCGCGGCCGCGAGCACGCCCGGCAGGCTCAGCGGCAGCGTAATCGTGCGGAACACGCGCATTCGACTCGCGCCGAGCGTCCGCGCGGCATCCTCGAACCGCCGGTCCACCGCCTCGATCGACAGCCGCATCGCACGTACCATCAGCGGCAGCGCCATCACGCCCGCCGCGATCGCCGCGCCGGTCCAGCGGAACATCACGCTCGCCCCGAACCAGCGCTCGAGCCAGAAGCCGACCGGGCCGGCGGGGGCGAAGGCGAGCAGCAGCAGCCACCCCGTCACCACCGGCGGCACCACCAGCGGAAGGTGCACCAGCCCATCGACCAGCACCTTTCCGGGGAAGCGCGCACGGGCAAGGAGGAAGGCGAGCGCGAACGCCAGCGGCAGGGTCGCGGCGGTCGCCACCAGCCCGACCTTGAGCGACAGTGCGACCACTGGCCAGATGCCGCCCTCCAGCATCAGCGCCGCGAGAAGCCGTAGCGGGCGAAGATCGCACGCCCCGCGCCCGAAAGGAGGAAGCGGCGGAACCCTTCCGCCTCGGGGTGCGCCGCGGTTCGCAGCCGCGCGAGCGGATAGACGATCGGCGGGTGGCTCGATTGCGGGAACACGCCCGCCACGCGCACCCGGCGCGAGGCGCGCGCATCGGTCGCGTAGACGATGCCATGGGATGCCGCGCCGCGCTCGACCAGCGCCAGCGCCGCGCGGACATTCTCGGCGCGTACCAGCTGCGGCGACGCCGCTTGCCATAGCCCGAGCTTGCGCAGCGCCGCCTCGGCATAGCGGCCCGCGGGCACCGATGCCGGGTCCGCCACCGCGATCCGCCCGCGCAGCATCGCCGCCAGCGGACGCCGCTCGGCGGGCGCGTCCGCCGGCGCCACCAGGACCAGCCGGTTGCCGAGGAACGGCGCGCGCGTGCCCGGCGCGATCGCCTGCTGCCGCTCGAGGAAGTTCATCCATTCCTCGTCCGCCGATACGAACAGATCGGCCCGCCCGCCCGACGCCACCTGTCGTGCCAGCACCGACGATGCGGCGAACGACAGCACCGGCCGCGCATGCCCGCGCCGTGCCCAGGCGCCCGCCGCCGCGGTCATCGCTTCCTGCAAGCTCGCCGCCGCCAGCACCAGCGGCCCGTCGCGCCGCTGCGCCTGGGCCGGCACGACCGCCAACCCCAGCGCAGCGCCGATCAGCCAGCGGCGGGCGACGATCATCGCGCTACTCCACCGTCACCGACTTGGCGAGGTTGCGCGGCTGGTCGACATCGGTGCCCTTGGCCACCGCGACATGATAAGCGAGCAGCTGCACCGGCACCGCATAGACGATCGGCGCGATCAGCGGGTGCACCTTCGGCATCTCGATCGTCGCGAGACACCCCTCGCCCGCCGCCGCGATTCCCTCGGCGTCGCTGATCAGCACCACCTTGCCGCCGCGCGCCTGCACTTCCTGCATGTTGCTCACGGTCTTCTCGAACAGCGGTCCGCTGGGCGCGATCACGATCACCGGGACATTCTCGTCGATCAGCGCGATCGGCCCATGCTTCATCTCGCCCGCGGCATAGCCTTCGGCATGGATGTAGCTGATCTCCTTGAGCTTGAGCGCACCCTCCAGCGCCAGCGGATAATCGGTTCCGCGCCCCAGATAGAGCACGTCGCGCGCGCCCGCGACGCTGCCCGCCATCCCCTCGATGGCCTCGTCATAGGACAGCGCGGCGTTGAGCGCGGCCGGCGCCTCGGCGAGGTGGCGGACGATCTCCTTCTCCTCGGCCGCGGTCATCCGGCCCTTGGCCTTGGCGAGATTCGCGGCGAGCGCGGCGAGCACCGCGAGCTGGCAGGTGAACGCCTTGGTCGAGGCGACCCCGATCTCCGGCCCGGCATGTGTGGGCAGCAGCAGGTCCGCCTCGCGCGCCATCGTGCTGGTCGGCACGTTGACCACCGCGGCGATCGTCTGCCCCTCGGCCTTGGCGTGGCGCAGCGCGGCGAGCGTGTCGGCGGTCTCGCCCGACTGGCTGATGACGATCATCAGCCCGCCCTCCTCCATCACCGGCGCGCGGTAGCGGAACTCGCTCGCGACATCGATGTCGACCGCGACCCGCGCGAACTGTTCGAACCAGTATTTCGCGACCATCCCGGCATAATAGCTCGTCCCGCACGCCACGATCGTCACGCGCCGGACCGCCGACAGGTCGAAGTCGGGGATCGGCAGCGCCACCTGGTCATCGAGCCGCTGCAGGTAGCCGCGCAGCGTCTGCGCCACCACGATCGGCTGCTCGAAGATCTCCTTCGCCATGAAGTGGCGGTGGTTGCCCTTGTCGATCAGCTGGCCCGACGCGCCCGAATTGACGATCGGCCGCTCGACGGGATTGTTGTCGAGGTCATAGACCTGAACGCCTGCGCGGGTCAGCACGACCCAGTCGCCTTCCTCGAGATAGGAGATGCGCTGGGTGAGCGGCGCCAGCGCGAGCGCGTCGGAGCCGAGATAGGTCTCACCGTCGCCGTAACCCACCACCAGCGGCGAGCCGAGGCGCGCGCCGATCAGCATGTCCGGGTGCGCGCGGAACAGGATGGCGAGCGCGAACGCACCGCGCAGCCGCGGCAGCACGGTCTTGACCGCCTCGACGGGATCGGCGCCATTCTCGACCTGCTCGCTCACCAGATGCGCGACGATCTCGGTGTCGGTCTCGCTGTCGAACTTGCGGCCGCGGGCGAGCAGTTCCTCGCGCGCCGGCTTGAAATTCTCGATGATGCCGTTGTGGACCAGCGCAACCTCGCTGGTCGCGTGCGGATGCGCATTGTTGGTGGTCGGTCCGCCATGCGTCGCCCAGCGCGTGTGCGCGATGCCCACCGTCCCGGCGAGCGGATCGGCCGCGAGCTCGCGCCCGAGATTGACCAGCTTGCCCGACGCGCGCCGACGCGCGATCGCGCCGTCGACGATCGTCGCGATACCCGCCGAATCATAGCCGCGATATTCGAGCCGCTTGAGCCCGTCGAGCAGCCGGTCGGCGACGTCTTCCTTGCCCAGGATTCCAACAATTCCACACATGCGCGGGTCTCTGCTCTAGAGGGTGTAGGGAACGCGGATCCCCGGCATCGCCGCCGGGAAATCCCTCGTATTGCGGGTGACGAGGACGCGGCCGCGGATCTGGGCGGTCGCCAGGATGATGGCGTCCGGTGATCTGAGCCTGGGCCGTTCGCGACGCAGCGCCGCAGCGCGGTGCGATATCTCCTCGTCAATTTCATCGAGACCGAAGCGATCAAGAAAAGCGAGGACGTCCCGAACGGCCGCATCGCTGCCCTTCGACAACACCTCGATCCAGGCCATCCGGCTGATCCACATGCGGGCGCCGCTCTGCGCGATGCGTCGCATCTCATGCTGCGCCGGCTCATGGTCAAGCAGGGCGTCGATCACGATGCTGGCGTCGAGGCTATAGCCGCTCATCTACGGGCTTTTGGGCGCCTCGACGCCGCTCGTCCCGTCAAAGCCAGATAGTGCGCGCGCTCCCTGTCATCCTCTTTCGTGAAGCACTCGTGCGATTCCGCGCGCACCTCCTCATAATCGTCGTCCCACGGGCGGGTCCACTCTGCCCGCCGCTTTCGATCATATTCATGGGGATCGAACGAAATGCCGTGTCGTACCCATGCGCCGAAGCCGATTTCGAGCCAGTCCCTGGAGGAATCGGCGCGATAGGCCGCCACAGCCTCGCGAAGCACCGACGCGCGTGACTTCCCCTGCTCAGCCGCCAAACGGTCAAGCCATTGGATGTCCTCGTCGGGCAGATCGGCAAGAATGCGGGTCATGACGATATCTAGATATCATATCGTGATATCATGTCAATCGAGCGGGCCGCTCAATGCGGGAAGTTCTTGTCCACGAACGAACGCGCAAACTCGGCCGGTTCGGGCTGATAGCCCTGCGCCGCCGCGAATTTCGCCGCGCCCTTTTCCCACAGCTCGCGGAGCGCGCCCGCCATGCCGTCGGGAAACTGCATCCGCTCCACAACCTGCGCCCGCCAGTCGCCGGTGCCGCCGAACATCTGGCGGAACTCGGCCTCGCGCGCGGTCAGCTCGGCGTCGCGCGCGGCATCGAGATGACCGATCGCGTCGAGCACATAGGAATCGAGCAGCTCGAGGAACGGCTTGCCCGCGTAACGGTCGCTCATTTCGCCTCCTTGCGCGCCTTCATCATCGCGCGGAACCGCTTCGCCCAGCCGGGCTTGGCGGTCTGCTCGGGCCGCACCAGCGCGAGCGCGTCGGCCTCCACGTCCCTGGTGATCACCGATCCGGCGGCGACGATCGCGCCCGCGCCGACGCTGACCGGCGCGACCAGCGCACTGTTCGATCCGATGAACGCGCCTTCGCCGATCTCAGTCTTGTGCTTGAAGAAGCCGTCATAATTGCAGGTGATCGTGCCCGCGCCGATGTTCGCGCCCGCCCCGATCTCGGCATCGCCGAGATAGGTCAGGTGATTGGCCTTGGCACCCTTGCCCAGCACCGCCTTCTTCATCTCGACGAAGTTGCCGACATGCGCCTTCTCGCCGACCACCGCGCCGGGTCGCAGCCGGGCATAGGGGCCGACGCTCGCGCCGGCGCCGATCACCGCCCCCTCGATATGGCTGAAACCGCGGATATTCACGCCGTCCGCCACGGTCACGCCGGGCCCGAACACCACATTGGGCTCGATCGTCACGTCGCGGCCGAGCACGGTGTCATAGGCGAACCACACCGTCTCCGGCGCGGTCAGCGTCGCGCCGTCGGCCATCGCCCGCACGCGCCGCGCGCGCTGCCATTCGGCCTCGAGCGCGGCGAGCTCGCCGCGGCTGTTGACGCCCGTCACCTCCACCGCATCGGTCTCGATCACCGCGGAGCCGCGCCCGTCTGCCGCTGCCAGCATCACGATGTCGGGCAGATAATATTCGCCCGCGGCATTGTCGTTGCCGACTCGCGCGAGCAGCGCGAACAGGTCCGCCGCGCCCACCGCCATCAGCCCCGAATTGCACAGGGTCACCGCGCGCTCCTCGGGCGAGGCGTCCTTATACTCGACCATCTTGACGATCCGGCCGCCCGGCTCGGCGACGATCCGCCCATAGGCGGCCGGATCGGCCGGCCGGAACCCGAGCACCACCGTGGCCGGCGAGTCCGCTTCATGCAGCCGCTCGATCATGCGCCGCATGGTCTCCCCGCTGACCAGCGGCACGTCGCCATAAAGGACAAGCACGTCGCCCTCGAAGCCGGCCAGCGCCGCCTCGGCCTGCGCCACGGCGTGCCCGGTGCCGAGCTGCTCGGCCTGATGCGCCACCGCCACGCCGTGCGGGACGACCGCCGCCTCGACCTGCTCGCGCCGCGCGCCGACCACCACTACGGTCCGCGCGGGCGAAAGCCCCGCGACCGTGTCGACCAGGTGCAGCAGCATCGGTCGCCCCGCGATCGGATGCAGAACCTTGTGCGTGTCGGACTTCATGCGCGTGCCGCTTCCAGCGGCCAGGATGATCGCGGCAATGGGTGGCGTGGTCATGCTCGAAACGGCCTCCGTGACGCGGCCCTGCCACGATCATCTTGCTATTTCCATAGTGCCGCGGGCATTTGGCCGCGCATGAGCGATTTCCCCTTCGACATCGTCGGCTTCGACCTCGACGGCACCTTGTTCGACACCAGCGCGGACCTCGCCGCGGCCGCCAACCACGCGCTCGAGCTGGTCGGCCGCCCGGCACTCACCCTCGATGCGGTCAAGCCGATGATCGGGCGCGGCGCCAAGCACATGCTGGAGCGGGGGCTGGAGGCGTCGGGCGGGCTCGATGCCGAGATCATGAAGCGCGCCTATCCGGCGCTGCTCGAATATTACGAGGCCAACCTGACGCGCGGCACCACCGCCTTCCCCCGCCTGATCGAGGCGCTCGACGAACTCGAATCGCGCGGCGTGAAGCTCGCCATCGTCACCAACAAGTTCGAGCGGTTCGCGGTCAAGCTCGTCGCCGAGCTCGCGCTCCACCATCGCTTCGCCTGCGTGATCGGCGGCGACACGATGGACAAGGGCAACGCCAAGCCCTCGCCGGAGCCGATCCACGAGATGATCCGGCGCTGTGGCGGCGGCCGCGCTGCGTTCGTCGGCGATTCGATCTACGACATCCTTGCGGCGAAGAATGCCGGAATCCCGAGCATCGCGGTCAGCTTCGGCTTCCTGATGCAGCCGGTCGAGGAACTCGGCGCCGACGCGGTGATCGACGGCTATGACGAACTGGTCCCGGCGCTTTTCAAGCTGGGGAATGTCCCTTCCGCCACTTCGTCCACAAGTGCCGCGCCAGCATGAGCGGCGGCATGCGCAGCCAGTGGCCGCGCAGGTAGAAGGCGAGCTCGGTGAGCTTGCGCGTCGGCTGGCCCCAGCCGTCGCGGGCGAGCAGGCGGCGGGCGTAGAGGCGATCCGCCAGGGTCAGCCGCGCGCCCTCGCCGAACACCGCCTCCGACAGCCGCAGCGCCCGTTCGACTTCGCGCGTCAGGCCATGCTGCGCGGCGCAGGCGGCGAGCTTCAGCTCGAACTCGGCGCCGCCGAACTCGTCGAGCAGGCAGCGTATGTCCCACAGGTTACGCAGCCCGCCCTGCAGGTCGCCGTCAGCCAACAGGTGCGCCGCTGCGTGCACGATCATCCCTTCGGGCGGCAGCACGAACAGGCCGTTTTCCAGCGCCACGCGGCTGTCGATCAACGCCGCCGCGTCGGGCGTGATCCGCGCGGTGAGCGGCAGGATCGTGTGGTGCACGTCGATCATCCGGTCGCGCTCGCGATGGATCAGCGGGGGCAGCTCGTGCATCCAGCGGCGGTAATATTCGTCGTCATAGGGGTCGGGCTTCACCCATTCCCATCCCGCCGCGAGCAGCGCCGCCTCGGCCGCCTCGATCCGGTCGCGTGGCACGAGGATGTCGAGATCGCCGATCTGGCGCCCGGCGCCCGCCGACAGCCCCGCGGCGACGAAGGCGGTGCCCTTGAGCAGCACCACCGGCATGTCCGTCCCGGCCAGCGCGCGCCGCGCCATCTCGGCCTCCCACAGCGCCGCGAGCCGCCCCTGCTCGACCGTCCCGCGCGCGTCCGCCAGCACCCGCCGCGCCGCGCCCGGCATCGCCAGCCCTTCGACGCGCCATGCCAGCGTGCCGATCAGCTGCTCCGCCCGCGCCGCCGCCAGCAGCGCGGTCCAGCCCGCCGCGTCGAGCGCTTCGACCGAGGCCGGGTCGCGCAGCGCGCGTGCGAGCAACGCCCCGCTCATGCGAGCTCGCCCCACAGCCGCTCGACCCTCGCGATCGCCGTCGCCGTGTCGGGATAGTCGATCGCCCGTGCCGGCACCCCGCGCACCAGCCCCGTCAGCGCGTCGAACCCCGCCTCGCCGAGCGTCACATAGTTGGTCGATGCCTGAGTTCAGCCGCACGAAACACTCGCTCGGAAACACTTCGCGTTCCGCCGCCTCGAAGCCGAACGAGGGGAACAGGATCAGCGCGGGCTTCGCCGGCTCCGCCATCGCCGCGATCGCCCGCGCATCCGGCACCAGATGCCGGATCGTTCCCTTGGGCGTGCCCTCCAGCAATGGGCCCCAGCGGCCGCCCCCGGCTTCGCGCTCCATCACCCCGATCGCTTCGTTCTTGAGGCTGATCAGCCGCGGAAACCCGTGCAGCTGTCCCGTGGCAGGGTCGAGCAAGGCGAACTCATCCCCCATCAGCCGCCACCCGCGCGCCATCAGCAGCGCCGCCAGCGTCGACTTGCCCGCGCCGGACTCGCCGGTCATCAGCAGCGCCCTGCCGTCGCGCTCGACCGCCGAGGCGTGGAGCAGCAGATAGCGCCGCTGCCCCAGCGCCATCTGCAGGTTCATCGCCATCTCCGCGGCGAGCAGCCCCTGCGCCAGCGGCAAGGGCGCGGCGTCGGGAATGACGAAATCGCCCCCGATCTGCACCGAAGGCCGCAGCCAGCGCCGCCAGAAGCGCGCCGCGAACAGCCGCACGTTGAAGTCGGGAATGCCGTCCTCGGGCGCGGGATAGTCGCGGTAAAGGTCTTCGAGCATCGCCACCGGCGCGCGCCAGTCGCTTCCCACCCGGAACCCCACCGGCCCGATCCGCAGCATTGTCGAATGGCGCATCAGGCCGCCTCGACCAGTCCCGCGGCGACCAGCTCATCGAGCCGCGCTGCCAGCGCGTCCCGGTCCGGGTCGACCAGGTCATGCGCCGCCGCCAGCGCCGCCAGCGTCTCGTCGAGCGTCAGGGCAGCCTCGCCCAGCGCCTCAATCAGCTCGGGCACCGGCGAATCGACGATATGGGTGATCCCCGACGCGCGGTGATAGATCAGCGTCAGGGCGTCGAGCGGGACGATCCGGAGCGTCGCGGCGGCCGCGGCGCGGTAGCGGGTCACGGCGCGCGCCTAACCGCGCGGCATCTGGAGCGATGCGAAGCAGGTGAAGCCGCTCGTCCCGCGCTGCAGGCGGCGGATATAGTTGGTGTAGGCGCGGCTCTGATCATAGGTCGTGCCGGGCAGGTTCGCGCCGTTCAGCGCCTGGCGCACTTCCTCGCCCTTGAACGCGCGGCCGGCGGGCGGGAACGCGTCCTTGGTCCCGGCCGGCACCACCGATCCGTCGGCGGCGATATAGCTTCCCGCGCGGCCGGCGTCAGGAACCGGGATCTCGCAGTTGAGCACCGAACCGGCGGTCTGCGCCAGCGCCGGCTTGATCGACACGATCGCCGACGCGCTCGCCGCGCCCAGCATCAGCGCACGGCGGCTCGGCTGTTTCGGCAGCCCGGCGTCCTGGGAATTGTCGTCGCCCATCGTCCCTCCCTGCCACAGCTGCCTTTCACAAAGGTGAATCGGGCGCAAGCGCCGAAGCGGTGGCGCCGCGTCCCATATCTGGGCTAGAGGCCGGCCATGCCCGGCTTTTCCGCTCCCCGCGCGCTGTTCGCGCTCGCCGCCGTGCTGATCACGGCGCTGGCGGCGTGGATCGCGGCGGGCAGCGAGGCCGCCGGGATCGCGCTGGTGGGCGCGAGCGTCGCCGCGCTGGTCGCGGCCGCCCCGCCGATCGAACGGCCGGCGCCCGAGGCACCGCCCCCCGCCCCGGCCGAAGCCAATATCGCCGATGCGGTCGAAGCCATTTTCGAGCCCGTCCTGCTCGTTGCCGGCAATCGGGTGATCGCGGCCAACCAGGCGGCGCGCACCCTGCTCGGCGCGCATATCCTGGGCCAGGACGTGCGAGTCGCGATCCGCCACCCCGCCGCCGCCGAACGCCTGCTCGACTCCGAGGAAGGGCCCGCCGCCGCGCCGATCCAGCTCGTCGGCCTCGGCGCACGCGACCAGCATTGGGAGATGCGCGTGCGCACGCTGCCCGGCGGGCACCGCATCGTCCATTTGAGCGACCGCACCGGCAGCCACGCCGCCGACCGCATCCGCGTCGACTTCGTCGCCAATGCCAGCCACGAGCTGCGCACCCCGCTCGCCTCGATCCTCGGCTTCGTGGAGACGCTCGAGGACGCCGCCGACGATCCCGAGACGCGCACCCGCTTCCTCGGCGTGATGGGCAACGAGGCGCGGCGCATGCAGCGGCTGATCGACGACCTCATGTCGCTGTCGCGGATCGAGGCGGAGAAATATCGCGCGCCCGACACCTCGGTCGACCTGCCCGAGCTGGTCGACGAGGTCTATGGCGAGCTCGCCGCGCTCGCGCCCGATCGTACCGCCGACATCGTGATCGACAGCGATCCGGTCGCCCCGGTCCGCGGCGACCGCGTGCAGCTCTCGCAATTGCTCCACAACATCATCGGCAACGCGATGAAATATGGCCGCCCCGGAAGCCCGGTCACCGTGTCGCTGCGCAGCTCGGGCGCGTCGATGGTGCGCGTCGCCGTCACCGACGAGGGCGAGGGAATCGCACCCGAGCACCTCCCGCGCCTCACCGAGCGCTTCTACCGCGTCGATTCGAGCCGCAGCCGCGCCGCCGGCGGCACCGGGCTCGGACTCGCCATCGTCAAGCATATCGTCGAGCGGCATCGCGGCCGGCTCGACATCGCCAGCACCGTCGGCAGCGGCACCACCGTGACGATTCTTCTTCCCGCGGCGACCGTTCCGGGACCGCTGTCATCATAACGTAACCTAACTGCAACACAGGCCCGCCCGGGGGCGGCGATAAGGCCCTCGTCACCCGACTCGACCACAAGCGAGGAACCTACAGATGCGCAGCTTCACCTTGATCGCGCTCACGGCGCTGGCTCTGGCCGGCTGCGATCGCCAGGCGACTCGGGACCAGATCAAGGTGGTGGGTTCGTCCACCGTCTATCCGTTCACCACCGCCGTCGCCGAAGCCTTCGTCAACAAGAGCACCCAGGCCAAGGCCCCGGTGATCGAGCAGGGCGGCACCGGCGCCGGCATGAAGCTGTTCTGCGGCGGCATCGGCGTCGCGCATCCCGACATCGTCAACGCCTCGCGCCGGATGAAGAAGTCCGAGCTCGAGCTGTGCCAGAAGAACGGCGTCACCGAGGTGATCGAGATCCAGATCGGCAATGACGGCATCGCACTGGCCGAATCGAACGCGGGGCCGAAGCTTCAGCTGACCCGCAAGGACATCTACCTCGCGCTCGCCGCGAACCCGATGGGCAAGCCCAACACCGCCAGGACCTGGAAGGACGTCAATCCGGCGCTGCCGGCGATCCCGATCAAGGTGCTCGGCCCGCCCTCGACCAGCGGCACGCGCGACGCCTTCGCCGAGCTGATCCTCGAAAAGGGCTGCGAAGAAGCCAATCCGGAGGCGAAGGGCCTCAAGGATTCGGACAAGAACAAGTTCGAGAATCTCTGCCTGCTGATCCGCAGCGACGCCGCCTATGTCGACTCGGGCGAGAACGACAACCTCATCGTCCAGAAGCTCTCGACCGATCCCAACGCGCTCGGGATCTTCGGCTATTCCTATCTCGAGGAGAACGCCCAGCGTCTCCATGGCGTGCCGATCGACGGCGTGTCGCCGACCTATGAGACGATCGCCGGCAACACCTATCCCGGCGCCCGCGCGCTCTACATCTACGTCAAGAAGCAGCATCTGAAGGCGGTGCCGGGGCTCAAGGAGTTCCTCGCCCAGTACGCGCAGATGTGGGCGCCCGACGGCCCGCTGGTGAAGCGCGGCCTGATCGCCAGCCCGCAGGCGGCGCGCGACGCCTCGACCAAGGCGATCGAGAACGAGACGGTGCTCGACGCCGCCTCGCTCAAATAAGGGCGAGACCAGCCCCGTGAACCCTTATGTGCTTCTCTTCCTCGTCGCGGGGCTGGGCGTCATCGCCTGGCTCACCGGCCGCGCGCGCGCCGCGCGGTTCGCCGCGGCGAGCAAGCACCGGCTCCACTCGCTGCCGGGCCAGCACGGCCTCTACGTCGCGATGTGGACGATCATCCCGGCGCTGATCTTCGTCGTCGCCTGGTCGGTGCTGACGCCGTCGCTCGCCACCGACGCGGTGCTGAAGGCGCCGCAGGCCTCGGCGCTTCCCATGTTCGGCTATGAGCGCGACGCGATCCTCAACGAGGTCCGCGCGCGCGCTGGCGGCGGAAACTACGGCTTCTACCCGCTCGCCGAGCAGCTCGCCCCGGTCTATCTCCAGGCGAGCCGCTTCTATGGCTGGCTCGGCACCGGCATCGCGATCCTGCTCGCCTTTGCCGGCGGCGCCTTCGCCTATACCCGCGTGAAGGCCGAGTTCCGCGCCCGCACCCGGGTCGAGCACACGGTGATGCTCGCGCTGCTGATCGCGTCGCTGATCGCGATCCTGACGACGCTCGGCATCTTCCTGTCGCTGCTGTTCGAATCGCTGCGCTTCTTCTCGATGGTGCCGATCACCGACTTCCTGTTCGGGACCTTGTGGAGCCCGCAGGTGATCGACCCGGCCGATCCGGGCGCGACGCTCGGCGCGGTGCCTTTGTTCTGGGGCACCTTCTTCATCGGCGCGGTGATCGCGATGCTCGTCGCCATCCCCTTCGGGCTGATGAGCGCGATCTACCTGACGCAATATGCCCGTCCGGCGGTGCGCAGCTGGATGAAGCCGCTGCTCGAGATCCTCGCCGGCGTGCCGACCGTGGTCTATGGCTATTTCGCCGCGCTCACCGTCGGCCCCGCGATCCGCGATTTCGCGGTGTCGATCGGCTTCACCTACGCCAGCTCGGAAAGCGCGCTCTCGGCGGGCCTCGTCATGGGCGTGATGATCATCCCGTTCGTCTCCTCGATGGCCGACGATTCGATCGCCGCGGTACCGCGCGCGATGCGCGACGGCAGCCTGGCGATGGGCGCGACGACCAGCGAGACGATCCGCCGCGTGCTGCTGCCCGCCGCGCTGCCCGGCGTGGTCGCGGGCGTGCTGCTCGCGGTCAGCCGTGCGATCGGCGAGACGATGATCGTGGTGATGGCCGCCTCGGGCGCCGCCAACGTCACGTTGAACCCGTTCGAGAGCGCCACCACGGTCACCAAGCAGATCGTCGACCTGCTGACCGGCGAGGCCGAGTTCGACAGTCCCAAGACCCTCGCCGCCTTCGCGCTGGGCCTCACCTTGTTCATGATCACCTTCCTCCTCAACATCGTCGCCCTGCGCGTCGTGAAGAAGTATCGCGAAGCCTATGAGTGAGCCCGTGCGCCTTTCGCCGTCCGACCGCGCGCCGACCGACTGGAAGACGGACGCGATGCAGAAGCGCATCCGCAAGCGCTACCGTTCGGAGCGCCGCTTCCGCGCGATCGGGATGGGCGCGGTCATCCTGTCGGCCGCCTTCCTCTTCTTCCTGCTCGCGACGATGATCGGCAACGGCGCCGCCGGCTTCATGCGCACCGAGGTCTCGCTGCCGATCGACTTCAAGTCGGCCCCGCTCGAGGTCGACCGCACGCAGCTCGGCACGCGCGGCGCCGATCTCGCGCTCGCCGGCGCGGGCCTGGAGAACCGCGTGAAGGCCGCCGCCACCGCGGCGTTCGGCGAGAAGGGCGAGGAGCTGATCGCCGAGAACGCCTGGACCGCGGTGCGCGACGCGATCAAGGAGGATCCCAACCTGCTCGGCCAGAGCGCGCACATCTGGGTGCCGGCATCGAGCGAGCTCGATGCCGCGGCCGATGGCGGCGGCGAGCCCGAGTTCCGCGACGCGGTCCGGCAGCTGCGCGCGCGCGGCGCGCTGCAGAGCGGGTTCAACGCCGGCTTCCTCAATCGCGCCGACTCGACCGATCCCACCGCGGTCGGCATCTGGGGCGCGCTCAAGGGCTCGATGCTGACGATGCTGGTGACGCTGCTGATCGCCTTCCCGATCGGCGTGCTCGCGGCGGTCTATCTCGAGGAATATGCGCCCAAGAACCGCTGGACCGACCTGATCGAGGTGTCGATCAACAACCTCGCGGCGGTGCCCTCGATCATCTTCGGCCTGCTCGGCCTGGCCGTGTTCCTCGGCATGCTCGGGCTGCCGCGCTCGGCGCCGATCGTCGGCGGCCTCACGCTCGCGCTGATGATCATGCCGGTCATCGTCATCGCCGGGCGCAACGCGATCAAGGCGGTGCCGCCCTCGATCCGCGACGCCGCGCTCGGCATCGGCGCAAGCCGCGTGCAGGTGGTGTTCCACCACGTCCTCCCGCTCGCCTTGCCCGGCATCCTCACCGGCACGATCATCGGCATGGCGCGCGCGCTGGGCGAGACCGCGCCGCTGCTGCTGATCGGCATGCGCGCCTTCATCGTCACGCCGCCGGGCGGCGTGTTCGACCCCGCCACCGTGCTGCCCGTCCAGATCTTCCTGTGGTCGGACGAGGTCAGCCGCGGCTTCATCGAGAAGACGAGCGCCGCGATCATCGTGCTGCTCGCCTTCCTGCTCGCGATGAACGCCCTCGCCATCTATCTTCGCAACCGCTTCGAGACCCGCTGGTGATGACCCCCGATATGGCTCAGACCGATTTCGCAGAAACCGCCGAAACCAGCGCCGTCGCGGCGCGACCGGCGGAGCAGGCCAAGATGTCGGCGCGCGGCGTCAACGTCTTCTATGGCGAGAAACAGGCGATCCGCGACGTCTCGATCGACGTCGACATGGAGCATGTCACGGCCTTTATCGGCCCGTCGGGCTGCGGCAAGTCGACCTTCCTGCGCACGCTCAACCGCATGAACGACACCGTCGCGAGCGCGCGGGTCGAGGGCGACATCACGCTCGACGGCGAGAATATCTACGACAAGTCGATGGACGTGGTTCAGCTGCGCGCGCGCGTCGGCATGGTGTTCCAGAAGCCGAACCCTTTCCCCAAGTCGATCTACGAGAATGTCGCCTATGGCCCGCGCATCCACGGGCTGGCGCGCGCCAAGAGCGACATGGACCAGATCGTCGAGCGCTCGCTCAAGCGCGCCGGCCTGTGGGACGAGGTCAAGGATCGCCTCCAGGACAGCGGCACCGCGCTGTCGGGCGGCCAGCAGCAGCGCCTGTGCATCGCCCGCGCGATCGCGGTCGATCCCGAGGTGATCCTGATGGACGAGCCCTGCTCAGCGCTCGATCCGATCGCCACCGCCAAGATCGAGGAGCTGATCCACGAGCTGCGCGGCCGCTACGCGATCGTGATCGTCACCCACAACATGCAGCAGGCCGCGCGCGTCTCGCAGCGCACTGCCTTCTTCCACCTCGGCACGCTTGTCGAATATGGTGAGACCGACCAGATCTTCACCGCGCCCCGGCAGGAGCGCACGAAGGACTACATCACCGGCCGATATGGTTAGGAGTAACGGCTAATGGCGACCGGTCACGAACATACCGTCAAGGCGTTCGACGAGGATATCGGCCATCTGCGCGCGCTGATCTCGCAGATGGGCGGCCTCGCCGAGGAGGCGATCGCCGACGCGATGCTGGCGCTGGAGCGCAACGATACCGACCTCGCCAAGCAGGTCCGCGCCAAGGACAAGACGATCGACGCGATCGAGTCGGAGGTGGAGAAGCTCGCGGTGCGCGTGATCGCGTTGCGCGCGCCGATGGCCGACGACCTCCGCGAAGTGGTCGCTGCGCTCAAGATCGCGGCGGTGCTCGAGCGCATTGGTGACTATGCCAAGAACATCGCCAAGCGCGTCCCGCTGGTCCACACCCCCGACACCGGCCGGATCGAGGCGATCTCGGTGCTGCCCGCGATGGCGCAGATGGCCGGCGACATGGTGCACGACGTGCTCGACGCCTTCGCTTCGCGCGACGCCGAGGCGGCGATCCGCGTGTCCGAGCGCGACAACCGGCTCGACGATTTCTACGACAGCATCTTCCGCACGCTGGTGACCTATATGGTCGAGAACCCGCGCACGGTGAGCGAGGTTGCGCATCTCCTTTTCGTCGCCAAGAATATCGAGCGGATCGGCGACCACGCGACCAACGTCGCCGAGATGGTGTATTTCGCCGCGACCGGACAGTATCTGGCCGATCGCGATACGGATACCGCGGAGAATTGAGCCTATGAGCCGCGCACGCATGCTGCTGGTCGAGGACGATGCGGCCCTCGCCGAACTGCTGACCTACCATTTCAAGCGCGAGGATTTCGACGTCCGCCACACGCCCGACGGCGAGGAAGCGCTGCTGCTCGCCAAGGAAAGCGCGCCCGACATCGTCCTGCTCGACTGGATGGTCGAGAGCCTGTCGGGGATCGAGGTGTGCCGCCGCCTGCGCCGGATGAGCGAGACCGCCAACGTCCCGATCATCATGCTGACCGCGCGCGGCGAGGAGGAGGACCGCGTGCGCGGGCTCGAGACCGGCGCCGACGACTATGTCACCAAGCCCTTCTCCCCGCGCGAGCTGGTCGCCCGCGTCGGCGCGGTGCTGCGCCGCGTGCGCCCCGCGCTGGCGGGCGAGGCGCTGACCTATTCGGACATCGAGATGGACACGGTCGGCCACAAGGTCCGCCGCGGCGGCGACGTCGTGCCGCTCGGCCCGACCGAGTTCCGCTTGCTCAAGCATTTCCTCGAGCATCCCGGCTGGGTGTTCTCGCGCGAGCGGCTGCTCGACGCGGTATGGGGGCATGACAGCGACATCGAGAGCCGCACGGTCGACGTCCATATCCGCCGGCTGCGCAAGGCGATCAACATCGGCAACCGCCCCGACATCATCCGCACCGTCCGCTCCGCCGGCTACGCGCTCGACGCCGGGCACTGAGCCGGAGCGAGGCAACTCGCGCTTGCAATGTTGGATTCCGCCTGCTCGAATTGAGGTTCAGGCTCTTTGACAATGTCATGCTGCGTGCTGCTCCGCACGCCCCTGGCCGGCCGCCGATCCAATCGCGGATTCCGCTATCGCGGCGCATGGAGGCTGGCTCGCACGAGGACTGACACCCCTCGATAGTGTCAACTTTGTCAACTTCGCGCTGATTGGGCGGCGATCGTTTCGGGGATAGATTCAGCGCCTGATGCGTTGGCGGGCCGAGCGAACTCGCTCTGACCGACAAATGTCAGGAGGACATGCCATGAAGCTGCTCGCTTTTGCCGCAGCGCTCGCGATGAGCGGCACCGCCGCCCTTGCCCAGGATGCGCAGACCACGACTCCGCCTGCCCAGGAGACGGCCCCCACGGCGCCGGCGCCGGCCGCTCCGGCCGCACCCGCGGGTGAAGACCCGGTCGGCGGTTATCAGCCCGCGACCCCGCCGATGTCCGCCCCGGCGCAGCCGGGCCAGCAGGTGGTGTTCCAGGCCAATCCGCAGACCCCGACTCAGGCGTTCCCGCCGCCCCCGCCGATGGACAAATATCCCATCTGCAAGAAGGGTCAGTTCGACAATTGCCGCCAGCGCGGCGGCTGACCGCAAGCGGCGTGGCGCAGGGGCGCCGCGCCGCCCTAGCGCTTGACGATCCAGCTCCGCTTGGCGAGCCGCAGCATCGGCACGCCGCAATAGGCGCACTTGCTCTCATAGGTGCCGCCCACCGGGCGCACGGCTGTTTCCGAACGCGCGTGCTTCCCGCGCATGCAATTGACCCGGCCGCTCAGCCAACGAAACATTGAACGCTCCCCCCGGAGTTGATCCGGACGACATGGATCGACTCCTGCGCCCCCGTCGATATCGATTCAACCCTTACGCGAAGCTAACCACCTTTTGCCGTCCCTTGTGAATCAAGGGACCAGGCGTCACTAGAAGTCTCATACACAGGGAGGGGACATGAGCATCAGCTTCGACGGACGCGTCGCCATCGTGACTGGCGCAGGCGGCGGCCTCGGCCGTGCCTACGCACTCGAGCTCGCCAGGCGCGGCGCCAAGGTGGTGGTGAACGATCTCGGCGGGACCCGCGACGGCACCGGCCATTCGGACGCGGCGCTCAAGGTCGTGGAGGAAATTGCGGCGGCCGGCGGCGAGGCGATCGCGAACGGCGGCAGCGTCACCGACTATCCCCAGATGGAGGAGATGGTCGCCCAAGCCAAGGCGCGATGGGGCGGGGTCCATATCCTGATCAACAATGCCGGCGTGCTGCGCGACAAGAGCTTCGCGAACATGGAACCGGAGGATTTCCGCTTCGTCGTCGACGTGCACCTCAACGGATCCGCCAACGTCACCAAGGCGGTGTGGGCGACGATGCGCGAGCAGAATTACGGCCGCATCCTGATGACCGCCTCGTCGACCGGCCTGTTCGGCAATTTCGGCCAGGCGAATTACGGCGCCGCCAAGCTCGGCCTCGCGGGCCTCACCAAGACGCTCTATCTCGAGGGCGCGAAATACGACATCCGCGTCAACACCATCGCGCCGACCGCGGGCACGCGGATGACCGAGGACATCTTCCCCGAGGCGGCGTTCAAGGCGTTTACCCCCGAAAGCGTGGCGCCGGCGGCGCTGTTCCTGGTGAGCGAGGACGCGCCGACCAACATGATCATCGGCGCCGGCGCCGGCGTGTTCCAGGCCGCCTATGTCACGCTGACGCCCGGCGTGCGGCTCCAGGGCGACGAGCTCACCCCCGAGGGCGTCGCCGCGAGCTGGGCGGCGATCACCGACCGGATGGGCGAGATCGTCCCCAAATCGGGCAGCGAGCAGGCGATGACGATCATGGCGAAGCTTCAGCGTTGAGAACGATCCCGGCGCGTCGCGAGGAAGTGACCACGTCATCAAAACTACCCGAAATGGCGACACTCTCAGGCTCATTCGCGCAAAATGAGTAGCTGACGCGTTGCGCATCGCGCCAATTCCGCCTTCACTTCACCTCGAATTGGGGGAATTCAAGGCGTTGGTGCGTTGTAACGTCATAGCTGGATTGCCGTCGCACGATGGCGTTTGAACCAGCCCAACAGCATCAGGCTGCGGCACCCCTGCAGGGACCGTTGTTCGAAGGATTGCTGGCAGAGTTCGCGGCCTGCGCCATGTCGGCGGGGATCGGCGCGTTCGGCTCGCCCAACCGCGCGATGATCTTCGCCGCCGCCGCGCGGGCGTGCGGCCCGTTCGATGCCGGGCCGGGCCGTTCGCACCCGGTGAGCGTCAACGCCCTCGCCGCCTCGCTCGCGCGACCGTTCGAGACGATCCGGCGCCAGGCCAACATGCTGATCGACGCGGGACTGCTCGTTCGCAGCGAGGCTGGCCTGGCGGTGCCGCTGCAGGTGATCTGCGATCCGCGCGTGGCGCAGATGGCGGACCAGTGCCACGATCTGCTCGTGCGTCTCGTCGAGGACGTGCGCGCTGCCAATTTCATGCTGTCCGAGCCGCGGCCCGGCGTGACCTATGACCCGCGCGGCGGGATCGGCATCGCCTTCGACCTGCTTCTCGCCACGGTCGAATGCCATCACCAGCGCAAGGAGAATTGGACGCGGCTCGCGCTGATTTTCGCGATCGAATGGGCCAATCGCCGCTTCGCCCATAGCGCAGGCATCCATTTGGCCCCCGTCAAGCCGAGCACCGTGGCGCGGATCCTCGGCCTCCCCTACGCGACCGTGTCGCGCAACATCGAGACGCTGGTCGCCGCCGGCAAGCTGCGCCGCGTGCCCGAAGGGCTGGTGATCACGCCCGATTTGCTCGACAGCCCCCAGGCGGCCGATGCACGGCTCGCGCTGGCCAATCGTGCGCGGCAATTGCTTGGCCGCCTCAGCCAGATCGGCTTTCCGCTCGACCGGCCGGCCGGGGCCTATATCGCCGGCCGGCCTCCGCTTCCCGCCCTTGGCTGAGTGCGCCGCGAGGCGTACGACCGGAACCCGGCCACCCGCCACCCGTTCCTGCTGCATATCCCGACAGGAGACGCACAATGCCCAGCCCGCAGGAACTACAGGAGAAATTCTGGAAGGCCCTGGACGATGACCGCACCATCTTCCTCGGCCTCGACGGGGTCGATGACGGTCACGCCCAGCCCATGACCGCCCTGCGCGACACCGATCGCGACGGCGGCCCGATCTGGTTCTTCACCACCAAGGACAACGGTCTCGTTCAGTCGATGCGCCAGAGCAACCGCGCAATGGCGCATTTCGCGTCGAAGGGGCATGAGCTGTGGGCGACGATCCACGGCAATCTCGTGCCCGACAACGACCGCGCGATGATCGACAAGCTCTGGAACCCGTTCGTCGCCGCGTGGTACGAGGGCGGCAAGGACGATCCCAGGCTCCAACTCCTTCGCCTCGACGCCGAGCACGCGCAGATCTGGCTCAACGAGAACAGCCTGTTCGCCGGGGTGAAGATGCTGCTCGGCGCAGATCCCAAGCAGGATTATCGCGACAAGGTCGCCGACGTCTCGCTCGCCTGACGAATCCTTCATTGCGCGACCCGGTGCGGAGACCCTAGAGGCGCGGTGACGCCGCTCCGTTCCGATGGGCGGCCTGACACCAGGATCGCATGGCCGCCCATCCCTTCACCATCCCCAATTACCGCGCCTATTGGATCGCCCGGCTCGCCTCGACGCTGGCGGGGCTGTCGATGGTCGTGGTGATCGGGTGGCAGGTCTATGACATCGCGCGCGAGACCATGGGCATCAAGCGGGCCGCGCTCCAGCTCGGCCTGGTCGGACTCGCCCAGTTCCTGCCGTTGCTCGCGCTGACTCTGGTCACCGGCTGGGTCGCCGACCGGCTCGACCGGCGCTGGATCATCCGCACCGCGATCGCGCTCGAAGTGTTCTGCGCACTGAGCCTTGCCTGGCTCACCTGGCACGGCACGGTCTCGCTTCTCGCGCTGTTCGGGGTCGCGGCCTTGCTCGGAGTCGCCCGCGCCTTCCTCGCCCCCGCGCAGCAGGCGCTGGCGCCCAACCTCGTGCCGGCAGCATCGCTCCCGACCGCGATCGCGCTCAGCGCGCTGGCCTGGCAGGTCGGCTCGATCGCCGGGCCGGCGATGGGCGGCTATCTCTACGCCGCGTCCCCTGCCTTGCCCTACGCCGTTTCGAGCGGCCTGTTCCTCGTCTCGCTGCTGATGATGCTGTTGGTCGGCCCGGTGCCGCGCAGCCAGATCGCGCGCACCGGAAGCCCGTTCCGCCAGATGGTCGACGGGCTCCACTATGTCCGCCGGAACCGCCTGGTGCTCGGTGCGATCTCGCTCGACATGTTCGCGGTGCTGCTCGGCGGCGCCACCGCGATGCTGCCGATCTATGCGCGCGACATATTGATGATCGGCGCCGACGGTCTCGGCCACCTGCGCGCGGCGCCCGCGGTCGGCGCGGTGGCGGTTGCGCTGGTGCTGTCGTGGCGCCCGCTCAAGACCAATGTCGGCGTGAAGATGCTGTGGTCGGTGGTCGGCTTCGGCGCCGCGACCGTCATCTTCGGCTGGGCCGGCCCGCTGATGAAGAGCTGGTGGGGCCCGTCGATGATCGGCGGCGACTTCGCCCCGGCAGTGCTCGTCTCGCTCGCCGCGCTCGCCGCGCTGGGCGCATTCGACATGATCTCGGTCTATGTCCGCTCCTCGCTGATTCAGCTCTATACCCCCGATGCGATGCGCGGGCGGGTCGGATCGGTCTCGACGCTGTTCGTCTCGAGCTCGAACGAGCTCGGCGAGGCACGCTCGGGCTTCCTCGCCGCCGCGATCGGTCCCGTCGTCGCGACCGTGGGCGGCGGTGTTCTGGCCATCTTGGTAACTGCGTGGTGGGCGCGTATCTTCCCCGAATTGCGGAGGGCTCGCACGTTCGATCCGCCCGTGACCCTTGTGGAGCCTATTGCTGAGGAGACGAAGACGTGAAGGCCAACACCATCCTCGAGACGATCGGCAACACGCCGCACATCCGCGTCCAGCGCCTCTTCCCCGGCGCCGAGGTGTGGATCAAGTCCGAGCGCTCGAACCCCGGCGGCTCGATCAAGGACCGCATCGCGCTGTCGATGATCGAAGCGGCCGAAGCTGACGGCAGCCTCAAGCCCGGCGGCACGATCGTCGAGCCGACCAGCGGCAACACCGGCGTCGGCCTCGCCATGGTCGCGGCGGTCAAGGGCTACAAGCTCGTGCTGGTGATGCCGGAGAGCATGAGCCTCGAGCGCCGCCGCCTGATGCTCGCTTATGGCGCGACCTTCGACCTCACCCCGCGCGAGAAGGGGATGAAGGGCGCGATCGAGCGCGCGATCGAGATTGTCGAATCGACCCCCGGCGCGTGGATGCCGCAGCAGTTCGAGAATCCGGCGAACGTCGACGTCCATGTCCGCACGACCGCGCAGGAGATCCTCAAGGACTTCGCCGGCTCGCCGATCGACGCGATCATCACCGGTGTCGGCACCGGCGGCCACATCACCGGCGTCGCCGAAACGCTCAAGAAGAGCTGGCCCAATCTCAAGGTCTATGCGGTCGAGCCCGAGCTCTCGCCGGTCATCTCGGGCGGCCAGCCCGGCCCGCATCCGATCCAGGGCATCGGCGCGGGCTTCGTACCGCGCAACCTCCATACCCACGCGATCGACGGCGCGATCCAGGTCGACGCCGGCGACGCCAAGGAATATGCCCGCCGTGCCGCGCGCGAAGAGGGAATGCTGATCGGGATCAGCTCGGGCGCGACGCTGGCGGCGATCGCCAAGAAGCTGCCCGACCTCCCCGCCGGATCGCGCGTGCTCGGTTTCAACTACGACACCGGCGAGCGCTATCTCAGCGTACCCGATTTCCTGCCCGAGAGCTGATCGCAGCGCCGGAGCGGCGGCACGTGCCACCGCTCCGGCTCGCCCACGACGGTTCCAACTTCGTCACGCGTACGTTATGGGCGTCGGCCTTTCGCTCGACAGGACCATCGCACGCCCGTGACCAGCCTCGCCCTCTCCGCCGACCCGGCACCGCGGATCGCGCCCGGCCTGTGGGTCGCGCTCGTGCTCACCGCGCTGGTCGCGGTGCTCGTTCCACTGCTCGTCGTGCTGAACGCGCCGCGCGTGCCGGTTGACGGCCCCACGCTCGCCGAGATCGCCCGGCCCAAGCGCGTGGTGCCCAAGGCCGAGCTGCCGCAGGTCGAGCCGGTCCGCCTCGCCGCGCTGCCGCGCGACGAGGCGCGGATCTACAACGCCTCGATCCCCTTCTCGACCGCACCCAACCCGGCTGCGCGACCTTTCTTCCTCACCGGCAGCGCCGAGGATCGCGCGCGCGCCATCGACTGCCTCGCCGCGGCGACCTGGTACGAAGCTGGCGACGATGCCGTCGGCCAGCGCGCGGTGGCGCAGGTCGTGCTCAACCGCATGCGCCATCCCGCCTTTCCCAAATCGGTGTGCGGCGTGGTGTTCCAGGGCCAGGAGCGGCGCACGGGCTGCCAGTTCACCTTCACCTGCGACGGCGCGATGGCGCGCACCCCCTCCCCCGTCGCCTGGGCGCGCGCGCAGGACATCGCTCGGCAGGCGCTCGCTGGATATGTCTATACAAAAGTCGGTCACGCGACTCACTACCACACCGACTGGGTGGTGCCCTATTGGAGCGCGAGCCTCGACAAGGTGGCGGAGGTGCACACACATCTGTTCTTCCGCTGGACCGGCTGGTGGGGCACGCCGCCCGCCTTCCGCCGCGCCTATGCCGGCGCCGAGCCGGTGATCGCCAAGATGGCGCGCCTGTCTCCCGCCCATCCCGCCGGTAGCGACCCGGTGGCGCTGGCGGCCCTGGCGGTCGAAGGGGTGGCGATCGACCCCGCCGTCATCCCCGAAAGCGCGATCCCGCAGCCGGTGACGGGGGAAGCGAGGAACGTCTTCCATGCCGCGCTCGACCGCAACATGGGCGCGGATGCCTTTGCTGCGCTCGCGATCCGCACCTGCGGCGAGCGGCCCTTCTGCAAGTTTCTCGGCTGGACCGATCACGGCAAGGTGCCGGCCGCCGGTACCGCGCCCAACCCCGGTCAGATCGAGGCGATGTCGTTCAGCTATCTGCGCGATCAGACCCAGGGGTTCGGCAAGGCCTTGTGGAACTGCAACGAGTTCAAGCGCCCCAGCCCGGTGCAGTGCATGCGCCGCACACCCGCCATAATCGCTCCGACCATCACGCCCGATCTCAATGCGATCCGTGTCGATCCTGCCGCCAAGCCGGCGGCGCCGGACGGTCTTGCCGGCATTCGCCGCAAGAGCGAAGTGACGCCGCCGACCGTGATGGCGCCGGCACCACAGCCAAGCGCGACGCCCGCCGCGGGACGCTAGCCGATCCGTTCGACCAAGCCGGTCGCCAGTGCGCGCGCATCGGCAAGGCTCAGGTCGACCACGTCCGGCGCGCCGCCGCCGCCCGCACCCGCGGTGTCGACCAGCACGCTCGCGATCCCCAGCCGCCGCTGCAGCCAGCCCGCGCGCAGCGTGACCACCTGGACATTCTCGAACGGCACGATCCAGTCGCGCTGGGCGATCACGCCGCGCATCACCTGCAGGCTGGTATGGCGCAATGCGTAGCGGTGGAAGCGGCGCTGGAGCAGCGCGGCGATCGCCACCGGGATCAGCAGCAGCAGGCCGAGCCAGGCGAGCGGCGTCGCCATCACGGCCGCGCCGATCACCAGCATCGGCCAGGGCAGCGCGAGCACCAGTGACCGGATCACGTGCCCGGCCGCTACCGAGCGAAGGGGCAGACGTTCGAAGGGCGGCAGACCGGCGATATCGACGATCCATGCCACCTCATGCTCGCGCGCGAGCGGGGCCATCACCTGCCGCCCGCTCGGATCGTTGCTGCCGCCAAGCGTCTGGAAACTCAGCGCATTCCAGCCGAGCAACCCGCGCAGCGGCCCGCGCTGGACCATCGCGAGCTGGATGCGGCGCATCGCCACCACCACCTCGCTCCGGGTCAGCAGGCCGCGCGTGCGGCGGAAGCGGCCGGCGCCTGCCCGCAGGGTGAAGCCATAGTCGCGCAGCAGCGCTCGGACCACGCCGCTCACCACGCCCAAGGCCAGCGCGAGCACCGCGACGATCAGCGCCGCGGTCACGCTGAAGCGGGCGCGGACCTCGTCCTCCGCCACCTCCGCCCAGTCGCGCAGCCGATCCCAGCCGAGGTCGAGGAACTGGTCGACGAACTGGAGGCCGCCGAACAGCGCGGCGATCCAGACCAGCGAGAAACTGAACGTGCCGAGCAGCAGTACCCGCGGAAGGGACATTTGGAAAATGACGGGAAGAGCGGCGGCTTCGGGAGTTTCCACTTTTCCCTCGGCAACGGAGAACATGTCGGCTCCCAAGTTGCATCCGCGCAGCGCGGCGCGTAGCCGTTCGGCCTCGGCGACGGAGACACTGTCGAGCACCGCTTCGTCCTTCTCGCCGCCGCCGGTTTCCACGCGCACCTCGGCAAGGCCGAACAAGCGCGCCAGCGGCTTGCGCTCGATCGACACGTCCTGGATCCGCTCGAGCGGGATCGACCGGCGGCTGCGGTTGAGCAGCCCGCGCTCGATCACCAGCTCGTGCGCGGCGACGGTGTAGGTGAAGCGCCGCCAGCCGATCCAGGTGAAGAACAGCATCACCGCGCCCACCACCGCGGCGGCGAGCAGGATCCAGCCGATCCCGCGCCCCGAGCTCCAGCCGGCGATCGCGGGAAGGCCGATCACCGTCTGGGGCGCGCGGCGCAGGAAATCGATCGCGATCGAGCCCGGATGGACTCGCTTCGGCCCGTGATCGCCCACGCGGTCGCTCGCGCCCTCGCTCACCAGGGATCGCCCGAGAGATGCTCGCGGATCGCGTCGCGGATCTCCTCGGCGGTCTCGCGCGATATGCCGGGCAGGTCGACCTCGCTGCCTGCGGTGCCGGCGGTGTGCAGCACCAGCGTGGCGACGCCGAACATCCGCTCGACCGGCCCCTGCGTCACGTCGATATGCTGGACGCGCGAGGCCGGGACGATGGTGTGGCTGCGCGTCAGCCAGCCCGAGGCGACGTGCAGCTCCCGGCCCGTCCACGCCCAGCCCCACCGCGCCCAGCGCCGCGGCGCGAGCGCGATCGACCACAGGCCGAGCAGCGCGACCCCGAGCGGCACGGCCCAGACCGGGAGCCACGGAAGCGCATGGCCGAGCCCCCAGCCCGCCGCCGCGGCGCCTGCGGTGAGGAACGTGGTGGTGATCGCACCGGCGAAGCGCATCACGTGAAGCTGGCCACGCTCGAGCGGCTGGAGCGGAATGTCGGGGAGAAGCATGCGCCTGTTATGGCGCGACGGCGCGGCGGCTCAAGGGGGATTGGGTGGGGGCTGCTTGCGTCGCTTGCCTACTCCTGTAAGACAGGTTGCGGCCAGCCGTGATTGGACCGGACAGGAGAGGCGCAGGGTGAACCGCATCGATCGCAGGAATTTCTTCGCCTATGCCGGTGCGGCCGGCGCGCTGCCGTTCGTCGCGGCGTCCGGCCAGGCCCAGGAGGCCGACGGCAACAGCGCCGCCGAGGTCCCGGCGAAGCTCCCCTATCAGGAGGCGACGCGGGCGCGCCGCATGCAGTGGTGGCACGAGGCCAAGTTCGGGATGTTCATCCATTACGGCCTCTACAGTATCATCGGCCACCAGGAATGGGCGATGGAGAATGAGGGCATCCCGATCCCGCAGTACGAGCGGCTGGCGCGGCATTTCCGGCCCAAGCCCGGCGCCGCGCGCGAATGGGCCAGGCTCGCGAAGCGCGCGGGGCAGAAATACATGGTGCTCACCACCAAGCACCACGAAGGCTTCTGCCTGTGGGACACCAGGCAGACCGACTATAATTCGGTGCGGCAGGGCGCGAGGCGCGACATCGTGCGCGAGTTCGTCGAGGCGGCGCGCGCCGAAGGGCTTCGCGTCGGGCTCTATTACTCGCTGATGGACTGGCACCATCCCGACGGCGCGCGGTGCAAGGACGATCCGGCGGCGCGCGAGCGCTTCGTCGCCTTCGCCCATGCGCAGGTCCGCGAATTGCTGACCAATTACGGGAAGATCGACATCCTGTGGTACGATGTCGACTGGCCGCTGACCCCGGCGCAGTGGCGCGCCGCGGACATGAACCGGATGGTGTTCGAGCTCCAGCCCGACATCGTCGTCAACAACCGCAATGGCCTCGCCGGGGACTTCTCGACGCCCGAGCACCGCGTGGCGGCCGACAGCCGCGCGTGGGAAACATGCGAGACGATGAACCTCGGCTGGGGCTATCAGCGCACCGACGACGAATGGAAATCGCCCAGGCGGATCGTCAACGACCTGACCCTGTGCGTGCAGCAGGGCGGCAACTTCCTGCTCAACATCGGGCCGGAGGCGGACGGATCGGTGCCGCAGCCCTCGGTCGAGATCCTCGAGCGCGTCGGCGACTGGCTCGAGACCAACGGGGCGTCGATCTATGACGCGGACGGACGCGCCGCGGGGGCGTTCGGCAACTACACCAACTTCACCAAGGCGAAGGACAAGCTCTACGTCCATGTCTATTGCTGGCCGTCGAAGAGCCCGGCGGCCGCAATGCTCGACTTCCTTCGCCCCGAGACGGTCGTCGCGGTGGGCGGGGTGCGGAGCAAGGTGCTCTCAGCGCGGCTGCTCAAGACCGGGGAGCCGGTGAAGTTCGAGCAGGATGCCTGGTCGCTGCGGCTGGTCGGATTGCCCGAGGCGGCGCCCGACGACCCGACGACGGTGTTCGAGCTGACCTGCGAAGGCACGCCCTATGTGCGGCACCATCTGATCCGGCCGGAATGGCCGCGCTATGGGGTCGATATGCTGCCGGAGACGGCCGGCAAGGCCGGTCGTTCCTCCAAGTAGGTTGACCACAAACCTACCAGTAGGTAGATTGGTCGCATGAGCGGTGCTTCCACGACCTTCGACGACATCCTGGCATGCGCGCGATCGCTGATCGTGGCCGGCGGGTACAACGGCTTCAGCTATGCCGACATTGCCGTCGTGGTGGGGATCCGCAAGGCGAGCATCCATCACCACTTTCCGGGCAAGGTCGATCTCGTGCGCACGCTGGTGGCGCGCTACCGGGAGGAAGCGCGGGCGGGTATGGCGAGCCTCGAAGACCATCTGCCCGACCCCCTAGAACAACTTCGCGCCTACACGGGCTATTGGGAATCCTGCATCGCAGATGCCAGCGCGCCGATCTGCATCTGCGCGCTCCTGGCAAGTGAAATCCCTGTTCTGCCCGACCCGGTCGTGGCGGAGGTCAGGGCGCATTTCCGAACGCTTTCAGGCTGGCTGGCGTCGGTGCTGGAGCGAGGTGCGCAGAATGGCAGCATCCGCCTCGCCGGTTCGCCACAAGATGAGGCGGAACTGTTCATGGCCACCGTGCATGGCGCCATGCTGTCAGCCCGCGCTTATGGTGAGCCGAAGACGTTCGGCGCGGTGATGCGCCCGCTTCTCGAACGACTGACCGGCCGGGCCTAGGCCTTTTGGGCCGCGGCGCGACATCTTGCAAACAAGCCTACCAATCAGAAGGTAGGATTCTCGAAAGGAACGAAATGTTCGGAATCTCGATGCTCGGCTGGGTGCATACGCTCGGGAGCTTGCCCGCCATCCCGCTGGCCGCCTATATGTTCGCGCGCCATGGCCGGATCGTACCTCGGTCGCGGGCCGGCGCCGCCTATTTTGTCTTCATGCTGGTTGGCGCTGTTTCGGTGTTTCCCATCGCGCATCAGCCGGTGAGCTACGTGATCGGCAGCGTCACGTTGATATTGCTGGCGGCAGGCTATGGCGTCGGCTGGCTGCCGGGCCCGAAACGCGCGAAGATGTTCATCGAGACGATCTGCCTGAGCCTGACGGCATTCCTGCTGATGGTACCGACCGTGAGCGAGATCCTGCGCCGCGTGCCGGATGGCCATCCCCTGGTCACCGAGATGAACTCGCCGCTCCTGCTGGGGGCGCAAGCCACGCTTCTCGCCCTGCTCGTCATCGGCGTGACCGCGCAGGTCATCCACCTGCGAAGGCAGAAGAACGAAGGCGAGTTCTGACCAGCGCCGCCGCCCGCTTCAGTCGCCGGTCACGCCGAGCGGGCGATCGGTACAAGGCCGGCCGTTCTCACGCCGCGCGGAACATCTCCGGCGGGAGCGCCATGATGCTGTCGGCGCCGCCCTCGATCTTGCGGCGGAGCGCGCCCGCGTCGGGCATGATGCGCTCGGCGTAGAAGCGCGCGGTGACCAGCTTGGCTTCGAGGAACGCCCGATTGAAATCAGCTCCCTCGGCCTCGCCTGACGCCAGCGCCTCGACCGCGGCTTCGGCCATGCGCAGCCACATGAGGCCGATCGCGACGATGCCGGTGAGCTGCATGTAGCTGTAGGCGCCCGCCCCGACCTGGTTGGGGTTCTGCATGCCGTTCTGCATGAACCACATCGTCGCGGCCTGGAGTTGGCCATTGGCCTTCTCCAGCGCCTCGGCGAAGCTCGCCAATTCGGGCTTGGACTTGGCGGCGGCGACTTCCTCGCCGACGACCTTGAAGAAGGCCTGGATCGCCCGGCCGCCATTCTGGGCGAGCTTGCGGCCGACCAGGTCCATCGCCTGGACGCCGTTGGTGCCCTCGTAGATCATCGAGATGCGGGCATCGCGGACATATTGCTCCATGCCCCATTCGGCGATGTAGCCATGGCCGCCATAGACCTGCTGCGCGTCGGTCGCGATCTTGTAGCCGGCATCGGTGCCGACGCCCTTGATCACGGGCGTGAGCAGGCCGACGAGGTCATCGGCGAGCTGGCGCTCCTCCTCCGTCGCGGCCTGGTGCGCGAGGTCGACCTGGAGGCCGCCCCACAGGCACAGCGCGCGCAGGCCCTCGGTCATCGCCTTGGCCTCCATCAGCATGCGGCGCACGTCGGGGTGGACGAAGAGGGTGTCGGCCTTCTCGTCGGGCTCGGCCGGGCCGGTGAGCGCGCGGCCCTGGCGGCGGTCCCCGGCGTACTGGACGGCGTTCTGATAGGCGACCTCGCCGATGCCGAGGCCCTGGAGCCCGACGCCGAGGCGCGCGGCGTTCATCATGATGAACATCGCGGCGAGGCCCTTCATCTCCTCGCCGACCAGCCAGCCGGTCGCGCCGTCATAGTTCATGACGCAGGTCGAGTTGCCGTGGATGCCCATCTTGTGCTCGATCGAGCCGCACGAGACGGCGTTGCGGTCGCCGAGGCTGCCGTCGTCGTTGACAAGGAACTTGGGCACGACGAACAGCGAAATGCCCTTGCTGCTCTCCGGCGCGCCAGGGGTCTTGGCGAGAACGAGGTGGATGATGTTGCTGGTGAGGTCGTGCTCGCCGGCGGAGATGAAGATCTTGGTGCCGGTGATCGACCAGCTGCCGTCGGCATTGGGCTCGGCGCGGGTCTTGATCAGGCCGAGATCGGTGCCGCATTGCGGCTCGGTGAGGTTCATCGTGCCGCCCCACTCGCCCGAGATCATCTTCGGCACGTACTTGGCCTGCTGCTCCGGGCTGCCCTTGGCGAGCAAGGCTGCGATCGCGCCATGGGTCAGGCCCGGATACATGGCGAAGGCCATGTTCGAGGAGATCATGAACTCCTGGAACGCCGTCGAGACGACGTGCGGCATGCCCTGCCCGCCGAACTGCTCGGGCGCGGAGAGCGTGCCCCAGCCGCTCTCGACGAACTGGTTGTACGCTTCCCTGAAGCCGTCGGGCGTGGTGACGCTGCCGTCCGGGTTGCGGGTGCAGCCCTGCTGGTCGCCGCTGTGGTTGAGCGGGAAGAGGACCTCGGCGACGAAGCGGCCGCCCTCCTCGAGCACCGCGCTGACCACGTCGGGGGTCGCGGCGGCGAAGCCGGGGAGGTTGGCGTAGCGGTCGATCTTGAGAACCTTGTCGAGCACGAAGCGGGTGTCGCGCACGGGGGGCGTATATTGCGGCATCTCTCTCGGTCCTGTTCTTATTTGGCGGGTTGCGCGCGGCCCTCGAGGACCGCGACGAAATCTTCGAGCTCGGCGATATGGGCGTCGATATCGACCTTCTGGCGCTCGAGCAGCTCGATGCGCGCGCGGCACTTGTCGAGCGTGACCTGGTGCTGGGTCTTGCGGCCGTCGCCAAGGTCGTAGAGGTCGATCATCTCGCGGATCTCGGCAAGGCTGAAGCCGACGCGCTTGCCGCGCAGGATCCAGGCCAGCCGCGCGCGGTCGCGATGCGAATAGATGCGCGCGAGACCGCGGCGCTCCGGCGCGATCAGCCCCTCGTCTTCGTAGAAGCGCAGCGCCCGCGCCGTGACCTCGAACTCGGCGCACAGGTCCGAGATCGAAAAACTCTCCTTGTCGGGCCGTGCCTCAATCGGTGCGAAGCTGGCCACATGCTTCACGGTCGTTGCCATGAGGCCGGTTTACGCCCGCCTTACGTTAACGTCAATCTTCGCAAAGGCGGGCGCCGTCGGCGCTGCGCAGGGCGCGGGCCTCGGCCGCGGATTCGCTCAGGCGATCGGCGTCGAGCGCGGCGAAGGAGGCGCGCGGGCCGCAGAATCGCGCGCATTCGGCCGGGACATTGGCGGGAAAGGTGATGCGCTCGCCGTCGAAGCGCGCGTCGAAGGCGCAGGCGATGCCGCCCTTTCCTTCCAGCCGGACCGACAGCGTCTCGCCGGCGCGCGTCGCGGTGCCGGAGCCGGCGCAGGACAGGCCGTCGCCATAGTCGACGAACGCGCCGATGCGATAGGCGTCGCCCTTGCGGATCACGCAGACGCGGTCGGTGTCGCGGGCGTAGAGGCCGGTGACGTCGCTGTCCGAGGGATCGCGGACGAGACCGCGTTCGATCGCAGCGGATTCGAGGTCCTGAGGGGTGGCGGCGTTGCCGGCCGAGCCGCCGCCGGAGCAGGCGGCGAGAAGGAGGAACGGCAGTCCCGCCGCGGCCAGCCTCATGAGTCGCGTACCAGCTTCCCGCCCTCGACCCGCCGGAAGAAGCAGCTGCGCTCGCCGGTGTGGCAGGCGGGGCCGGCGGCTTCGACCTTGAGCCAAAGCGCGTCCTGGTCGCAGTCGATCCGCGCCTCGACCACGCGCAGGACGTTGCCGGAGGTCTCGCCCTTTTTCCACAGCCGCCCCTTGCTGCGCGACCAGAACCATGCCTCGCCGGTGTCGAGCGTCCTGGCCAGCGCGTCGGCATTCATATGGGCGAGCATGAGCAGCTCGCCGGTCGCGGCGTCGGTGGCGACGGCGGTGATCAGGCCGGCGGCGTCGTATTTGGGGTCGAGGGTCAGGGTGGAGTCGCGCGGGTCGGTCATGGGCGCGTGTTAGCGCGCGCGGTGCCGCTTGCGAAGCTCGCCTTCGATCTCATCCGAAACCTGAAGCGGAAGGGCCAGCCAGACCTGCTGCCCCTTTTCGGGGTGATTCCAGAAATATGCCGCCCATCGGTCGCCCGGCTGTGGCCTGCCGTAGCCCAGATCGCAGGCAGCGGACCCCCAACCCTGCGAGAAGCGGACCTTCCGAACAGGGTTCGAACCCCGCACGACGCGCTCGACGCGAGCCGTCGCCTCCCAGGGCTTCGCATCGCCGCGCGGCTGGCCGAGATCGCGCGACTCCACGACGCGAACATGCGCAACCGATGCGATGATCTTGCTTTGATAGGCGCCGCCGATCCGATCCAGCGGCGGCCGCATCACACGGCATGCCTGCGCCGGTACGGCGGAAAGCGCGAGCGCGGCAATCAGCGGGATGCTCAGCCTCATCGCGCCAGTCTAGCACGCGGCGGACAGCAGGCAACGCGAAGGCGACCGCAGCGGGTAACCCCGCCGCGGCCGCCTTTCATCGCGTCGACGCCGCTCAGGCTAGGTCGAAGCGGTCGGCGTTCATCACCTTGGTCCAGGCCGCGACGAAGTCCTTGACGAACTTCTCCTCATGGCCGCGCTCGGCATAGACCTCGGCGACCGCGCGCAGCTCGGCGTTGGAGCCGAAGATCAGGTCGGCGCGGGTGGCGCGCCAGGTCTCCCCGCCGCTTGTACGGTCGGTCGCGACATATTCCTGATCATCCGACCCCTCGACCGCCCGCCAAACGTTGGTCATGTCGAGCAGGTTGACGAAGAAGTCGTTGGTGAGCTGGCCGGCGCGCCTGGTGAAGTGGCCGTGGCCGCGCTCGCCGTGATTGGCGCCGAGCACCCGCAGGCCGCCGATCAGCACGGTCATCTCGGGCACCGACAGGCCGAGCAGCGACGCGCGGTCGAGCATCATCTCCTCGGTACGCACCGCGAGCTTCTTCTTGCCGACATAGTTGCGGAAGGCGTCGGCCTCCGGCTCCATCACCGCGAAGCTGTCGGCGTCGGTCTGTTCCTCGGTCGCGTCGCCGCGGCCGCCGGTGAAGGGGACCGGGACATTGAACCCCGCATCCTTGATCGCCTTTTCGAGGCCCACCACGCCGCCGAGCACGATCGCATCGGCCATCGACAGGCTGCCGCGCAGGCCGTCGAGCGTTTCGAGCACTTTGGCGAGCATCGACGGCTCGTTGACCTCCCAGTCCTTCTGCGGCGCGAAGCGGATCCGCGCGCCGTTGGCGCCGCCGCGATAGTCGGACTTACGATAGGTGCTGGCCGAGGCCCAGGCGGTCTTGATCAGCTGGCTGACGGTCAGGCCGCTTGCCGCGATCTTGTCCTTCACCGCCGCGACGTCGGCGTCCGACGGCATGGTGCCGGCGGGGATCGGATCCTGCCAGATCAAATCCTCCTCGGGCACTTCGGGGCCGAGGTAGCGGACCTTGGGCCCCATGTCGCGATGGGTGAGCTTGAACCAGGCGCGGGCGAAGGCGTCCTTGAACGCCTCATGGTCGTTGCGGAACTTCTCCGAGATCACGCGGAACTCGGGATCGACCTTGAGCGCCATATCGGCGGTGGTCATCATCGTCGGAACCTTCCTGGAAGGATCATGCGCCGCGGGGGCCATGTCCTCTTCCTTCTGGTTCACCGGCTGCCATTGCTGCGCGCCGGCCGGCGAGCGGACCAACTCGTACTCATAGTCGAGCAGAAGGCGGAAATAGTTCTCGCTCCACTGCGTCGGGGTGTTGACCCACGAGCCCTCGATCCCGCTTGTCACGGCGTGCTCGCCGATGCCGCCGCTCTCATGGCCGCTGACCCAGCCGAAACCCTGCGCGGCGAGATCGGCACCGGCAGGCGCCTTGCCGAGCAGCGAGGCGTCGCCATTGCCGTGCGCCTTGCCGAAGGTGTGTCCGCCGGCGGTGAGCGCGACGGTCTCCTCATGGTTCATCGCCATGCGCTCGAACGTCGCCTTGATGTCGCGCGCCGATTGGAGCGGATCGGGGTTGCCGCCCGGCCCCTCGGGATTGACGTAGATGAGGCCCATCTGGATCGCGGCGAGCGGCCCTTCGAGCTCGTGCATGCCGTGCTCGGGGGCGATGCGGGTCTGCACGCCCTCGTTCACCCATTTGTCCTCCGAGCCCCAGTAGATGTCGCGCTCGGGCTCGAACACGTCGGCGCGGCCGCCGCCGAAGCCGAACACCGGGCCGCCCATCGACTCGATCGCGACGTTGCCGGTGAGGATGAACAGGTCGGCCCAGCTGATGTGCTTGCCGTATTTCTGCTTGATCGGCCACAGCAGGCGCCGCGCCTTGTCGAGATTGCCGTTGTCGGGCCAGCTGTCGAGCGGGGCGAAGCGCTGCTGGCCGCTGTTGGCGCCGCCGCGGCCGTCGGCGGTGCGATAGGTGCCGGCGGCGTGCCACGCCATGCGGATGAAGAACGGGCCGTAATGGCCGTAGTCGGCCGGCCACCAGGGCTGGCTGTCGGTCATCAGCGCGACGAGGTCGGCCTTGAGCGCGGCATAGTCGAGCTGCTTGAACGCCGCGGCATAGTCGAAGTCGGCGCCCATCGGGTTGGACGGGCCGTTGGGGTTGAGGATCTCGGTCGCCAGCATCTCCGGCCACCAGTCCTTGTTGGTGCGGCCGAGCAGGGCGCGGATGCCGCCCGGCTCGTGCATCGGGCAGCCGCCACCGTCGATCGATCCGGTCTTCGCGTCCATGTGCTGATCCCTCCTTATGGTGTGGTTCTGGAGGGAGGCTAACGGAAGGCGCCGCCCGCCTAAAACGAGATAAACAGGTCAGTGCGAACGAGAGAATCGATCACGTAACTGGAGTCTCATCGACGGAGTCGAAGACGGATCGATAGCCCATCCTCCATCGTCACCCCGGCCTCGTGCCGGGGTCCACCGGGAGGCAAGCGATGCGCGAGAAGCTCATCGGCATCGCGGGAGCTGAGTGGCCCCCGGCACGAGGCCGGGGTGACGATAGGATTTCTTTGCTCGTTGCGAGAAGGAGAAGAAGGCCCTCCCCAACCCCTCCCGCAAGCGGGAGGGGCTAAAAAGTGGAGAGACTGCGCCACGTCAGCCCTTGCGGATCGCCTTGACCAGCTCGTCCTTGTCCATGTCGGAGCGGCCCTCGATGCCGATCTCCTTCGCCTCGTCGTAGAGCTCGTCCTTGCTGCGGTTCTCGAGATGGGTGCCGTCATGGTCGATCGTGCCGCCGGCATAGGCGTTGGCGATGCGCGCGGCCTTTTCCTTGCTGGCGCCGGCCTCGCGCAGGTCCTCGTAGACCTTGTCGCTCTTGACCGTCGGGCCGTGGTCCTTCGTCACGGGTCACTCTCCTTGCCGTTCGGCCAAGCAACGCATCCGGAAACGCTGAGGTCCCAAGGTTTATGTGACAAACAGGCGACAAGAGCCGATCGAGCGCCTATATGCGCGCCCATCGACCACGAATCCCCCGCGAAGGGCCGATGCTGACCACAAATCCGTTCGACGACGACAAGCTGCGCGAAGAGTGCGGCATCTTCGGTGTTTCCGGTGCCGACGGCGCAGCCGCGCTCGTCGCGCTGGGGCTCCACGCGCTCCAGCACCGCGGCCAGGAGGCCGCCGGAATCACCAGCTGGGACGGCGCGCATTTCCACACTCATCGCGCGATGGGCCATGTCGCGGGCAATTTCGACCGCGACGAGGTGATCCGTGGCCTGCCCGGCTCGGTCGCGTGCGGGCATGTCCGCTACTCGACCACGGGCGAGACCGCGCTGCGCAATGTCCAGCCGCTCTATGCCGAGCTGGCGAGCGGCGGCTTCGCGGTGGCGCACAACGGCAACATCTCCAACGCGCTGCACCTGCGCCGCGAGCTGATCCAGCGCGGGTCGATCTTCCAGTCGACGTCGGACACCGAGACGATCATCCATCTCGTCGCGACCAGCGGCTACAAGGACCTGCTCGACCGCTTCATCGACGCGCTCAAGCAGATCGAGGGCGCCTATTCGCTGATCTGCATGACGCCCGAGGGGATGATCGCGTGCCGCGACCCGCTCGGCATCCGTCCGCTGGTGATGGGCAAGCTCGGCGAGACCTTCATCTTCGCGTCGGAGACGGTGGCGCTCGACGTGGTCGGCGCCGACTATGTCCGCGACGTCGAGCCGGGCGAGCTGGTGATCGTGCAGGACGGCGAGTTGCGTTCGATCCGGCCGTTCACCGCGATCGCGCCGCGGCCGTGCATCTTCGAATGGGTATATTTCTCGCGCCCGGATTCGATCGCGCAGGATCGTTCGGTTTACACCGTGCGCAAGGCGATCGGCGCGGAATTGGCGATCGAGGCGCCGGTCGAGGCCGACCTGGTCGTCCCCGTGCCCGATTCGGGCGTGCCCGCGGCGATCGGCTATGCCCAGCAGTCGGGCATTCCGTTCGAGCTCGGCATCATCCGCTCGCACTATGTCGGCCGCACCTTCATCCAGCCGGGCGACAAGGTCCGCCACCTCGGCGTCAAGCTCAAGCACAACGCCAACCGCGCGCTGATCCAGGGCAAGCGCATCGTGCTGATCGACGATTCGATCGTGCGCGGCACGACCAGCCTCAAGATCGTCGAGATGATGCGCGAGGCCGGCGCCGCCGAGGTGCACATGCGCATCGCCAGCCCGCCGACGACGCACAGCTGCTTCTACGGCGTCGACACGCCCGAGCGCTCGAAGCTGCTCGCGGCGAAGATGAATGTGCCGGGCATGGCCGAGTTCATCAAGGCCGACAGCCTGGCGTTCGTGTCGATCGACGGGCTCTACCGCGCACTGGGCGAAGCCGAGCGCGGCGACGTGCTGCCGCGCTATTGCGACGCGTGCTTCACCGGCGACTACCCGACCTCCCTCACCGACCATAACGAGCAGGCCGCGGACCAGCTCGCATTGCTCGACGAACCGGCCTGATCCCCATGACCGACCAGAAACTCTCCGGGCGCGTCGCGCTCGTCACCGGCGCGAGCCGCGGCATCGGCGCCGCCACCGCCAGGGCGCTCGCCGCGCAGGGCGCGCACGTCATCCTGACGGCGCGCACCGTGGGCGGGCTCGAGGAGGTCGAGGAGGCGATCCACGCCGCCGGCGGCACCGCCACGATCGCGCCGATGGACCTGCTCGAAAGCGATTCGATCCCGCGCCTCGCCGCCGCGGTGGCCGAGCGCTGGGGCAAGCTCGACATCCTCGTGCTCAACGCCGCCGCGCTGGGGACGCTGGCGGCGATCGCGGCGTTCGATCCCAAGGAAGTGGCCAAGGTGCTGGCGCTCAACGTCAGCGCGCAGGCGGCATTGCTCGGAGCGTTCGATCCGCTGCTGCGCAAGGCCGAGGCGGGGCGCGTGATCGCCCTCACCTCCACCGTCGCGCGCAAGCCCCGCGCCTTCTGGGGCCTCTATGGCGCGACCAAGGCGGCGTTCGAGAACCTCGTGCTGAGCTATGGCGAGGAAGTGCGCAATCTGACGAAGGTGCGCGTCGCGCTGCTCAACCCGGGTGCCACGCGCACCAAGATGCGCGCCCGCGCCTATCCGGGCGAGGCGCCCGAGAGCGTCAAGCCGCCGGAAGTGGTGGCGGAGCGGATCGTCGCGCTGCTCGGCGAGGATTTCGAGACGGGGGCGTTCGAAGCGCTGGACTAGGGCGGCGACGCGCGCCTTGATCGTCATCCCGGCCTTGTGCCGGGATCCACGGCGCCTCACGCAATGCGATCGATCCGCTTGCCCGTCACCTTGCCTCCCGGTGGATCCCGGCACAAGGCCGGGATGACAGTTGGGAAACAAACGGCCCCTACCCCGCCAGGAACGCCTTGACCTCGCCCTGGAAGAACGGGGCGTTGTCCCACATGATGAAGTGCGCCGCGTTCGGCACGCGTTTGAGCACCGCGCCCTTCAGCGGGGCGTAGGACATCCGGTAATAGCCATCCATCTGCGCATCGGTCACGGGCGCGCCCTTGGGCGAGACGTAGAGCACGACCGTCCTTGCGGTGATCTTCGACAGCTCCGGCACCAGGTTGGTCATCACCAGCTCGCCATAGGCGCGGGCGGAGACGTCGCGGTCGGACTTCATCGCGTCGTCGAGCGCGCCGGCGCGCATGTTCTCGGTCGCGACCATGCTGGCGATCGTGCCCTCGAGCTGCTTGGCATAGGCATCGGCGGGCGCGGTGCGCATGCGGGTCATGATCCCGTCGGCGATCGGCCGCAGCGTCTCGGGGGTCGCGTTGGGACCGCCGAACATCGCGCCCATGAAGGGAAACATGTCGACCACCATCAGCTTCGACACGCTCGCCGGATGGCGTGCGGCGAGCATCATGCCCATCGTCCCGCCCATCGAATGGCCGATCACCGCGACGCTGCCGAGCTTCTGCTCGGCGATGTAGCGGGCGATCTCCTCGGCGACCGGCGCGGCGACGTCGCCCGTGCTGTTGCCGCCCTTGTCGGTGCCGGCGAAGCCATGGACGTGGACCTTGTGCCAGCGATAGCCGGGGACGGCCGCGATCATCTCGCTCCACACCCGCGGCGAGGAGGAGAGGCCGGGAATCAGGATCACGTCCTTGCCCTTGCCCTTCCCCGCCACCGTCACGGTGATGCGCGTGGAGGCGAAGTCCTTCGCCGCGGCCGGTGCGGGCAGCAGCGCGGCGGTGAGCAGCAGGGCGAAGAGCGCGAACAGGCCGCGGCGGTGAATCATGGCAATCCTCCCGGTTTCGGCGAAACTATCGGGGCGCGATCGGCCCGTCCATCTCGATCACGATGTCTTCGTCGACCGCGGCTTCCTCGTCGAGTTCCTCCACGCTGAACGCCTCGCGGTTCATCACGAAGCTGCCGTGATGGCCCGAGAAGCGCCATTCGCCCGACACCTCGGTGCCGTCGGCGCTGATCGTTCCCGCATAGGCGACCGAATGGGCGAGCGCGCCCGCCGGGTCATATTGCTTGGTGAAGCGCAGCTTCGCGCCCGTGCGCGTGCCGGTGACGAAGGCGCGGCGGATATCCTCGACGCCGGTCGTGTCGGGTTCGGTGATCATGCCGCCCACCGCGCCGCCCGCCTCGTCGAGATGGGCGATGAAGCTGTTCTCCTCGACCTCCCAGGAGGAAGCGAAATAGCGGCCGTACCAGACGCCGCTGACGTCGCGCGGGTCGCTCACCGGCCCTCGACCAAAGCGGACAGCGCGTCGGCGGTGAGCGGCTCGGCGCAGAGATAGCCCTGGTAGAACTGGCAGCCCTCCTTGGCGAGCAGCTCGAGCTGCTCCTGCGTCTCCACCCCTTCCGCCACTACCGCGAGGCCGAGCGAGCGCGCCATGTCGATCACCCCGCGCACCACCACACGGTCGCGCGCCGAGCCGGCGATGTCCTGGGTGAGCTTGCGGTCGATCTTGAGATAGTCGAGCGGGAGTGCCTTGAGGTAGGCGAGGCTCGAATAGCCGGTGCCGAAATCGTCGATCGCGACCCGGCAGCCGGCGGTGCGCAGCTCGGCGAGCAGTCGCGCCGCCTCGCTGAGGTCGCCGATCAGCCCGCCCTCGGTGATCTCGACCGTCAGCCGGCCGCGCGGGAAACCGCTCGCGTCGACCCAGTCGAGGAACAGGTCGGCGAAGTTGCTGCGCGCGACATCGGCGGCGGTGACGTTGACCGACAGGCGCAGGCCGTGCAGCGCCGCGGGCCAGCGCGCCGCATCGGCCAGCGCGAGGCGCTGGATGTGTTCGGACAGCGCGAGCTCGAGCCCGGCGCGCTCGGCCGCGGCGAACAGCATCTCGGCACCGATCTCGCCGCTCGCATGGCGCCAGCGGGCGAGCGCCTCCGCGCCCGCGACGATCCCGGTGGCGACCGCGACCTGGGGCTGGAAGCGCAGCTCGATCTCGCCCGCGTCGAGCGCGCGGCGCAAGTCCACCGCCAGCGCATCGACCGGCACCGTACCGGCGAGTGCGTCGTTCCCTGCAAGCATGTCGCTCGCGCGGCGCAGCAGGTCGGCCGCGCCGTCGCCGGGTTCGGCCGCAGCGGTCGCGGTGCGCGCGCCGAGCGGCACGATCTCGTCGCCGATCACGAACGGACGCGCCAGCGCCTCCTCGATCCGCACGGCGGCGGCGTCGAGCAACTCCGGCGCGACGCCGTCCGCGGCGACGACGAATTCGGCGCCGGCGATCCGCGCCGCGACGAAGCGCCGGCCGAGCACTTCGCGCGCCGCCTCGGTCAGCCGTGCCAGCGCCGCGCGCAGCAGCGCGTCGCCCGCGACACGGCCATAGGCGGTGTTGACCATCTCGAACCGGTTGAGCGCGGCGAGCACCACGCCGACCCGATGTCCCTCGCCCAGCCGCCGTTCGATCCAGCGCCGCACCCCGGCGCCGTCGTTCACCCCGGTGAGCGCGTCGCGCACCGCCGCGCCGGCATCGACCTCGCCCAGCCGCTCGATCAGCGCATGGACGCGGCCGGTCCGCGGATCGAGCTGGAGATGCTCGACGACGCGCCCTGCCCCGCTGAGCTCGTGCGCGAAGGCGGTGGCGGACAGGCCATCGCGCAGCCGCGCGAAGGCCGATCGCAGCGCGGCGCGGTCGGTCGTCTCCACCCGCCGCAGCAGTGCGCGCAGTGAGGGCTGCTCGCCGAGGCCCAGCATCGCAGCGAGCGCCGGGGTCACCTGGACCGAAGCGAGCGCGGGATCGTAGCGCCAGCCGAGCGTCTCGCCCGTGCCGGACAGCGGGATCGCCTCGCCGCTCACCCGCTCGGCATGGCGCGCGGCGAAGCGCAGCGCCTGGACGAACTCGGGCTCGCGCATCGGACTGGCGAGGAAATGAGTGGCGCCGGCGTCGTAAAAGGCGTCGAGCCGCGCCGCGTCGCCGCGCGATACCAAGGCGAGCAGCGCGCTCCCGGTCGCCGCCGCCGCGCCCGCGAGCGCACGCACCGCCGCCAGCCCTTCCTCGACCGCGCCGCGCGCATCGACCACCGCCACCGCCGCGCCGCTCGCGAGCAGCCGCCGCTCGGCGCCGTCGGCGCGGCGCGCGGCGACCACCCGCCAGCCGGCGGCGGCGGCGAGCCCGGCGAGCTCGTCGCGCTGGCGGAAGGAAAGCAGGAACAACGGCCGCTCGCGCCCGGTCATCGGCGTGGCTGGGATGGGCGCGGGATCATTCATCGGACCTATCCCTAACCCAAGGCTTGCTGCGAAGCCATCAACGGCTTAGCTGCTTGTGCATGGCGACTGCGCCCGCCCTGATCGACCGCCATGGCCGCACGATCCGCTACCTGCGGGTCTCGGTGACGGACCGTTGCGACCTGCGCTGCCGCTATTGCATGGCGGAGAAGATGACGTTCCTGCCGCGCAGCGAATTGCTCGCGCTGGAGGAGATCGCGCTGATCGCCGAGCGCTTCGTCGCGCGCGGGGTGACCAAGATCCGGCTGACCGGGGGCGAGCCGCTGGTGCGGCGCGACGCGATCGACCTAGTGCGGCGGCTGGGGCGGCAGGTGGGGCCAAAGACCGGTCCGGGCCTCGACGAGCTGACGATGACGACCAACGCGACGCGGCTGGCCGAACATGCCGGCACGCTGGCCGAAGCCGGGGTGCGGCGGATCAACGTCAGCCTCGACAGCCGCGATCCGGCGACCTTCCGCCACATCACCCGCCACGGCGACGTCGCGCGGGTGCTCGACGGCATCGCCGCGGCGCAGACGGCGGGTATCGCGGTCAAGATCAACATGGTCGCGCTCAAGGGCCTCAACGACCACGAGATCGCGCCGATGCTCGAATGGGCCGGCGCGAACGGCATGGACCTGACGCTGATCGAGACGATGCCGCTCGGCGCGATCGACGAGGACCGCGCCGACCGGTTCGTGCCGCTGACGCAGGTGCTCGAGGATCTGTCGCGGCGCTTCACGCTGACCCGCGACAGCCATTCGAGCGGCGGCCCGGCGCGCTATTGGCGCGTGGGCGAGACCGGCGCGCGGCTCGGCCTGATCTCGCCGCTCACCGGCAATTTCTGCGAGAGCTGCAACCGCGTGCGGCTGACGACCGAGGGCAAGCTGTTCACCTGTCTCGGCCATGAGGACCAGGTCGATCTCAAGGCGGCGATCCGCGCCGGCGGGCTCGCCGCGGTCGATGCGGCGATCGACGACGCGCTCGCCGCCAAGCCCGCGCGCCACGACTTCAGCGTCGAGCGCGGCGCGGCGCCCGCGGTCGGCCGCCATATGAGCGTGACCGGCGGATGACGACGTTCCGCCGGGCGCTTCTCGCCTCGCCCACCAACCCCGCCGAGACCGCGGCGCACGAACTGATCGCCGCGCACGACTGGGTCGATCTGGATGAAGCCGAGTTGCTCGTCGCGCTGGGCGGCGACGGATTCATGCTCCAGACGCTGCACATGCTGCTCGAGAAGCATCGCAGCCTCCCCGTGTTCGGGATGAACCTCGGCACGATCGGCTTTCTGATGAACGAGTGGGAGCCGCACGGGCTCGACGAGCGCCTCGCCCGCGCGCGGCCGTTCAAGGTGACGCCGCTGGTGATGACCGCGACCACCGTCGACGGCGAGACGCATGTGCTGCCCGCGATCAACGAGGTGTCGCTGCTGCGCGAGACGCGGCAGACCGCGAAGCTCGAGGTGACGGTGAACGACCGCATCGTGCTGCCCGAGCTGGTGTGCGACGGCATCCTGGTCGCGACCCCGGCGGGCTCGACCGCCTACAATCTCTCCGCGCACGGGCCGATCCTGCCATTGGGTTCCCAGTTGCTGGCGCTCACCCCGATCAGCCCGTTCCGGCCGCGGCGCTGGCGCGGCGCGATCCTGCCCGAGAAGGCGCGCATCTCGCTGCGCGTGCTCGACCCCGGCAAGCGGCCGGTGAGCGCGGTCGCCGACCAGCGCGAAGTGCGCGAAGTGGCGCGCGTCGACATCGCGATCGACCACAAGCGCGATCTCACGCTGCTGTTCGACCCCGAGCATGCGCTCGACGACCGCATCACGATGGAACAGTTCGTGGCTTGATTTGGGTGGCGGCGCCGCCCCGCTCCCCCACCCGGCCATCCATATGATACTGCCGCCGGGTGGCCGGACGGGAGAGCGGGCTGGCGCCGTGTCGGCGAAGCCGACAAAAACCCGCCTCAACGCGCTTGCAATGCGGGAAACCCCTTCGTATAGGCGCGCCCTCGCTGGTGTTCCCTGATAGCTCAGCGGTAGAGCATCCGACTGTTAATCGGACGGTCGTAGGTTCGAATCCTACTCAGGGAGCCAGCGAGTTTTCCTCAAAATCGCCAGCCGATGCGCGACGCGACGATGCGTCCGCGCGGGTTACGGATATGCGCGCACCACTCCGTTCCAACCAATGATCGTTCAGCGAATGGACATTTGCGTTAGACTATTCGTTACAACCACATATCGGCACGAGTCGCCGCAAATGATTAGGAGGAATCCCATGCGCACCAGCCAGTCCCGCCG